>NZ_FSRL01000001.1:2478000-2787750 GCF_900142295.1 Vannielia litorea
AGGCGCTCGCGGCCGAGCGAGAAGGAGATGCCGCGCACCGCATCGAAGATGCCGTTGCGGGTGGGAAACCGGACCCAGAGGTTCTCGACGTCGAGCAGGGTGTCGCTCACGACTTGCTCTCCTTGGGGTCCAGCACGTCGCGCAGCCCGTCGCCCAGCAGGTTGAAGGCCAGCGAAATGGCGAAGATGGCGAGGCCGGGGATGGTGGCGACCCACCAGTAATCGAGAATGTACTTGCGGCCCTCCGAGACCATCGCGCCCCATTCCGGCGAGGGCGGCTGCGCGCCGAGGCCGAGAAAGCCCAGGCCCGCCGCCGTGAGGATGATGCCGGCCATGTCGAGCGTGACGCGGATGACCAGCGACGAGATGCAGAGCGGCCAGACGTGGCGGGTGATGATCCGCACGGCCCCTGCCCCTTGCAGGCGGATGGCGTGAATATAGTCGGAGTTGCGGATCGTCAGGGTCTCGGCGCGGGCGATCCGGGCATAGGGCGGCCATGCGGTGAGCGAGATCGCGAGCACCGCGTTTTCGATCCCCGCGCCCAGGGCGGCCACGAAGGCCAGCGCCAGGATGAGCCGCGGAAAGGCGAGGAAGATATCGGTGAAGCGCATCAGCACCACGTCGAGCCAGCCGCCGGCGTAGCCTGCGATGGTGCCGATGATGAGGCCGAGCAGAGGGGCCACCAGCGCCACCAGCGCCACGATGTAGAGCGAGATCCGCGCGCCGTAGAGCAGGCGGGAGTAGATGTCGCGCCCCAGGCTGTCGGTGCCGAGGATGTAGCCCTCGGAGCCGGGCGGCAGGAGCCGCGCGCCGAGATCCTGCGAGAAGGGATCGTGGCTGGCCAGCAGCGGCGCGAAGGCGGCGCAGAAGATGAGGAAGAGCAGCACCAGCAGGCCGAACATCGCCAGCGTGTTGCCGCGCAGGTTGGTCCAGCCGGCATACCAGGCCGCGGCGCGGGCCTGGCGGCGCGAGGTGGGCGCATCGGTCAGCAGCCATTCGCGCCAGCCTGGCTTGGGGGCGGGGTTGGGAAGTTCCGTCATTTCGCCCTCGGGTCGAAGAAGCGGTAGAGCAGGTCGGAAAAGATGTTGAGCCCCACGAAGATGGTGCCGATCACCACGGTGCCGCCGAGGACGGAGTTCATGTCATTGGCCAGCAGCGAGGTGGTGATGTAGCTTCCGAGCCCCGGCCACGCGAAGATGATCTCGGTCAGCACCGAGCCTTCGAGCAGGTTGGCGTAGGCCAGGGCGATCACGGTGATGAGCTGGATGCGGATGTTGCGGAAGGCGTGGCGCCAGATCACCTTGCGCTCCGACAGGCCCTTGACCCGCGCGGTCGTCACATACTCGGAGTTCAGCTGCTCCAGCATGAACGAGCGCGTCATCCGGCTGATGTAGGCGAGGCTGTAGTAGCCCAGCAGGCAGGCTGGCAGGATGATGTGGCCGAAGGCATCCTTGAACACGGTCCAGTCGCCGGCGATGGCGCTGTCGACCAGCAGCAGGCCGGTGCGCTCTGGCACGAGGCCCTGGAAGAACACGCCGAGCCGGCCCGGCCCCTCGACCCAGTCGAGGATGCCGTAGAAGATCAGCAGGCCCACGAGCCCGAGCCAGAAGATCGGCATGGAGTAACCGATGAGGCCAACAAAGCGGGCCAGCTGGTCGATCCAGCTTCCGCGATAGACGGCGGCCATGACACCGAGCGGCACGCCCAGGACGATGCCGATGATGGTGCCCAGCGTCGCCAGCTCCAGCGTGGCCGGGAAGACGCGCGCGATATCGGTGGTCACCGGCTGGCCGGTGCGGATGGACTTGCCGAAATCGCCCGAGAGCACATCGCGCACGTAGATGTAGAACTGTTCGATCAGGCTCTTGTCGAGGCCGAGCTCCTTGAAGGCGGCATCATACTGCGCCTGGGTCGCCCGCTCGCCGATGACGGCGAGAACCGGGTCGATCGGCATGACGCGGCCGATCATGAAGGTCACGAACAAAAGACCCAACAAGGTGACGGCCACGGTCAGCAGCGTGGCGGCCAGCTTCTTGAGCCAGGGAGGGAGGACCGGCCCGCGCCGGTCCTCCGAGTGCTGTGTCACGTCCGTCACTTACTTGGTCACGACCCAGTAGGAGACGGCGGTGGTGGCGCCACCCACGACCCAGTTCTCGACGTTGGAGCGCAGGCCCGACTGTTCGATCCGCTGGAACATGATCCCGAAGGGGGCCTCCTGCTGGAACTTGGCCTGGCTGTCGAGATACATCTGCTTGCGGGTCTCGGTGTCGTTCTCGACCACGGCGGCGAGGGTGCCCTCGTTGAAGGCGGCCGCATCCCAGGCGTTGCGCCAGGCGAGGTAGCCGGTGTTGCCGGCCTCGTCGGCGTTGTCGGGGTTGGCGGCGAAGGTGCCGGCGTTGGTGTTGGGGTCGGGATAGTCCGGGCCCCAGGCGCCGACGTAGATGTCATGCTCGCGGGCGCGGTAGCGGTCGAGCGTTTGCGCCCCGGTGCCCACGATCAGCTCCACCTCGCAGCCGAGCTGGCCCCAGGTGTTTTGCAGCGACTGGGCGATGTCCATCCGCTCCTGCGCCTCGCGGACCGAGATCTTGATCGGGCCGCAATCGGGGTGGCCGCTCTCGGCGAGCGCCGCCTTGGCCTTGTCCATGTCGAAGGTGAAGGGCTTGTCCTCCAGCGCGCCGAGGAAGGTGAGCGGCAGGTAGGCCTGGTGCACGATCCACTGGCCCTTCAGGAAGCTGTCGGCCATGCCCTGGTAGTCGACCGACCACTTGAGCGCCTCGAGCACCTTGGGGTCGGAGAGCATCTCGTTCTTCTGGTTGGCCGACCAGTACATGATCTGGCCGCGCTGCTCGTCGAGCACCTTCACGCCGTCCATGCCCATGACACCCGCCACGTCTTCGGGCGAGAGGTTGCGGGCCACGTCGATGTCGCCGCGCTCGAGCTGGAGCCGCTGGGTGGCGCTCTCCTGGATGTGCTGGACGATGATCCGCTCCATCGCCGGCTTGTCGCCGTGATAGTTGGGGTTGAGGTCCATCAGCACGGATTCGTTGGGCTTCCACTCCACCACCTTGTAGGGGCCGGAGCCGGCGGTGTTGGTGCGCAGCCACTCGTTGCCCATGTCGCCGTCGACCTCGTTGGCCATGGCGGTTTCCATGTCGACGATGCCGCCGATGGTGGCGGTGAGGCAGTTGAGCACGAAGGACAGGGCATATTGCTTGTCGAGCGTGATCGAGACGGTCATGTCATCGGTGGCCTTCACCATCTCGTCCACGTTGTCGGCGGTGAGGCCGAACTGGGTGATGATGAAGGAGGGCGTCTTGTCGAGCTTGACGGCGCGACGCAGCGAGAACTCCACGTCCTTGGCGGTCACCGGGTTGCCGGAGGAAAACACGTGCCCCTCGGCGATCTTGAAGGTGATGGTCCGGCCGTCCTCGGAGAGCTCCCAGCTTTCGGCCAGCGAGGGCTGGTAGCCGGCGTCGAGGTCCATCGGGTCGAAGTTGACCAGCTTCTCGTAGACGTTGCGCGACACGTCGGCGCCGGCGAACTCGAAGCTCTCCTGCGGGTCGAAGGTCTTGATGTCGTCGATGCGGTTGGCGATCACCAGCATGTTGGGCGGTGTCTCGGCCAGAGCCGGGGCGGCCACGCCGCCCATGAGGGCCGCCACGAGGGCGGTGGTTCGCAGCAGTTTGCGATGTGTCATAGTCTGGGACTCCCTGTTGTTGATGCGGTCATTTGCCTGCCGCCTCATTCATGGATGGGGTCATTCTCCCCATGTCGCGCGCAACACGCGCAACCAGTTTTCATGGGCCAGCTTCTGCATCAGAGCGTCATCCACCCCATGTTTGCGCAGCGCTGCCCGAAGATTGGGCAGTCCGGCACAATCGGTGATCTCCTGCGGGATGAGGGCGCCGTCGAAATCGGAGCCGAAGCCGACGCCATCCTCGCCGAGGAATTTTACCAGATGGTCAAGGTGACGCATCATCAGGTCAAGCGAAAAGTCGGCCAGCATCTTTCCGTCGGTCCGCAGGAAGGCGGAGGCGAAGTTGATGCCGACCATGCCGCCGGTCTCGGCGATCTGGGCGAGCTGGCGGTCGGTGAGGTTGCGCGAATGGGGCGTGACGGCATGGGCGTTGGAGTGGGTGGCGACCAGCGGCGCATCGGACAGCGCGGCGATGTCGTCGACGCCCTTCTCGTTGAGGTGGCTGAGGTCGAGCATGATCTTCAGGCGGTTGCACTCGGCGACAAGCCGCTTGCCGGCCTCGGTCAGCCCGCCGCCGATGTCGCCGGTGGAGGGGAAGCGGAAGGGCACGCCCTCGCCGAAGACCGTGGGGCGCGACCAGACCGGACCGAGCGAGCGGAGGCCGCGCGAATGGAGCGGCTCGAGCTCCTCGCAGCTCTCTGAGATCGCCTCGGCACCCTCGATATGGGCCACGGCGGCCATGGTCTCGCCCTGGAGCGCGGCCTCGATCTCGGCTGCGGTGCGGCAGAGGGTGACGGCGCCCGCGGCCTGCAGCGCCTCGAGCGCGGCAAACTCGCGGGTCACGAAATCCCATGCCTCGGGCTGCGGGATCCGCGGCGGCAGGGGAAGGTCGTAGGGCGGGTGCTCCATGACTTCGTAGCGCAGCGCCTGGTCGGCGGGGCTGGGCACGAACATGGCGAAGAAGCCGCCGCCGAAGCCCCCGGCCCGCGCACGCGGCAGGCAGATGTGCCCGTCGGGCAGACCCTGGGCCACATCCTCCGGCGTGATCTGCCCGTTCATGATGCGCAAGAGCGTGTCGTTGTGTCCGTCGAAGATGCGGGGGCCGGGCCAGCTTGTCATGAGGATATCCGAAGTGGTTTCGGAGAAAGGCTGACAGAGTCAAGCATCCGGCGCAAGGGGGCTGTCGGGGGCCTCTTCGGCCGCGGCGCGGAGGCGCGGCAGAGCGCCGGTGGCGGCGTCCGGACGGTTTGCCGCGACGGGGCGATGGCGCCGGTTCACTCCGGATACATGCCGGGCACGACCTGGTCGAAGTCGATGCAGGCGCCGGTCATCACGCCCGCGTCGGCACTCAGCAGGTAGCTGGTGAGATGGGCGACATGGGGCGGCTTGACCAGCATCCCGAAGGGCATCCTGGCCTCGGCCTTCTCCAGCCAGTCGTCGCCGCCGTCGTGGTACTTGCGCTGGATCTCGTCTTCGCCGGGCGTGTCCATCCAGCCGCAATTGATGCCGTTCACGCGGATCCGGTGGTGGCGGAGCGTGCTGGCGGCGTTCCTGGTGACATTGACCATGAGCGCCTTGGAGGCGGCATAGGGCGAAAGGAACGATTGCCCGCCGTGCACCACGATGGAGAGGATGTTGACCACCGAGGCCGGGTGCCCCGCCTCGATGGCCAGCTGGGCCATGCGCTGGAGGGCGAAGTAGGGCGAGCGGGCGTTGGCGGTCATCAGCCTGTCCCAGAGCTCGGGGGTGGTGTCGAGCACGGTGCCCCGGTCGGTCAGGGCCGCCGAATTGACCAGGGCATCGAGCCTTCCCATATGGGCAGCGGCCTTTTCCACCAGCTCCACGGTTGCCGCCGTGTCGAGCAGATCGACCGGCAGGAAGGTGGCGCCGATCTCCTCGGCCACGGCCTCGCCGCGGGGCACGTTGCGGGAGGCGATGACGAGATTGGTGCAGCCCTCGGCCACCAGTTGCTCGGCAATCGCCCGGCCCAGGCCTTGGGTGCCGCCGATGATCAGGGCGTGGGTCTGGTGATGGCGCATGGGTCTGGCTCCTCCGGCAATGTCCGGCGCGAGACTAGGCCCGCGCCGGGAAACGCGCCAGAGGGGTCAGGCCGCCGCGTCTGCATACTCGGCCTGGGTGCGGGCCCCGGTGATGTAGCTCACCACGTCCTCGCCGGTGGTCTCGGGGTTGGCCTTGATGTCGATGTTGGCGCAGATCCGGCCCCGGCGTAACACCACGATCCGGTCGACCAGGTCGAACACCTGCCGCATGTTGTGGCTGACGAGGATGAGGCTCTCGCCCTGCTCCTTCAGCGTGCGGATGATGTTCTCGACCAGGGCCGTCTCCTGCACGCCGAGGGCGGCGGTGGGCTCGTCCATGATGGTGAGCTTGGAGTGGGAGGTGGCCGTGCGGGCGATGGCGACGCACCGGCGCTGCCCGCCCGACATGTTCTGGATCGTGCCCCGGATGTTGGGGATCTTCACCCCGGTCTTTTCCAGCGCCTCCAGCGTGCGCTGGCGCATCGCCCTGTAATCGGGGATCGAGAACGGCCCAAGCCTGAACCGCACCAGCTCGCGCCCGAGAAACAGGTTGTCGGGCACGTCGCACTGATCGGCCAGGGCGAGGGTCTGGAACACGGTCTCGATGCCGGCCTTGCGCGCATCCATCGGGTTCTCGAAGTGCACCGGCGCGCCATCGAAGATGACCTCGCCGCGGGTGCGCTGCTCGACCCCGGTGATCTGGCGCACGAAGGTGGACTTGCCGGCGCCGTTGTCGCCCATGATCGTCACGTGCTCGCCGCGCCGCAGGATGAAGTCGGCCCCCTCCAGCGCGTGCACGCCGCCGTTCAGAGCGTTGAGCGGATCGAGGTGATGCGGGCATCGGGCCTTGGCCCGCATCGCGCAGGATCCGACCCGGCGCCCGGCCCGCCCCCTGGCTTGTCTTTTGTGACGATTTCCAATCATCTCGACCCTGACCCATGAGGCCCGGTGAGGGAAAGGCAGGCCCCGCGCTTTGCCGGCAAATGGGTGCGGCTGTATGGTTCGGCGGTCCAGGGAGGAGCCCGACATGGCAAAGAGAGACTATTCCCTGCTGGGAGCGGATGCGCGGCGGGCGGTGGAAACCGGGCTGGCGGCGGCCCAGTGGTATCACACCGAGATCCCGCGCAAGGGGATGAAGGCGCTGATGCAGCGCTCGGACCAACCCGCCATCCGCGACACCTTCATCCTGTTCGGCTGCATGATCCTCTTCGCGGGCCTCGGCATCGCGCTCTGGCCCTCGTGGTGGTCTGCGCCCTTCTGGCTGGCCTATGGCGTGCTCTACGGCTCGTCGATGGATGCCCGGTGGCACGAGTGCGGCCACGGCACCGCCTTCAAGACCCGCCGCTACAACGACTGGCTCTACCAGGTGGCGAGCTTCTGCATGATCCGCAACCCGCACACTTGGCGCTGGAGCCATGCCCGGCACCACAGCGATACGATCATCGTGGGCCGCGACCCGGAGATCGCCCTGATGCGCCCGCCCGATCTGCTGCGGCTCGCCCTCAACGTCTTCGGGATCGTCGACGCCTGGAACGGCTGGGGCCGGATGCTCTACAACGCCGCGGGCAAGGTGCACCCGGAGGAGGCCGACTTCATCCCCGAGCAGGAGCAGCCCAAGGTGATCCGGGTGGCCCGCATCTGGGTGGCAATCTACGCCGCGACGATCCTGCTCGCGGTGCTCACGGGCTCGATCCTGCCGCTCATGGTGATCGGCCTGCCCCGGCTCCACGGCGCGTGGCATCACATCATGACGGGCGTGTTGCAGCACGGCGGGCTGGCCGACAACGTGATCGACCACCGGCTCAACAGCCGCACCGTCTACATGAATCCGGTCAGCCGCTTCATCTACTGGAACATGAACTACCACGTGGAACATCACATGTTTCCGATGGTGCCCTACCACGCGCTGCCGAAGCTCCATGAGATGATCAGGCATGACCTGCCCGCGCCGAACCCCTCGATCCCGGCGGCCTTCGCCGAGATGTGGCCCGCGCTGAAGCGGCAGTTGAGGTACGAGGAGTACTACATCCGCCGCGAGCTGCCCGAGACCGCCCGGCCCTACCGCGAAGACCTGCACGCGGAGGCGATGGGGGCAGCGTGAGGCGCGGCGCCACGGCCTGCAACGTCAGGGGGCCCGGTCCGGCGGGGCCCTTTTTTGTAGCCGATCTGCCGGAGGATCAGCCCAGCACGTCGGCCAGCGTCACCGGGGCGCCGCCGGTCTTGTGGCTGAGCGTGGCGGCCTCGGCGCAGGCCAGCGCGTCGACCCCGTCGGAGAGCGTGACCGGCACGGCGCCGCCGCCCTCGACCGCCGCGACGAAGGCCGCCCATTCGGCCTCGTAGGCCGGCATGTAGCGCTCGAGAAAGAAATAGGTGGGCTTGGCCCCCGTGACGCCGGCGGTGGTGGATTTGACCACGGTATTTTCCAGCATGTTGCCCGCCTGGAGCAGCCCCTCGGAGCCCAGCAGCTCGACGCGCTGGTCATAGCCGTAGCCCGCGCGGCGGGAGTTCTTGATCACGCAGATCGCGCCGCTGGCATAGGTCATGGTGACCACGGCGGTATCGACATCGCCTGCGGCGCCGATCTCGGGATCGACGATGGCGCTGCCGGTGGCCGAGAGGCTCACCGGGGCCTCGCCCATGAGAAAGCGGGCCATGTCGAAGTCGTGGATCATCATGTCGCGGAAGAGCCCGCCCGAGACCTTGACGTAGGCGAGAGGCGGCGGGGCCGGGTCGAAGCTGGTGATGGCCAGAAGCTCGGCGCGGCCGATCTCCCCTGCGGCCAGCGCGGCCTTGAGCGCGCCGAAGTTGGGGTCGAACCGGCGGTTGAAGCCGATCATCACCGGCCGGCCGGTGGCCTCGGCGGCTTTCTGGCAGGCTTGGGCGCGGGCGAGCGAGAGATCCACCGGCTTTTCGCAGAGCACCGCCTTGCCGGCGGCCGTGGCGGCCTCGATCAGGTCGGAGTGGGTGTCGGTGGAGGTGGCAACGAGCACGGCGTCGATGCCGGCGTCGGCGATGATCTCCTCGGAGCTGCGGACCTCGCAGCCATAGGCGCGGCGAGCTTGTCGGCGTTTTCGGTCATCACGTCGGAGACGGCGACGAGCCGGCTGCCGGGGTGGGTGGTGATGGCGCGGGCGTGGACGTTGCCGATCCGGCCGGCGCCGAGAAGACCAGCCTTGAGCATGTCTGCCTGTTCCTTGATGGGGGCCCGGAGATCAGCCGCCGGCCTGCTGGTGAAAGGCGGCGGTGCGCTCCCGGAGGAGGCAGAAGGACGCCGCGCGGAGGGTGGGGGAATGCCTGCCGCGCGCCCCGGTGGCGAGAAAGCCCTTGGCTCGGGGTCGGTCGTGATGCATGGCCCCTGGCTCCTCCCTGCCCTGCGCTCAGATCTCGACGAAGACGCGACCACCCTCGACCTTCACCTTGTAGGTGCCGAGGGCGACGCAGGCGGGCGCGCGCAGGGCCGCGCCGGTGCGGTAATCGAAGGCCGCGTTGTGCTTGGGGCACTCGATCTCGTAGTCCATCACCAGCCCGTCGGCGAGGTGGACCTGCTCGTGGCTGCAAAGGCCGTCGGTGCAGTAGAAATCGCCGTTCGGGCCGTGGTAGATGGCGAAGGTCCTTCCGCCGTGATCGAAGCGCATGAGGTCTTCTTCCTCGATGTCATCCGCCGCGCAGGCGTCAACCCAATCTGCCATCCTCTCCTCCCGTGTTCTTTTCCGGCTCCTCCCCGCATACCCAATACGCCGCCCGCAGGACAGATGGTCATGCTCACTTTGAGTCATGCGGTGATGTTTCATCAGGTCCGGGATGACGGGTTTTCGTCATTGCCGGCCCTAGCCTTTTTGAATGACCGCACCGCAATTTGTATTGGTAGGGGGAGGCCTTGCCGGAGGTACCATGTCAGACCACGCGCGGACCACTCAGCCGCGCGCTCATGACACTGACGGGAGGGTCATCATGATCAAGCATATCGGCCTCGCGGCCGCATTCATCGGCGCGACCGCGCTTGGCGCGGCAGCGCAGGAGCGGGTTTCCATCGGCACAGGCGGCACCGGGGGCGTGTTCTACGCCGTGGGCGCGGGCATGGCCGACCTTCTGAGCCGCAAGCTCGACGGCGTGACCGCCAATGCCGAGGTGACCGGCGCCTCGATCGAGAACATCCGCCGCGTCTCGGGCGGCGAGATGACCATCGGCTTCAGCTCCGCCTCCACGCTCTACGAGGCCAAGAGCGGCACCGGCGCCTTTGAAGGCGACGCGCAGAACGTGGCGGCCATCGCCTATCTCTACCCGGCGGTTCTCCAGATTGCCGCGACCGACGCCAGCGGCGCGGAAGGCGTGAAGGATCTGGCCGACCTGCGCGTGTCGGTCGGCCCTCCGGGCTCCAACTCGGCCGTCTTCGCCGAGCGGCTGCTGGGCTCGCAGGAGGCCTTCAACGTGGGCAACGTGAGCTTTCTCAGCTACGGCGAGGCCACGGCGGCGATCAAGAACGGCCAGCTCGACGGCTCGATGATCCTCGCCGGCACGCCCGCCTCGGCCTTCATCGAGCTTTTCACCACCGAGGACGTGCGCCTCGTGCCCGTGGTGCCGGGCGACGTGGAGGGGCTGATCGCGGAGTTCCCCTTCTACGAGGTGATCGAGATCCCCGCCGGAACCTACGAGGGCGAGGATGCCGCCGTGGTGGCCGTGGGCGACCCGGCGATCCTGTTTGCCGCCGCCGATGCCGACGAGGCGCTGATCAAGGGCATCACCGCGACGCTCTTCGACAATCTCGAGGAGCTGGGCACGGTGCACCCCTCGGCCAAGCAGATCACCATGGAGCGGGCGACCGCGACGCCGATCGACCTGCATCCGGGCGCGAAGGCCTATTTCGACGGGATGTGATCCCTTTCGGCGGGGCCTGCGGGCCCCGCCCTCTCCGCCCCCCGACAGCTCCGCTCCCGTGGCGGCAGGACGACCCATGACCCCCTTCACCGACATCCTCCCCTGCACCCGCCTGCCCCGTTGGGAAAGGCTCGCCGCGACCGCCGCGCTGGGGGTGATCGCCGTCGGCGTCACCGTGCTCTGCATCTGGTCGGCCTGGTTCGGCTCGATCACCGCGCTGGTGCTGCGCTCGACCTTCTTTTCGCTGATGGTGGCGGGCGGGCTGCTCGTGGTCGCCACCGATCGGCCGGGCTGGATGCGGCCGGTGCTCTATGCGCTGGCCGGAGCCGTGCTGATCCCCGGCCCCTATCTCTGGGTCAACTACCTGGCCATCGTCCGCTCCGGCGGGATCGCCAGCCAGGTCGACATGGCGCTCTTCACCGTCTGCACCGTGGCGGTCCTGGTGCTGGCGCGCTACCTGATCGGCTGGGTCATGGTGGGGCTGGGCGTGGTGGCGCTGGCCTATGCCTTTTTCGGCGACATGATCCCCGGCACCTATGGGCATGCGGGCTATTCGCTCTCCCGCGTCACCTCCAACCTCTTCCTGCGCACCGAGGGGCTGTTCGGCCTGCCGATGGGCGTTGCGGTGCAATACATCCTGCTCTTCTCGCTTCTGGGCACGCTGCTGCTGAAGACAGGGCTGGGGCAGGTCTTCGTGGACCTTGCCCATGCCATCACCGGGCGCGTGCAGGGCGGGCCGGCGCTGACGGCGGTGGTTTCCTCCACCATGTTCTCCTCGATCAACGGCTCGGCGGTGGCCGGCGTGGTGACCACCGGCACCTTCACCATTCCGCTGATGAAGCGCACGGGCTACCGGCCCAAGGTGGCGGGCGCGATCGAGGCGGCGGCCAGTTCGGCGGGGCAGATCATGCCGCCGGTGATGGGCGCCGCGGCCTTCCTGATGGCCGAGATCACCCAGACGCCTTACGCCACCATCGCCGCCGCCGCGCTGATCCCGGCGCTGCTCTACGTCTTTGCCCTGCTGGTCGGCGTGCGCGAGGAGGCGGGCAAGTTCGACCTGGGCCGCGCCGATCCCGCCGAGATCCCGGCGCTGCGCGAGGTGCTGGGCAAGCGCGGGCACCTGCTCATTCCGCTCGTCGGCCTCGTGGTGTTCCTGGCCGTGGGCTACACGCCCTCCGCCGCCGCCGTGCTCTGCCTGGCCACCACGCTCGTTGTCTCGATCTTTTCGAAGCGCACGCGGATCGGGCCGCTGGGCCTTGTGGCCGTGGCGATGGAGACGGTGAAGAACGTGCTGCCCATCGTCGCCGCCGTGGGCATCGCCGGGATGCTGATCGGGGTTCTGACCCTGACCGGCATGGCGCTGAAGCTGTCGTCGCTGATCCTGTCGGCCGGGGCGGGCTCGCTGCTGCTGACGCTGGTTCTGACGATGATCGCCAGCTTCGTGCTGGGCCTCGGGATGCCGACCTCGGCGGCCTACCTGCTGCTGGCCATCCTGATTGCGCCGGCGCTGGAGCAATTCGGGTTGCCGGTGATCGCGGCGCATATGTTCATCTTCTACTATGGGCTGCTCTCGGCGATCACGCCCCCCGTGGCGCTTGCGGCCTATGCCGGGGCCTCGATCGCGGGGGCCGAGCCGAACGAGACGGCAATGGAGAGCATCCGGCTCGGTTTCGTGAAGGTGGTGGCGCCCTTTCTCTTTGTCTACGCGCCGGAGCTTCTGCTGATCGGCACGCCGACGGGCATCGCGCTTGCGACCGTTGCGGCCTTCGCGGGCACCTTTGCTGCCGGCACGGCGCTCACCGGCTGGATGATCCGCCCGCTGACGGCGGCGCATCGGGCGGGCTTTGTGGCCGTGGCGGCGCTGGAGACGGTGGCGCTGGTCCTGCCCGTGGGCGGGGCCACGAGCCTCGTTGCGCAGGGCGCCGGGCTGGCCCTGCTCGGCGGGCTGGTGGTGGCGCTGCGCCGTCCTGCCTAGGGGCAGCACGGGCCCGAGGCACCCGGCGTCTTAGAAACGGCCTAAGCCCTGCCAAGGAGAAGGCGACTTCCGCCTGACGCCACCGGTGCTAATCTCGCGGACGGAAGGAGCCCGACACCATGGCCAAGGATCACCTCGCCGCCCCGCTGATCGACGCGCTGCGCGCCGCCGCCGAAGCCCCCTTCGAGCAGGCCCGCGCGATGCCGCCCTCGGTTTACACCTCCGACGACTTTCTGGCACTGGAGCTGGAGCACATCTTCCGCCGCGAGTGGTTTTGCGTGGGCCGCGCCTCGGCGCTGGCGGAACCGGGCGCGTACCTGACCTGCGAACTGGCGGGCCAGCCGGTGCTGGTGGTCCGCGACGGCGCGGGGATCCGGGCGATGAGCAACGTCTGCCTGCACCGGATGTCCACGCTGCTGGAGGGGCGCGGGCGGGTGCGCAGCATCGTCTGCCCCTACCACGCCTGGACCTACAACCTCGACGGCAGCCTGCGCGGCGCCCCGGCGATGGGGCAGAACGCGGGGTTCTGCAAGGGCGACTACCGGCTGCCGGAGCTGCGCTGCGAGGTCTGGCTGGGCTGGGTCTTCGTCACGCTCGACCCGCAGGCCGCGCCGGTGGCCGAACGGTTGGCGGAGGTGGAGGCGCTGATCGCGGGCTACGACATGGCGCGCTACACCGAGAGCTTCTTCGAGACCCATGTCTGGGACACCAACTGGAAGGTGCTCGCCGAGAACTTCATGGAGAGCTACCACCTGCCGGTCTGCCACGCGGGCACCATCGGGGGCTTGAGCCGGCTCGACGAGATGATCTGCCCGCCGGGGCGCGAGGCCTTCAACTATCACACGATCCTGAAGGACGACTCGCTCAGGATCGCCATGGCGCATGCCTCGAACGACCGCCTGCAGGGGGACGAACGGCGCACCACCTTTCTGCTGGCGCTCTACCCCTCGCTGCTCATCACCCTGACGCCCGGCTATTTCTGGTATCTCTCGCTGCACCCCAGGGGGCCGGGGCAGGTCTCGATCCGCTTTGGCGGCGGCATGTCCGACGATTACGCGGGCGATGCCGATGCGGCGGAGAATTTCGCCGCGCTGAAGTCCCTGCTCGACGACGTGAACGTGGAAGACCGGGGCTGCACCGAGAAGGTCTATCGCGGGCTCTGCTCGGATGCCGCCCGGCCCGGCCACCTCAGCCACCTCGAGCGCCCGAACTACGATTTTGCCCGCTACCTGCTGGCCCGCATCACGGAGACCGCCTGACATGGCCCACACCCGCATCCGCCCCTTCAACACCGCCGATACCTACCCCGAGCAGCGGCTCGACAACGACCTCGCCCAGGGGGTGGTGACGGAGGGAGGCCGGATCGTCTGGCTGCGGGGGCAATGCCCGCAGGAGCTGGACACGGCGAAGAACCTGCCGAGCCATGACCCGGCGGAGCAGGCGCACAAGGTGATGCAGAACATCCGGCAGCTGATCGAGGAGGCCGGCGGGCGGATGGAGCACCTGGTCAAGCTGGTGGTCTACCTGACCGACGTGCGCCACCGGGAGGCGGTGTATCGGGTGATGGGCGAATACATTCGCGGCGTGCACCCGGTCTGCACCGGGCTGGTGGTGGTGGCGCTGGCGCGGCCCGAGTGGCTGGTGGAGATCGATGCGACGGCGGTGATCCCGGAGGGGTATGCCCCATGACCTTCTCGCTGGTGGCAAGATGCGCCGAGACGGGCATGTTCGGCGTGGCGATCTCGTCGTCCTCCCCGGCGGTGGCCGCGCGCTGCAGCCACGCGCGGGCGGGTGTGGGCGCCGTGGCGAGCCAGAACGTGACCGACCCCAAGCTGGGGCCCATGGCGCTGGGGCTGATGGAAGGCGGCGCGAGTGCCGCAGAGGCGGTGGCCGAGGTCAAGCGGCGCGGCGCCTTCATCGAATACCGCCAGGTGCTGGCGGTGGACGGCGCGGGCGGCACGGCGATCCACTCGGGGCCGAACAGCCTGGGCATCTGGACCCAGGCGCAGGGCGACAACGTGGCCTCGGGCGGCAACATGCTGGCCCATGACGGCGTGCCGGGGGCGATCGTGGAGGCGTTCGAGGCCGCAACCGGGCACCTGGGCGACCGGCTGATGGTGGCGCTGCGCGCCGGGCTGGCCGCGGGCGGAGAGGCCGGCCCGGTGCACTCGGCCGGGCTGCTGGTGGTTGACGAACAACCCTGGCCGCTGGCGGATCTGCGCTGCGACTGGACGGAGGCCTGCCCGATCGAGGCGGTGGCAGCGGCCTGGGAGGTCTACAAACCGCAGGCGGCGGCCTATGTGCAGCGGGCGCTCGATCCGAGGGCGGCGCCGAGCTACGGGGTGCCGGGGGACGAGTAGGCCGGGGCAGCGCCTCGGACCCGGCCCGGAGCGCAGGACGCGAAGAGCGCCCCTTCCGCCCCGCGACGCACCCGCTACACTCCCCGGAGCCAGATCACGGAGTCAGACCTTGCGAGATCCCCGCTACGACATCCTCTTCGAGCCGCTCCGGATCGGCCCGGTCACCGCGCCCAACCGCTTCTACCAGGTGCCGCACTGCAACGGCGGCGGCTACCGCGACCCCTCGGCGGCGGCCGAGATGCGCGGGATCAAGGCGGAGGGCGGCTGGGGCGTGATCTTCACCGAGCAATGCGAGATGCATCACACCTCGGAAATCACCCCTTTCATCGAGCTGCGGCTCTGGGAAGACAAGGACATCCCCGGCCTCGCGCGGATGGCGGGCAAGATGAAGAGCCACGGCGCGCTGGCGGGCATCCAGCTGGCCTATTCGGGCGTGAACGGGCCCAATTTCTACACCCGCGAGGTGCCGCGTGCGGTCTCGCCCATGCCGATCCGCACCTTCACCAACGAGCCGCTGCACGCCCGCGGCATGGACAAGTCCGAGATCGCCGACCTGCGGCGCTGGTTCGTCACCGCCGCGAAACGGTCGAAACAGGCGGGGTTCGACCTGATCTGCCTCTACGGGGCGCATGGGTTCGGGATCTTCCAGCACTTCCTCTCCCGCGCCACCAACCAGCGCGATGACGAATATGGCGGATCGCTCGAGAACCGCTCGCGCTTTGCCCGCGAGGTGGTGGCCGATATCCGCGACGCGGTGGGCGATACGATGGGTCTCACCCTGCGGGTGAGCCTTGACGAGACCATCGGGGAGCTGGGCTTTTCCAACGCCGAGTTGCGCGATTTCATCGAGATGAACGCCGAGCTGCCCGACCTCTGGGATCTCGCCCATGGCACCTGGCACGACTGCTCGGGGCCTTCGCGCTTTACGGACGAGGCGGCGCAGGAGACGCTGGTGCGCGGGATCAAGGCGCTGACCACGCGGCCGGTGGTGGGGGTCGGGCGGTTCACCTCGCCCGACGTGATGGCGCGGATGATCCGCTCCGGCACGCTCGATGCCATCGGCTGCGCGCGGCCCTCGATCGCCGACCCGTTCCTGCCGCGCAAGATTGGCGAGGGGCGGGTGGAAGACATCCGCGAGTGCATCGGCTGCAACATCTGCATCACCGGCGACATGACGATGAGCCTCTCCCGCTGCACCCAGAACCCGACCTTCATGGAGGAGTGGCGCAAGGGCTGGCATCCCGAGCGGATGAACGCCAAGGGCCCGTCCGAGCGGGTGCTGGTGGTGGGCGCGGGGCCTGCCGGGCTGGAGGCGACGCGGGCGCTTGCCGAGCGCGGCTATGACGTGGCCCTGGCCGAGGCGGGCCGGGAGCTTGGGGGACGGGTGGCGCGGGAGCGGCTGCTGCCGGGGCTCGCCGCCTGGGGCCGGGTGGCGGATTACCGCGCCTACCAGATCGGGCAGAAGCCCAACGTGGAGACATGTTTCGACAGCGCGCTGGACGCGGAGAGCATCCTGGAGTTCGGCTTCGAGCACATCTGCATCGCCACCGGGGCGACATGGCGGCGCGACGGGGTGGCGCGGCAGCACGTGGTGCCGATGAAAGCCGACCCCGGGATGCCGGTCTTCACGCCCGATGACCTGATGGCGGGCGCCCGGCCCGAGGGCCGCGTGGTGATCTACGACGACGACCACTACTACATGGGCGGGGTGCTGGCCGAGTTGCTGGCGCGCGAGGGGTTCGAGGTGAGCATCGTCACCCCCTCGGCCTATCTCTCCGACTGGACGGTGAACACGCTGGAGCAGCACGCCATTCACCGCAGGCTGGCCGGGCTCGGGGTGGAGATCGTGCTGAACCGGGGCGTGGTGGAGATCGGCGCGGGCCGGGTGGTGACCAATTGCACCTACACCGACACGCTGACGCCGATGGACTGCGACGCGGTTGTGATGGTGGCCTCGCGGGTCGAGACAGACGAGGTTTATCGCGACCTCAGGGCGCGGCAGGCGGATTGGGCGGATGCGGGGGTGAAATCGGTGAAGATCATCGGCGATGCCGAGGCGCCGGGCCCGATTGCCTGGGCCACCTACGCGGGCCACCGCTACGCGCGGGAGCTGGACGAGGCGCCCCCGGGCGACGCCCTGCCCTTCCGCCGCGAGATCACCGGGCTGGCCGAGGCATGACCGGGCCCTTCCCCTTTCCGCCCGCCGCGACCGAGGAGATCCTCGGCTGGACCTCGCGCCGTATCGCCTCCGGTCCCGACCCAAAGCACGGCGCGCAGGCCCATGCCGCGCTCGACCCGGTGCTGGGCGGCTCGATCACCGAGGCCGGCCTCGGCGCAGAGGCGGCGTTCAGGCTCTTCACCGAGACCATCGTGCCCTCGACGCGCCCCTTCGGGCACCCGACCTCGCTGTCGTTCGTGGCCTCTGCACCGTCGCGGGCGGCGCTCAGCTTCGATGCGGCGCTGGGGGCGGCGGGGATCTTCGCGGGCAACTGGGACGGCGGCGCCGGGGCGATCCATGCCGAGAACCAGGCGATCCGCTGGCTGGCCGACCTTGCCGGATGGGGGCCGAGCGCGGGGGGCGTGTTCGTGGCGGGCGGCACGCTGGGCAACCTCTCGGCACTTCACGCGGCGCGGGAGTGGAAAGCGCGGCAGGCACCGCGGCCCGACCGCTGGGCGGTGCTCTGCTCCAGCGAGGCCCATTCGTCGATCAAGGCCGTCGCGCGGGTGATGGACGTGGAGGTGATCGAGGTGGAGGCCGACGCCACGGGCCGGATGACGGCAGAGGCCGCCGCCGCGCGGCTCACATCGGCCGTCTTTGCCGTGGTCGCCAATGGCGGGGCCACCAACTGCGGCGCGGTGGACGACATCGCCGGGCTGGCCGAGCTGGCCGAGCGCCACGGGTTCTGGCTGCATGTGGATGGCGCCTATGGCGGCGCCGCGCTGGCCGATCCGGCATTGCGGGAGGCCTTCGACGGGATCGCCCGCGCCCAGAGCCTGATCGTCGACCCGCACAAGTGGCTCTTTGCCCCCTATGACAGCTGTGCCCTGGTCTATGCCGATGCGGGCCACGGCGCGGCGGCGCATGGGCAGCAGGCAGTCTATCTCGACACGGTGGACAAGACCCACTGGAACCCCTCCGACTATGCGCTGCACCTGACCCGCCGGGCGCGGGGGCTGCCGCTGTGGTTTTCGCTCGCCGTCCACGGCACGGCGGCCTACGCGGCGGCGATTGGCCGGACGCGGGAGATTGCCGAGGCGCTGGCAGAGGGAATCGCGGCGACCGAGGGGCTGGAGCTGATCCTCGGGCCGCAGCTCACGGTGATCCTGTTCCGGCCGCTCGGCATGGGCGAAGAGGCGATGGTGGCCTGGGCCGAGGGGCACCGCCGCTCGGGGGCGCTGCTCTGCCTGCCGACGCGGTGGCGCGGGGAGATGGTCTTCAGGCTTTGCGTGGTGAACCCGGAGACCGACCCGGAGGAGGTGCTGGCCGTGCTGCGGAGCCTGGTGAGATGAAAACGGTGGAGATCCTCGACAAGCTGGTGAGCTTCGACACGGTGAGCGCCAAGAGCAACCTTGGGCTGCTGGACTGGGTGGAGGCCTTCCTGCGCGAGCGCGGGGCGCGGCTGCGCCGGGTGCCCGACCCCGACCAGCCCAAGGCCGGGCTGATCGCGGAACTGGGCCCGCAGGGCGCGGGCGTGATGCTCTCGGCCCATACCGACGTGGTGCCGGTGGAGGGGCAGGCCTGGAGCCGCGACCCGTTTCGGCTGACCCGCGAGGGCGCGCGGCTCTACGGGCGCGGGACGACCGACATGAAGGGCTTTCTGGCGGCGATGCTCTCGGCTGCCGACCGGGCCTCGGGGATGGAACTTTCGGAGCCGCTGAAGCTCTCGATCTCCTGGGACGAGGAAATCGGCTGCCTCGGTATCGCCAAGATGGCCGGGGCGCTGGCGGAGGCCACCCCCCTGCCGCGTGCCTGCATCGTGGGCGAGCCCACGGAGATGCAGGTGGCCACCGGGCACAAGGGCAAGCAGGCGCTGAAGGCGGTGTGCCGGGGAGAGGCGGGCCATTCGGCGCTGGCGCCGCGCTTCGTGAACGCGCTGCACCTCGCCGCCGAGATGGTGGCAGGGCTGCGGGCAATGCAGGACGACATCGCCGCGCGGGGCGCCCGCGACGAAGGCTACGCGGTGCCCTATACCACGCTCCATTCCGGGCAGCTCACCGGCGGCACGGCGCTCAACATCGTGCCGGACCGGGCCGAGCTGCTCTTCGAGTTCCGCCACCTCGCCGCCGATGCGCCCGAGAGCCTGCTGGCCCGGATCGACGAGATGGCGGCGGAGATCGCGGGGCGCTTTCCGGGCGGCGGCATCGCGGTGGAGCGGCTCAACGCCTATCCCGGCCTCGACACGCCCGCCGACAGCGCGGCCACCCGTCTGGTGCAGCGGCTGGCGCAGAGCAACGGCACGATGAAGGTGGCCTATGGCACCGAGGCGGGCACCTTCCACGGCCTCGGCGTGCCCACCCTCGTTTGCGGGCCGGGCTCGATGGAGGGTCAGGGGCACAAGCCGGATGAATACGTGGAGCTGGCCCAGCTCGACGCCTGCGACGCCATGCTGGACCGGCTGCTCGCCGAGCTGCGCTGAGGCCGCGCCGTGGCGCTGCGCCCCGGGAACGACGGCGGCAGGTGCCGGAGCCGCCCGCCTGGCCCTCAGCCCGCGGCGAGGGCGCGCGCGCCGAACTCCATCACCTCGATGCCCTCGCGCGACACCACGAGGGCGCGGTTGGCGGGCAGCGGCGTCCAATCCTCCGGCAGACCTTCGAGCGGTTCGGACACCACCAGCGTGCCCTCGGGCCGCTGCCGGTAGAAGAGCGTCGGCGCGTGGTCGTCGGAGGCGCAGCGGGCGGCATAGACCCGCTGACCATCCGACCAGCACCCGGCAAAGCGCATGTGCGGCGTGGTGCCATGGGCGCGAGAGAGCGCCTCGGCCTCGGCCACCGCATCGGCCATCGCCGCGACCGGCCGCTCCTCCATCCCCGCGCCGAGCGCCATCAGCAGGAGCGCCTCGCTGTCGGTCGCGCCCCGGCGGTCGAGGTAGAGATGGTCGGGGATGCGCTGGTCGATCCGCTTGCGCAGCGCGTCGAAGCCGCCAACCATGCCGTTGTGCATGAACGCCCAGCGCCCGACGGCGAAGGGGTGGCAGTTGTTGTAGCTGGTGGCGGTGCCGGTCGAGGCCCGCACATGGGCCATGAACAGGCCCGAGCGCACCTGCCGCACGATCTGGCGCAGGTTCGGGTCCGACCAGGCGGGGTGCACGTTCTTGTAGAGCCCCGGATCGGGCCGCCCGTCATACCAGGCCACGCCCACCCCGTCGGCGTTGATCGCCGTCTTGCAGGAGTGCGCCTCGCGGCTCTGTATGATGAGCGAATGCTCGGGCTTGCTGATGACCTCTTCGAGATAGATCTGAGCACCACACCAGGCGACCCATCGGCACATGTCAGGCGACCTCTCCGGCAGCAACAGGGGCAAACCGCGCGGTCGCCGGATCGGCGGCGTAGCGGCTGATGAGTCCATGCGGGTTTCGCGCCAGCGCGTCAACGGCCCGGATGATCCGCTCGGCCTTTTCGTCTGTCAGCAGCGCGCTGAAGTTGAGCCGAACCCAGCCGGGTTTGTCCAGCTCCTCGCCGGCCATTATGCGCCGGCGCAGCACCTCGGAGCCCTCGGCGTCGATCCCGAGAAGCCGGTGCGCATAGGGGCCCGCGCAGGCGCAGCCGCCCCGGGCCTGGATGCCGTGGCAATCGCTGAGCATTCGGGTGAAGAGCTGATGGTGGATATACCCGCCCGTTCCGTTCCGCACCCGGAAGGAGAAGAACGGCAGACGCGGCGCGGCCTCCAGTGCCGGGCGGTCGAAGCCCAGAAGCTCGATCATGGGGTTGCGCCGCCATGCCGCGAGCGCGCGGGCGGCCAGCGTGGCGTGGCGCTGCCGGACCCGTTCGGTGCCGAGCGCCTCCTTGACCAGAAAGGCGAGCCCGGCGCGGATGTCGCCGATCACGTCGGGGGTGCCGGATTCCTCGCGCGCGGCCAGGTCGCAGGCGTAGTCGTGGCCCTCGGGCGAGACAAAGCGCACCGTGCCGCCGCCGGGGCAGACGGGGGTGCGCCGGGCCACGCTGTCGCGCCGCAGCACCATGACGCCGGAGGCCGCGGGCCCGCCGATGAACTTGTGCGGCGAGAACACCACCGCATCCTTCGCGCAATCCGCCGCGGGCGTCATGCAGACCGGCAGGTAGGGGCCGCCGCCGGCGTAGTCCCAGACGCTGAGCGCGCCATGTGCCTTCAGCAGCCGGGTCACGGCCTCGGTGTCGGTCTGGATGCCGGTCACGTTGGAGGCGGCGGAAAAGGCGCCGATGCGCAGCGCGGCCCCCGCCGTGCGCACCAGCACGGCCTCCAGCGCCGCCATGTCGGGGCCGCCGGCCCGGGCCTCGGGGATCTCGATCACCTCGGCCCCGCTCTCGCGCCAGGGCAGGATGTTGGAATGGTGCTCGTAGGGTCCGATCAGCACCACGGCCCGCCCGCCCCGCGCCAGGGTGGCGGGAATGTCGAAGAGATGAACCAGACGGTTGATCCAGAAGGTCGCGCCGCTGCCGCCGAAGACCACCGCGTGCGCCTCATCTGCGCCCACCAGCCGGGCGATCTCGGCACGGGCCTCTCGCCGCATCCGGGTCATCCGCGCACCGCAGAAGGAGGCCTCGGTGTGACTGTTGGCGTAGTAGGGCAGCACCTCCTGCATCACGAAGCGCTCGACCTGCTCCAGCGCGCGGCCCGAGGCCACGTAATCGGCGTAGAGCAGCGAGGTGGTGCCGAAAGGCCCGTCCACCGGGGCGCCATCGCCGATGAGCCCGTCGCGGAGGCGCTCGATCACGTCGGGGCGGTCGAGGTCGGCGCGGAAACGGGCGAGCGGCGTGAAGGTCGACATGCGATCAACTCCGGCAAGAAATGTTTGACAGCGCGATCATAAGAGCGGCTTGTTCGATCATGGAACATCAAATGAGTTCTTGGCGAAGGTATCAGGTTGTCAGATTCACCGAAAAAGGCCTATCCGTTCGATCAGGTGGATCGGCAGATCCTCCGCGCGCTGCAACGCGATGCGTCGCTCTCCCAGCGCGGGCTGGCCGATGCGGTCGGCCTGTCGCAGAGCGCCTGCTGGCGCCGGCTGACCGCGATGCGCGAGGCCGGGGTGATTGCGGGGCAGACGATCCGGCTGGACCCGGCCGCCGTGGGCCTCGGCCTCACCGTCTTCATGATGATCCGCACGCGGCATCACTCGGCCGCCTGGCTCGCGCTCTTCCGGCGGACCATCGGAAACATCCCCAACGTGATCGACTTCTACCGCATCGCCGGAGATTACGACTACATGTTCAAGGTCGTGGCCGAGGACATGAACGACTTCGACCGGGTCTATCGCCAGATCATCGACAAGGTGGAGCTCGACGCGGTGACCTCCTACATCACCATGGAGGCGATCGCCGACCACCGCGACCTGCCGATCTGAGCCGGCTCAGGCCGCTGCGGCGGCGGCCTCGGCGGGGCGGTAGTTGAGGATCGGCGCCAGCCAGCGCTCCACCTCCTCGACGCTCATGCCCTTGCGCGCGGCGTAGTCCTCCACCTGGTCGCGCTCCACCTTGGCGACGCCGAAGTAATAGCTTTCGGGATGGCCGATGTAGAGCCCGGAGACCGAGGAGCCGGGCCACATGGCCATGCTCTCGGTCAGCTCCACGCCGGTATGCCGCTCGGCCTCGAGCAGCCTGAACAGCGTGACCTTCTCGGTGTGGTCGGGCTGGGCCGGGTAGCCCGGCGCGGGGCGGATGCCGCGATAGGGTTCGCCGATCAGCTGCTCGGGGGTGAAGCGCTCGCCCTCGGCATAGCCCCAGTGCTCGCGGCGCACGCGTTCGTGCAGCATCTCGGCCATCGCCTCGGCGTAGCGGTCGGCCAGCGCCTTGACCATGATCGCCGAATAATCGTCGCCCGCCTCCTCGAAGCGCCGGGCGATCTCCAGCTCTTCCGGCCCGGCGGTGACCACGAAGCCGCCGACCCAGTCGGCCACGCCCTCTGGCGCGACGAAATCGGCCAGCGCGAGGTTGGGGCTGTCCTTCCGCTTGGCGGTTTGCTGGCGCAGGGTGTGGAGCGTGGCCAGCTCGGTGCCGCGGCTGTCATCGGTGAAGAGGCGGATATCGTCGCCCGCGCGGTTGGCGGGCCAGAAGCCCAGCACGGCGCGGGGGCCGAACCAGGCCTCGCCGATGATCCGCTGGAGCATCGCCTGCGCATCGGCGAAGAGCGCGCGGGCGGCCTCGCCATAGGTCGCGTCTTCGAGGATGCGGGGGTAGACGCCCTTCAGCTCCCAGGTGCGGAAGAACGGGGTCCAGTCGATGTAGCGGGCGATCTCGGCGAGATCCCAGTCGTCGATCACCCGCGCCCCGGTGAAGGCGGGTTCGGGCACCGCGTAGCCCTCCCAGTCGATCTGCATCGCATTGGCCCGCGCCGCCGCCAGCGGCAGCCGCTGCTTGGCGCGCTCGGCCCGCTCGTGACGCTCGGCCACCTCGGCGTATTCGGCGCGGATGCCGTCGATGTAGCCCTGTTTATGCGTGGCGCTCAGCAGCGACGACACCACGCCCACCGCGCGGCTCGCGTCGCTAACGTAGATCGCCTGGCTGCGGTTGTAGCAGGGCGCGATCTTGACGGCGGTATGCACCTTGGAGGTGGTCGCCCCGCCGATCAGCAGCGGCACGTCGAAGCCCTCGCGCTCCAGCTCGGCGGCGAGGTGCACCATCTCGTCGAGCGAGGGGGTGATGAGGCCCGACAGGCCGATGATGTCGACCTTGCGGGCCTTCGCCTCCTCGAGGATCTTCTGCGGCGGGACCATCACGCCGAGGTCGATGATCTCGTAGTTGTTGCAGGCCAGCACGACGCCGACGATATTCTTGCCGATGTCGTGCACGTCGCCCTTGACGGTGGCCATCAGCACGCGGCCGGCGCTGTCGCGCCCGCCGTCCTTTTCTGCCTCCATGAAGGGCAGCAGCAGCGCCACCGCCTGCTTCATCACGCGGGCCGACTTGACCACCTGCGGCAGGAACATCTTGCCCGCGCCGAAGAGGTCGCCGACCACGTTCATCCCGGCCATCAGCGGGCCTTCGATCACGTCGAGCGGCTTGTCGGCGGCCAGCCGCGCCGCCTCGGTATCTTCGTCGACGAACTCGGTGATGCCGTTGACCAGCGCGTGCTCCAGCCGCTTTTCGACCGGCCAGTCGCGCCAGGCGAGGTCGCGCTTGCGCTCCTCGCGCGCGCCGCCCCTGAAGCGCTCCGCGATCTCCAGCAGGTTCTCCGTGGCATCGCCGCCCCCGGCGGGCTCGCGGTTGAGCACCACGTCCTCGCAGGCCTCGCGCAGGTCGGTGTCGATCTGGTCATAGACCGCCAGTTGCCCGGCGTTGACGATGCCCATGTCCATCCCCGCCTGGATGGCGTGGTAGAGGAACACCGCGTGCATCGCCTCGCGCACCGGCTCGTTGCCGCGAAAGCTGAATGACAGGTTGGAGACGCCGCCGGAGACGTGGGCGTGCGGCAGGTTCTGGCGGATCCAGCGGGTCGCCTCGATGAAATCGACGCCGTAGTTGTCGTGCTCCGCGATGCCCGTCGCCACGGCGAAAACGTTGGGATCGAAGATGATGTCTTCGGGCGGAAAGCCGACCTGCTCGGTCAGGATGCGGTAGGCGCGCGCGCAGATCTCGGTCTTGCGGGCGAGGCTGTCGGCCTGGCCCTGCTCGTCGAAGGCCATGACCACCACGGCCGCGCCATAGGCGAGGCAGAGCGAGGCCTGCTCGATGAAGGCGTCCTCGCCCTCCTTGAGGCTGATGGAGTTGACCACCGGCTTGCCCTGCACGCATTTCAGGCCCGCCTCGATCACCTCCCACCTGGAGCTGTCGATCATCACCGGCACGCGGGCGATGTCGGGCTCGGCGGCGACGAGGTTGAGGAACTCCACCATGGCGGCCTTGGAGTCGATCAGGCCCTCGTCCATGTTCACGTCGATGATCTGCGCGCCGTTCTCCACCTGGTCGCGGGCCACCTCGAGGGCGGCGGCGTAGTCGCGGTTGGTGATGAGCTTGCGGAAGCGCGCGGAGCCGGTGACGTTGGTCCGCTCGCCGACGTTGACGAAGGGAATGTCGCGGGTCAGCGTGAAGGGCTCGAGGCCCGAAAGGCGCAGCAACGGCTCAGGCATCGGCGAGCACCTTCGATTTGCGGGGAGCATGGCGGGCCACGCTCTCGGCGATGGCGCGGATATGGTCGGGCGTGGTGCCGCAGCAACCGCCGGCCACGTTGATCAGCCCGTCGCGGGCAAAGACCTCGACGAGCGCGGCGGTCTGCTCGGGGGTTTCGTCATACTGGCCGAAGGCGTTGGGCAGGCCCGCGTTGGGATAGGCGCAGGTGAAGCACTCGGCCACGCCCGCGATCTCCGCCAGGTGCGGGCGCATGGCATCGGCGCCCAGCGCGCAGTTGAGGCCCACGGTGAAGGGCCGGGCGTGGCGGACCGAGTGCCAGAAGGCGGTGGGCGTCTGGCCCGAGAGCGTGCGGCCCGAGGCGTCGGTGATGGTGCCGGAGATCATGATCGGCAGCCGGCGGCCCACCTTGGCGAAGCTTTCGAAGGCGGCAAAGATCGCGGCCTTGGCGTTGAGCGTGTCGAAGATCGTCTCGATCAGGATCAGGTCGGCGCCGCCCTCGATGAGCCCGTCGATCTGCTGGCCGTAGGCGCGGCGCAGGTCGTCGAAGGTGACGGCGCGGTAGCCCGGATCGTTCACGTCGGGGCTGATCGAGGCGGTGCGGTTGGTGGGGCCGACGGCGCCCGCCACGTAACGCGGCTTGCCGTCGATCTGCTGCGCCCTTTCGCCTGCCCGCCGTGCCACCCGGGCCCCGGCGACGTTGAGGTCGTGCACCGCGCCCTCGAGCCCGTAGTCGGCCTGGGCGATGGTGGTGGAGGAGAAGGTGTTGGTTTCGAGAATGTCCGCCCCGGCCAGCGCGAACTCCAGCTGGATATCCTCCACCGCCTGCGGCTGGGTCAGCACCAGCAGGTCGTTGTTGCCCTTCTGCGGGTGGTCGGTGGGGTGATGCCGGCAGCCCGGGCCGTGGATGTGCCCGCCGCCGGTGAAATCCTCCTCGGTCATGCCGAGGGTCTGGATCATGGTGCCCATGGCACCGTCGAGAACGAGAATTCGCTCAAGCGCCGCGCGCTGAAGGGCGGCGAAGCTTTCGTGAACGGGAAGGGCAAAGTTGATCATCGGGCACCTCGGGGAGAGACCCGTGATCTAAGACCGCCACGGCGGGAGAGCAAATTCATAACCTGCGGGATGATTATGAGCGCGCCTCATGTCGGGCGCCGCATGGCGCGCGCCCGACGCGGCGATCACGGCCCGCGGCCGGGCGGGGCTAGAGCTTCCGGAGGTAGGTTTGAGACACGTAGCCGGCCATCTCGGGCGTGCGCTCCAGTGCCACCTCGCACCAGCGGGTGCCGCCGATGCGCGTGCAGTCCCTGACCCGCAGGACAGTGCCGTTGGGCAGGCCCGCGCGGATGTCATACCCGGTGCCGGGCCCGGCCCGCAGCTTCAGCATGTCGCCCTCCTCGACCCCGGCGACCTCGTAGCGCACCGAGGACGACAGCAGGGGGCCGCCCGAGTCGCAGGCGGCCAGCAGGCATGCCGCCATGGCACAGAGGAATAGTCTCGGCACGGTCATCTCCTTCACCTGTTGCCGGCGCAGGGTAGCTTGGAGCCGCGGCAGGGGCCAGCCGCGCCCGGCTGCCGAGGCCGGGCCGTGGACCGCCTGCAACGGATCAGTCTCGCGGAGGACCGCGCCCCGCCAGGGCGCCTATCGCCCGTAACGCTCCGCCGTCAGCCCGTCGAAGGAGATCTCCGGCGCCTTGCCCAGCACCACATCCGCCACCGCCCGGCCCGAGCCGCAGGCCATGGTCCAGCCGAGCGTTCCGTGGCCGGTGTTCAGGAACAGGTTGTCGTAGCGCGAAGGCCCCAGAACCGGGGTGCCGTCGGGGGTCATCGGGCGCAGGCCTGTCCAGCCCTCGGCCTTGCCGAGGGCGCCGCCGCCGGGGAAGAGATCGGAGATCACGTGGCGCACGGTGTCGGTGGCATGGGGCCCGAGCCGGTTGGAGTAGCCCGCGATCTCTGCCGTGCCCGCCACCCGGATACGGTCGCCCAGCCGGGTGATGGCCACCTTGTGGGTCTCGTCCATGATCGTCGACTGCGGCGCCTCGGCATCGCTCGTCACCGGCAGCGTCACCGAGTAGCCCTTCACCGGATAGACCGGCAGCTTCACCCCGATCGGGTTCAGCACCCGCGGGCCGTAGCTGCCCAGCGCGCAGACATAGGCATCGCCCGTCACCCGGCCGGCGATCTCGGTATCCACGCCCGCGACCCGTTCGTTCTCCGCCACGATGGACTTGACCGCCTGCCCGTACAGGAACTCCACGCCCATCTCGGCACAACGCTCGGCCAGAGCAGTGGTGAACATCCGGCAATCGCCGGTGCGATCGGCGGTCAGGCGCAACCCGCCCACGAACTTGTCGCGCACGCTCGCCAGTGCGGGCTCCACGGCGATGCAGCCGTCGCGGTCCAGCACCTCGTAGGGGCTGTCGTATTCGGCCAGGATCTCCTGGTCGGCCTTCGAGCCCTTCAGCTGCTTCTCGGTCCGGAACAACTGGAGCGTGCCCTGAGCGCGGCCGTCGTACTCGATCCCGGTCTCGGCGATCAGCTCGGGCATCACGTCGCGCGAGTAGTTGGAGATCCGTACCATCCGGCTCTTGTTGACCCGGTAGCTCTCCTCGTTGCAGTTGCGCAGCATCTGCAGGCCCCAGCTCCACATCGTCGGGCTGATGAGCGGCCAGATGAACAGCGGCCTGCGCTTCATGAAGAGCCACTTCAGGGCCTTCAGCGGAACGCCGGGCGCGGCCCAGGGCGATGTCATGCCATAGCTCAGCTCGCCCGCGTTGGCATAGCTCGTCTCCAGCCCCGGCCCGAGTTGCCGGTCGAGCACCGTGACCTCGGCGCCGCCCTTGCGCAGGTAATAGGCGGTCGTGACCCCGATCACCCCCGCGCCCATCACAACCACCTTCATGGCGCGTTCTCCCTCAGCAGGCTGCCGTGATGATGATCTCGACCTTCAGATCCGGGCGGGCGAGCCTTGCCTCGCCGCAGGCCCGCGCCGGGGCGTGGCCCTGGGGAACCCAGGCATCCCAGACCTCGTTCATCGCGGCGAAATCCGCCATGTCGGAAAGCCAGATGATCGCCTGGAGGATGTTCTCGCGCGACGACCCGGCCTTTTCGAGCAGCGCGTCGACCCGCGACAGGCAATCGCGGGTCTGCGCGGCCACATCCGCCCCGTCGCCGACCTGCCCGCACAGGTAGGCCACGCCCCCGTGCTTGACGATCTTGCTCATCCGGGTGCCGGTTTCGATCCGTTCGATCATGTCATTGGTCCTCTCAGGTCAGGTGTTCGAAAGTCTACTGCAACGCGCCGGCTTTGCACCCCGGCACCGGCCCTCACCTGAACATCAGGTCGGGCAGGAAGGTGACGATGGCCGGGAAGGCGACGATCAGCCCTATGGCCGCCAGCAGGATCAGCAGGAACGGAAAGGTCGCCGCCGCGATCTCGCCGATGCCGCGCCCGGTCATCGACTTCAGCACGATCAGGTTGAATCCCACGGGCGGGGTGATCTGGGCGCATTCGATCACGATCACCGCGTAGATGCCAAACCAGATCGGGTCGATCCCCACCGCCTGGATCATCGGCAGCACCACCGAGCTGGACAGCACCAGGATCGAGATGCCTTCGAGGAAACACCCCATCACGAGGAAGAAGAGCGTGAGCACGACGAGCAGCCCGGTGGGCGACAGGTTCATGTCGCGCACCCAGCCGGCGGCGACGCGGGGAATGTCGGCAAAGCCCACGGCGATGGAGAGGCAGGCGGCGCAGGCGATGATGAAGGAGATCATGCAGGAGATGCGCGTGGCCGACAGCAGGCTTTCCACGAACATCTGCCGCGTCAGGGTCCGGTTCAGCGCGGCCAGGATCAGCGCGCCGAGAATCCCTATGGAGGCCGCCTCGGTGGGCGTGGCGATGCCGCCGTAGATCGAACCGATGATCGCCCCGATCAGCAGCACAACCGGGATCAGCTCCCGCGAGGCCCGGATCCGCGCGCCAAAGCCCATCCGCTCGGGCACATCGCCGTCGCGCTCCGGGTTCAGCCGGGCCCAGATCGCGATGTAGCCCGAGAACATGATGATCAGCATGAGGCCGGGCAGGATGCCGGCGATGAAGAGCCGCGCCACCGATTGCTGCGCGACCACGCCATAGACGATCATGATGATCGACGGCGGGATGAGCAGGCCGAAGGTGCCCGCCCCGGCGAGCGAGCCCACCATCATCTTGCGGTCGTAGTTGCGGGCGCTGAGTTCGGGGATGCTCATGCGCCCCACGGTGGCACAGGTCACGGCGGAAGACCCCGCCACCGCCGCCATCACGCCGCAGCCGACGACGTTGACGTGCATCAGCCCGCCCGGCAGCCCGGCGACCCAGGGCGAGAGGCCGCGAAACAGGCTGGCCGACAGGCCCGAGCGCATCAGGATCTCGCCCATCCAGACGAAGAGCGGCAAGGCGGTGAGCGCCCAGTTCCAGCTCGAATCCCAGATCGTGGCCGCGAGGATCGAGCCCGGCGGCAGCGGCGCGAAGAAGGTGAAGACGACAAAGCCCGCCGTCAGCAGCGAGAGCGCGATCCAGACGCCGGTGCCGAGCAGCAGAAGCAAAGTGAGCAGCAGGACGAGCGAGGCGAGGGTTACGGTATCCATGCCCGCCTACTCGCCCACGCTGTCGGCGTTGGTGAGGTAGTCCGGTTTTTCGCCCGAGAGCACGATCACCGCCTGTTCGACCAGCGCCAGAAACAGGACGACGAGGCCGAAGGCGACCGCCGATTGCGGGATCCAGAGCGGAACCGCCAGCATGCCGGGGCTGAGGTCGCCGAAGGAAAAGGTCTCGTGGGTGAAGCGCGTGACCTGCCAGGCCATGTAGCCGGTGATCCCGATGGCCACCGCGCAGCACCAGAGCTCCACCGCCCGCCGCACACCCGGCGCGACGAATTGCGAGACCAGGCTCACCCGCACGTGCCCGCCGTGGATCAGCGTGTAGGCCAGCCCGAGAAAGGTGGAGGCCGCCAGGAAGAAGCCCGAGAGCTCTGTGGTCTCCACCGCCCGGCCAAGCTGGCGGGCGACGATCTGCAGCAGCGTTGCCACCGCGATGCCGGCCAGAAACACCGCCGCAAGAACCCCGCAGGCATTGGACAGCAGGGTGACCGTTTTTCTGAGCATGGGCTCTCCAGTCGGCTGTGCGGCGCCCCGGCGAGGGAGCGCCGCAGCGTTGGGGTCAGTTGGCGGCCTGGTAGGCCTTCAGAACCTCGACCTCTTCGGGCGAGGCGCTGGCGCTCCACTCCTCGATCATCGCCGCGCCGATATCGGCCAGCTTGGCCTGCAGCTCGGGCGAGGCGTCGGTCACGGTCATGCCGGCGTCGATCAGCTTCTGGGTGGTTTCCTGACCCGCTTCCTTGCTCATCTCCCAGGCCCGCTCAGTGGCCCGCTCGCCTGCGGCGATGATCGCCTCCTGAAGCTCGGGCGACAGCGAGGCCAGGGCGCGCTCGCTGACGATGATGCCGTTCTTGTTGTGCATCGAGCCGGTGTAGGTGAAGTGCTTCACGTAGTCCCAGGCCTGGATGTCGGTGCCGGTCTGGGCCGAGGTGAAGAGCGCCTCGATCAGCCCGGTCGAGAAGGCCTGCGGCACCTCGGCGAAGGGCAGGATGGTGGCCTCGAAGCCAAGCAGCTCTCCCATCCGCTGGGTGGCGGGCGAGTAGATGCGCAGCTTCACGCCTTCGAACTGGGCGCCGTCGGTCACCGGAAAGGCGGTATAGAACCCCTGCCCCGGCCAGGGCGCGTAGCTGATGACCTTCACGCCGTCCTCGCCGAAGGTCTTGTCGAACCAGGGCTTCTGCGCCTCCATCAGCTTCCAGGCGGCGTCGTAGTCACCCGCCACGTTGGGCAGGCTGTCGAGCGTGTACATGGGGCTTTCGTTGCCGTAGACGCCGAAGCGGATCTCGCCCAGCTGGATCTGGCCCGACTGCACCGCCCGCCGGATCGCGTCGAGCTTGATGAGCTCGCCGTTGGAGCGCAGGTCGATGGTCAGCTCGCCGCCCGAGGCCTCTTGGACCTCGTCGATGAACATGCGGATGTTCTTGGTGAAGAAGCTGTCTTCCGGGTAGCCGGAGGCCATCACCCAGGTTTCGGCCTTTGCGGCCGGGGCAAGCGCCAGGGTGGCAACCACCAGCGCGCCGAGTGTCTTGAGCTTGAACATTTTCCTTATCCCTTTCCTGTCGGATCCTGGTTTCATCCGGCGGGTCCTTCACCACCGGAACAGGGCGCGGTCAGGCGTCCTGGCATTGGCGTGATCGCGCGCGGGCCGTCGCGCCTGCCGGTCAGGCGAACCGGCGTCGCGCCGCACCGGGGGCGCAGGGCGAACCTCTCTTCGGCATTGGGCATCCCTGGGCATGTTGGCCCGCGTGCGGCCTTTGACGCAAGTGATCTGTGCCAAAGGGCCGGGGGCGGTTCGCGTGGCGCTCAAATCTTCGGCGGCCTCATCGGCGATGCCCGTCCTGCGGCACGCAACGATCCTGAGCGGGTTCTGCTGCACCACCACCTGCGCCCTCTTCGGCCCGTTGCACGCCCCCCTGGCACTCAGACTGCCCGCAGGCCGGGGGACACCAAACCAGGTTTTGCGGGGAAACGGCAAGTTCTGCTTGCCGAAGACGCCCGGCGCGCGGGTCAGGTCAGGGCATCCCAGTCTTCGGAGGTGATCCAGTCGCAGAAGGCCGCGATGGTCTCGACGCGCCTGTGCGACCGTGGCGTGACCAGAAAGAAGCCCGGCACCTCCGCCTTCGGCATGTCGGTCAGGGCCTCGGTGCCGAAGGGGGCAACCAGCTTTCCGTCCCGGATGTCGCGCAGCGCGTCGATGGTCGAGATCAGCCCCACCCCGATGCCCGAATGTGCCGCCCGGCGGAGCGTGGCGGCGTCGTGAAACTCGATCACCCCCGCCCTCGTCCGGGCGGTGACGCCGAGATGACGCAACACGTTCTTCCACAGCTCGTGGGACAGCACCGCATAGAGCAGCGTCTGCCCCAGCAGGTCGCTCGGCGTGCGGATCGAGCGCGCCAGTTCGGGGGTGCAGCACAGCACCTTCGGGTCGCGCACCAGCAGCGTGGCGTCATAGCCGCCAAAACGCCCGAAGCCCCACTGGATCCCCACGTCGACCTCGTCGCGGGCAAAGTCGGGGGTCTCGATGATGGTTGTCATCCGCAGGTCCACGCCCGGCAATGTCTTGCGGAAGCGGTCGAGCCGCCGCATCAGGTAGCGGGTTGCGAAATAGGGGCTGACGTTGATGTTGATGCGGTTGCGGTAGGTGCCCTTGGTGACGCGCTTGATGCCCTGGCGAATTTCCTCGAAGCCGGCCTCGACGAAGTGCGACAGCACGATGGCGGCCTCGGTCGGCTCCACCACCCGGCCTTTCCGCTCGAAGAGCTGCACCGCGAGGATGTCTTCGAGCAGCTTGACCTGCTGGCTGACGGCCTGCGGCGTGACAAGCAGGTCATCGGCGGCCGACCGGAAACTGCCCTTTCGCATGACCGCCCAGAACACCCGCAAGGCGTTCAGCGGCGGGAGTCGGAAGCTCTGATCATGCATGCGATCGCCTGTCACCTTCGGTTCAGATCACGGCCCGTTCGCGGAAGGGGCGGTTCTCGACCACACGTTCGTAGCCAACCGCGGAGAGGTCAAGGCTGCGGAATTCGCCATATGTGATGAGTTCCGACACGCCGCGCCCGGTGGCCGGGCTCTGCTGCAGCCCGTGGCCGGAGAAGCCGTTGGCGAAGATGAAGTTCTGCACCTCGGGGTGGCGGCCCAGGATCAGGTTGTGATCGAGCACGTTGAAGGCGTAGTGCCCCGCCCAGAAGCGCAGCAGCTTGACCGCCTCGAAGGCCTCCGACCGTTCGGCCAGCGCCGGCCAGCAGATCTCTTCCCACTCCTCATGCACCGGCTCGAAATCGTCCCAGTCCGCGGCGCGGTCGTCGGCCGGCACGCCGCCGCACAGAAAGTACTTGCCCTCCGGGCGGCAGTGCACCCCGGTCGGGTCGATCATCAGCGGCAGCCGCCCGCCGTTGATCGCGGCGCTGCCCTCGGGGCTCCTGGCGCAGTCGAAGACGAAGAGCGTGCGCTTGCGCGGCTCCACCGGCAGGTCCAGCCCGGCCATCCGGGCCGTCTGCGCGGCACGCGGGCCCGAGGCGTTGACGAGGGTGCCGGCCTGCACCCTGGCCCCGGAGGCAAGGGTAACGCTGGTGACCGCGTTGCCGCTGCGGCCGATCTCCACCACCCGGTCGCGGACAAACTCCGCGCCCAGCGCACGGGCCTTGTTGCGAAAGCCCATCATCAACCCGGTGTTGTCGAACCAGCCTTCGCCGGAGCGCCCGTAGGAGGCCAGCTCGATATCCTCCACCCGCAGATGCGGGAAGGCCCGGGCCAGCTCGTCGCGCTCCCAGAGCACCACGTCGGCCCCGCAGCCGGTCTGGGCCAGGTGGTTCTCGCGCAGGGTCTCCACCTGCTCCGGCGTGCGGGCCAGAAAGAGGTAGCCGCTTGCGTGGAAGTTGAGGCTTGGCCGGTGTCCGTCGACCTCCATCAACGCGCCGAAGTTGCGGATCACCTCGCCGCCATACTGGCTGATCTTCACGTTGATCGGGTTGGAGAACTGGGTGCGGATCGAGGACGCCGAGAGCGAGGTGGAGGCGCGGGCATAGCTCGGGTCCATCTCCACCACCAGCACGGAGCCGGTGAAGTCGGGGTTGGCGGCAAGGTAGCAGGCGCAGGCGGAGCCGATCACCGCGCCGCCGACGATCACCACGTCATAGCTGTCTTTCAATTGGCGGCCTCGTCGTCGGGGTGGCCGAGGTTCACGAACCAGCCGCCGATGCACCGGGTCGCCCGGTCGGCCGGGTCGGCGGGCGGCTTGGCGGCCTCCACCTTCTCGCGGAACGGCTCCGCGCTGTCCTGCGGCGCAAAGCCGATGTGCCCGGCATTGGCCATGTTCACCGGCTTCACCCGGTTGTCCGACATGCCGGCGGCGATGGTGTGCCCCAGGTAGGGCGCGGTCAGGCAGGAGGTCACCAGCCGCACCATGTCGCCGTAGCTGAGCCACGACCACAGCATCCGCCGGTCGGCCGGTTCGGGGAAGGACGAGAAGATCCGGATACAGGCGCTCTCGATCCCGAACTTGTCCCAGTAGAGCGACGACAGCGACTCGACGAAGGCCTTGGACACGCCGTAGAGGCTGTCGGGCCGCGGCGGGGCGTCACCCGAGATCCCGTCGGTCAAACCGTGATAGCCGATGGCATGGACCGAGGAGGCATAGACCACCCGCTTCACCCCGTGTTTCCGCGCGCCTTCGTAGATGTGGTAGGAGCCGCGGATGTTGCTGTCGAGCACCTCCTGCCAGGGCTTCTCCAGCGGCGCGCCGCCCATGTGGACGATGGCATCGCAGCCTTCCGTCGCCGCCATTGTGGCCTCCATGTCGCCCAGGTCGAAGACCAGCGCCTCCTCATGGGCGGCCACCTCCTTGCAGGCCACGCGGTCGGCGATGCGCAGGCTCTCGGCCAGGGGCGCGAGGCCCCGGCGCAGCTCGGTGCCGAGGTTGCCGGCGGCGCCGGTGAGCAGGATCTTCTTGAAGGGTTTGGTCATGGTCTTGCCTCCTGGTCTCGTCGGTTCGTGGTATGGCGCCGTCCGGCGCTATGTGTCGGTCACGTAGCCGCGCCTGCGGTCGAGCGCGCGGGCCTCGGCGCTGCGTTTTCCCGGGTCGCCGAAGCCGCCGCCGCCCGGCGCGTGCAGCACCAGCCGCCGGCCCGCCGGAACGAACTGCCAGCCCTTCGGCTTGAGCGGAGTGCCATCGTCGAGCGCCACGCTGCCCGCTGCGCCGTCCTGCCCGCCCTCGCGGCCGCGCGGCGGCACCCGCGTGCGGTCGAACATGGCCGAGAACTCGAACTCGTGGCCCTCCGCCGGCGCGATCTCGATGATCTGCCCCAGCCCGCCGCGATGCTCGCCATCCCCGCCCGAGTCGGGCCGCAGCTCCTTGCGCCAGATCACGATCGGGCCGGTGTGCTCGGTCGCCTCGATCGGCATGGTGTGCACGCCGGAGGGAAAGGCGGTGGCCGAGAGCCCGTCGAGCGTGGGCCGCGCACCGGAGCCGCCCGAGTTGAACATCAGCACCTCCGCGCGCCGTCCCTCGCGGCCCTCGACGGGCCTTGCGGAGATCTGAATGTTCCACAGCGCCGCCGTGCCCTCGGCCTGGATCTGCCCCGGCAGCGCCTGCGCCAGCGCGCCCAGCACCACATCGGGCACCATGTGGCCGATCACGTGACGCACCGAAACCGGCGCGGGCCGCGGCGCGTTGACCACGTTGACCGGCGAGACCACCTCGACGCAGGCCAGCGAGGCCGCGTTGTTGGGGATGTCGGGCGCCACCACGCACATGATGGCATAGCAGGCATAGGCCTTGGCATAGATCATCGGGCAGTTGATGCCCCAGCGGCTCACCGGGTCGCAGCCGGTGAAGTCGACCAGAACGCGCTCGGCCTCGATGCTGACCGTCGCCGCCAGCCGGATCGGCGTGTCGTAGCCATCGGTCATCATCTCGTTGAACCAGCTCCCCTGCGGCAGGCCGGCGATGCGCTCCTTCATCGCGGCGGCGGTGCGCGTGAGGATGAAGTCGCCCAGCTTCTCGAGGTCGGGCAGGTCGATCTCTTCCAGCATCTCCAGCAGCCGGTCGCGGCCCACGTCGTTGCAGGCGGCCAGCGAGTAGAAATCGCCCACCACCTGGTTGGGCTCGCGCACGTTGGTGCGGATCATCTGCACCAGGGTCTCGTTCACCTGCCCGCGCTCGGCGAACTTCATGATCGGGATCTGGATGCCCTCCTCGTAGACCGACTTGCCATCGGCCCCGAAACCGCGCCCGCCGATATCGACGATGTGGGCGGTGCAGGCAAAGAAGCCGATCAGCGCGTCATCCTTGAAGACCGGCGTGCACATGGTGATGTCGTGCAGGTGCCCGGTGCCCAGCCAGGGGTCGTTGGTGACATAGGTATCGCCCGGAAGCATCTGCTGGCGCGGGATCGCGGCGATGAAGTTGCCCACCGCCTCTGCCATGGTGTTCACATGGCCCGGCGTGCCGGTGACCGCCTGGGCCAGCATCTCGCCCCGCGCGTTGTAGACGCCCGCCGAGAGGTCGCCCGCCTCGCGCACCGAGGTCGAGAACGCGGTGCGCAGCAGCGTCATCGCCTGCTCCTCGACCACCGAGATCAGCCGGTTCCACATCACCTGCAGGCGGATATCGTCGATCTTGCTCATGAGTTCAGTCCCTTGCGGAGCAGCAGGATGGTGCCATCGGGCTGGATCACCGCGTCGAAGGGCGAGGTGACGACGGTAGCCGTCTCGCGTTCCACGATCACGGCGGGGCCCTCGATCCGGGCACCGGGGGCGAGGCTCTCGCGCTCGACGATCCCGGTGGCAAGCGGCGCGCCGGTGGCCGGGTCGAACACCTCGCGGAACGCCTCCGCCGGGGCCACCGTTCCGCCGCGCACAAGCTCCACCCGCGCGGGCGGCGGCGGCACGTCCTGCGCCTTGACCGACCAGGTGACGAACTCGATCTCGGGGCCCTCGACCGCGCGGCCGAAGAACTGCGCGTAGCGGCTGCGGAAGGCCTCCTCGATCATCGCGGCGTCCCCGGCGGCAAACGCCCGGTCGGGCAGCGGCACCGGGATCTCCCAGCCCTGCCCGGCGTAGCGCATGAAGGCCACGACCTCGCGGGCGATCTCGCCGTCGGTCCCGGCCCGAACAAAGCTCTCGGCGCCCGCCTTGAGGTCGTCGAGCATGGCATTGACGGCACCGGCATCGAAGCGCGAGAGCGGCATCACCTGCGAGCTCAGCGCCTCGTAGCCGAACGGCGCCTTGAGAAACCCGATCGCCGAGCCCACGCCCGCGCCCTGCGGGATCAGGCAGTGGTCGATCCCCAGCTTCTCGCAGAGCCGCGCGGCATGCAGGGGCGCGGCTCCGCCGAAGGCGATCATGATGTGGTCGCCGATGTTCTTGCCGTTTTCCACCGCGTGGACCCGCGCGGCATTGGCCATGTTCTCGTCCACCACCTCGGTGATCCCGAAGGCGGCGGCCTCGGCGTCGAGCTTCAGCCCGTCGCCGACATCGCGGGCGATGGCCTCCTGCGCGGCGCGGGTCGAGAGCCTGATCTGGCCGCCGGCAAAATTGTCGGGGTCGAGCTTGCCCAGCGCAAGGTCGGCATCGGTGATCGCAGGCCGCGCGCCGCCCCGCCCGTAGCAGGCCGGGCCGGGCTCCGACCCGGCACTCTCCGGCCCGGTCTGGATGCGCCCCATCGCGTCGACCCAGGCCAGCGAGCCGCCCCCTGCCCCGATCTCGATCATCTCGATCACCGGGATCGAGATCGGCATGCCCGACCCCTTGGCAAAGCGCCAGGTGCGGGCCACCTCGAAGCTGCGGGCGGTCTGGGGCTGGAAGTCCTCGATGAGGCAGATCTTGGCGGTGGTGCCGCCCATGTCGTAGCTCACCACCCGGTTCAGCCCGAAGCGGGCGGCGATGTCGGCGGCAAAGATCGCGCCGCCCGCGGGACCGCTCTCGACCAGCCGGACGGGGAAGGCCGCGGCCGTCTCCACCGAGATCAGCCCGCCGCCGGAGTGGATCATGAAGACCGGGCAGGAGGCGCCCAGCTCCTTCAGCCGGTCCTGCAACCGGGCGAGGTAGCTCTCCATCCGGGGCCGCACGTAGGCATTGGCGCAGACCGTGTTGAACCGCTCGAACTCGCGCATCTGCGGGCTGACCTCGGAGGAGATCGAGATCGGCAGGTCGAGCGTTTCGGCGAGGATCTCGCGGGCGCGCGCCTCGTGAGCGGGATTCAGGTAGGAATGGATGAAGCCGATGGCGATGGCCCCGAAATCCTGCGCCGAGATCCTCTGCGCGATCTCCCGCAACGCCGCCTCGTCGAGCCTCTGCAACTCGCGGCCCTGCGCGTCGATCCGGCCCGCGACCGGGAACCTGTCTTCGCGCGGTATCAGCGGCGGCGGGAGCTGGATGTTCAGATCGTATTGCGCGAAGCGGTTCTCGGTGCGCATCTCGATCACGTCCCGAAAGCCCTCGGTGGTGATCAGCGCCGTCCGCGCCCCGCGCCGCTCGATCAGCGCATTGGTGGCCAGCGTGGTGCCGTGGATCAGCAGGTCGATCTCCGAGGCCGCGATGCCGGCCTCCTCGGTGACAATGGCGATCCCGTCGAGAATCGCCTGCTCCGGCGCGGCATAGGTGGTGAGCACCTTGGCCGAATGGAGGGTGCCGCGCACATCCAGCACGATATCGGTGAAGGTGCCGCCGATGTCGGCCCCGAGCCGGATCTCCTGGGCCTGGGTCATGCGGTCTCCTTTGCGGTCAGGGAAGTGGCGCGGATCTGGCCGGGGGCCATGCGCGGACGAAGCTTGCCTGCGCCCGATACCGGCAGGAAGTCGAAAAGCCGCTGTCCGCCATCTCGCCGCATTGCGATCGTCCATCTGTTTCCGGACACCCCTGCCCCGCGCCCGAGCTGGCCTCCTCCGCCCACGGGCACCGGCGGGTGTCTCACGCTCGAAACCTGCCCCGTCGCCGGGGGCGGCGAAACCAAATTCGCTGCCGGATCGACAAGTTCTGCTTGTCAGTCTGCGCGCTGAGCATGCCGGACTCCGCAGGCAAGGCCAAGCCTCCAGGGCTTGCACACGCGCCGGGAAGGCCCGGTTTCACAGCCTGCCGACGAAGCCGCGGCCCCCGGACGGGCCGGGAGCGGGCAAGTGCCGGCCAATTGTGCAAAACTGCCTAGGTGCGGTCCAATTTCCAACACATCCTTGCGGTTACTTCTTACCCAAGGTCATGAAACCGTGGGACTGGGCATGAGGCAGTGTTTCGAAGGGGTGCTTGCAGACCCGGTGCTTTACGGCGCCGCGGGCATCTGCGTGCTCGCCGCCGCTGTCCTGATCTGGATGTTGCGCACCCAGAGGTTCAACGGCAAGGCCTTCTTCAGCCTCACCTTCATCGGCATCATCTGGACCCTCCTGTGCGTCGGCCTGGAGGCGGCCTCCACCTCGTTCTCCTGCCAGGTCCTGTGGGCCACGATGGCCTGGCCGGGCAATGCGCTGGTGCCGGTGGCCTGGTGTTTCTTCGTGCTCGCCTATCTCGACAACCCGGCCTGGCTCGGCACCTGGAAGGCGCGGGCCATCCTGTTTGCGGTGCCCGCGGCGAGCTTTGCCCTGGCGGCGACCAACCCCTGGCATGGCCTCGTCTACACTGACGGCTCGGTGATTCCCGAAGGCCGGGAGCACATCGACTTCATGCACGGCCCGGGCTTCTACACGATCATCGCAAGCCTCTACAGCTTCGTGATGGCGGCCATGATCGGCCTTGCCAGGGCCTTCCTGCGGGCCAGGCGGGCGGCCTGGCCGATGCTGACCATGCTGGCCCTCATCACCCTCACCCCGCTGACGGCCAATGCCTCCTATGTCGTGCTGGGCTTTACCGTGTTCGGGCTCGATCCGACCGCCTTCATGTTCACCCTCGGGATCCTCGGCTTTTCCTGGCTTCTGGCCACCAACAAGACGATGGACATGGTGGCCGTGGGGCAGTCGATCCTGTTCGACACGATGAGCGAGCCGGTCATCTTCATCGACCGGCAGGGCGACATCACGCTGATGAACACCGCCGCCAGGCGCAGCGAACTTCACACCGGCTCCGGTCGCCTGGTGAGCGGCGTGCTCGACATGATCCGGCAGATCGACAGCGCGCCGGAGGCCCTGCATCTCGAGATCGGAGACCGGGTTTTTGAACCGCGCGTTCAACAGGTGGAGAGCCCGCTCGATCCGTCCGGCCCGGTGCTGGGCTGGAGCGTGACCTTCATCGACATCACCGACCGGCTTGCGATCAACGCGGCCTTGCAGGCGGCGCTGGAGAAGGCCGATGAAGCCAGCCGCGCGAAGGACGAGTTCATCTCTGTCGTCAGCCACGAGATGCGCACGCCGCTGACCTCGCTGAAGGGCGGGCTTGCGCTGGCGCTGAGCGGCCATCTCGGCGACGTGGGCGACAAGGCTCGCCCGCCGCTCGAGATCGCCCATCGCAACGCCGCCCGTCTGGCCCGGCTGGTCGACAACATCCTGCTGGCGCAGAAGCTCGAGATCGAGGCGCTGGTGCTGGAAGACGATCGCGTCGACCTGGGCAAGCTGCTTGCGGAGAGCTTCGAAGAGAACGCGATGTTCGCCGTCGAGCGCAGCGTGCGGCTGGTCAACAGCTGTGCCGGGCACCACGCGGTGATCCGCGGCGACGCCTTTGCCATCCGGCAGATCGTCGACAACCTCGTGTCGAATGCCATCAAGTTCTCCAACGAGCATGGCATCGTCGAAGGGCGCCTGCACTTCAGCGACCAGAGGGTTCGGCTCTCGATCAAGGATTCGGGTCGCGGCATCCCCGAAGGGATGGAGGCCATGGTCTTCGGCCGCTTCGCGCAGGTCGCCGGCAGCGGCCAACGCTCGACCCAGGGCTCGGGCCTCGGCCTGCACATCTCGAATCAGCTGGCCAAGCGGATGTCCGGAAACCTCTCTTACGAGAGCAAGATGGGTGCGGGCACCACCTTTCACGTGGAGTTCGGCCGGGCCGACGAAGAGCGCGGCGAGCCCGCCCGCCTCGCGGGGTAGACCCCGACGCATCGGAGCGCGCGCAAGCCGTGCAGGCGCATGGCCACGGGCAGCACTTCCCCATCACAAGCCAGCGACGCAAGGGATCTCGGGGGGCTTGCAAGGCAGGCCCCGGCACGGTCCGGAGCGGCCGGACGCCCGCGAAACCCTCGGCGTCACGCGACTTGCGCATGAAAGATTATTGCGCCGCGCGGTGCCCGGATCGTCTGGCACGCCCTTTGCGCCCCTGCCGATGAGCTTTTTCTTGAGACGCGGCCTCAATCCACTACCTTAGGCAGCGCATGCGGCAGACCGACGGGAGGAGCTCGGACGCGCTCTGCCGATGTGCACACAGGGAGGAAACCAAATGAAATCCAGGAATCTCGACCGTCGTTCATTCTTGAAGACCAGCGCACTGGCCGGCACGGCTGCCACCGGTGCCATGCTGGCCGCCCCGGCCGTAAACGCCCAGTCGCCCATCGTGGTGAAGATGCAGACCTCATGGCCTGCATCCGACATCTGGGACGAATTCGCCAAGGACTACGCCATGCGCGTCGACGAAATGTCGGGCGGACGGCTCAAGGTCGACGTGCTTCCTGCGGGCGCCGTCGTGGCCGCGTTCCAGGTGCTCGACGCCGTCAACGACGGGCTGCTCGATGCCGCCCATTCGGTGCCGGTCTACTGGTACGGCAAGAACAAGGCCGCCTCGCTCTTCGGCACCGGCCCGGTGTTCGGCGGCTCGGCCACCACCATGTTGAGCTGGTTCTACGAAGGCGGCGGCGCCGAACTCTACCGCGAGCTGACCCAGGACATCATGGGCCTCGACATCGTGGGCTACATGGGCTTTCCGATGTTCGCGCAGCCCTTCGGCTGGTTCAAGGGCGAGGTCAACACGGTGGCCGACCTGCAGGGCTTCAAGTACCGGACCGTGGGCCTTGCCGCGGACCTGATGCAGAAGCTCGGCATGTCGGTGGCCCAGCTGCCCGGCGGCGAGATCGTGCCGGCGATGGAGCGCGGCGTGATCGACGCCTTCGAGTTCAACAACCCCACCTCCGACCGCCGCTTCGGCGCGCAGGACGTCGCGCAGAACTACTACCTGTCGTCCTACCACCAGGCCTCGGAGAGCTTCGAGTTCCTGTTCTCCAAGACCTTCCTCGAAGATCTCGATCCCGATCTCCAGGCGATCATGAAATATGCCGTGGAGGCCGCCTCGACCGCGAACACCGCCAAGGCCATGCGCCAGTACTCGACCGACCTGGCCGAGCTGCAGGAGGCGGGTGTGAACGTGCGCCGGACCTCCAAGGAGATCCTCGATGCCCAGCTGAAGGCCTGGGACGAGCTGATCCCCGAGCTGGAGCAGGACGAGTTCATGAAGCGCTGCCTCGACAGCCAGCGCGAGTGGGTCGAGAAAGTGGCCTATTACGAGCTGATGAACGCGCCCGACTACGCCCTCGCGTTCGAGCATTACTTCCCGGGCAAGCTGGCGCTCTGAGGCGCGCGGCATGAGACGAAACCCCGGCGCGCCACCGCGCCGGGGCAACTGACTTTGGGAAGGGGACAACCTTGATCGGGTTCATTCGCTTTGCCGACAACCTGTCGGCCTGGTTCGGCAAGGCCTTTGCCTGGCTCATCATCCTGATGGCCGTGGGCACCGGCTACGAGGTTTTCGTGCGCTACGTCTTGAACGCGCCCACCGCCTGGGCGCTCGACGTGTCGTTCATCATGTATGGCTCCATGTTCATGATGGCGGGCGCCTACACCCTGTCGCGCGGCGGGCATGTGCGCGGCGACTTTCTCTACCGGCTCTGGCAGCCCCGGACCCAGGCCAAGCTCGACCTGGTGCTCTACTTCCTGTTCTTCTTTCCCGGCGTCACGGCTCTCATCATCTCGGGCTGGAAGTATGCCGCGCGGTCCTGGCAATACGGCGAGGTCAGCATCAACAGCCCGGCGGGCGTGCCGATCTACCAGTTCAAGACCGTGATCGTGGCCGCGGGCATCCTGCTCTTCATCCAGGGCATCGCGCAAGTCTGCCGCTGCCTCCTGGCGATCCGCACCAACGAATGGCTGCAGGCCGAGGAAGACGTGTTCGAGACCGAAGATCTGCTGATGAAACGGGCCAGTGAGGCCGAGAAGGACGCACACATATGACGGACCCGCAAATCGCCCTGCTGATGCTGGGGCTGTTCATCGTCTTCGTCTTCCTCGGGTTTCCCATCGCCTTCACGCTGATGGCCATGGGCATCGGCTTTGGCTACTACGCCTATTTCGACGCCCGCCGGCAGTGGCGCAGCTTCGACCGATTGGACGAGACCGCCAGCACATGGGACACGTGGTCGACCTGGTTCGAAGGCTTCGTGAACAACCGAATATTCGACCTCTTCGTGAACCAGACCTACACGGTCATGTCGAACGAGGTGCTCACCGCGGTGCCGCTCTTCCTGTTCATGGGCTACATCGTGGAACGGGCCAACATCGTCGACCGGCTGTTCTCCACGCTCAACATCGCCTCCAAGGACCTGCCCGGCTCGATGGGCGTGGCCGCGCTCATCACCTGCGCGCTCTTCGCCACCGCCACCGGCATCGTCGGAGCCGTGGTCACGCTGATGGGCCTGCTGGCGCTGCCGCAGATGCTGAAGGCGCGCTACAACCCCTCCTTCGCCAGCGGCATCATCTGCGCCGGCGGCACGCTGGGCATCCTGATTCCGCCCTCGATCATGCTGATCGTCTACGCGGCGGCCTCGGGCGTCTCCATCGTGCGGCTCTATGCGGCGGCGCTGCTGCCGGGGCTGGTGCTGGTGGGGCTCTATCTCACCTACGTCATCGGCCGGTCGATCCTGCAGCCCTCTGTCGCGCCCCGACCCAGCAAGGACGAGGTGCCCGACATGCCGCTGGGCAAGCTCTGGATGATGATCGTCACCTCCTTCCTGCCGCTCGCCTTCCTGATCCTCGCGGTGCTGGGCTCGATCCTCTTCGGCCTCGCCACCCCCACCGAGGCGGCCTCGATCGGCGCGCTGGGCGGCATCTTCCTGGCCTTCGTCTACCGGGCGATGACATGGCAGCGGCTGCGCGAGAGCGTCTACCTGACGGTGCGCACCACCGCGATGGTCTGCTGGCTCTTCGTCGGCTCCTACGTGTTTTCGGCGGTGTTTTCCTACCTCGGGGGCGAGCACGTGATCTCGGAGTTCGTGCAGTCGCTCAACCTCTCGCCGCTGATGTTCCTGATCCTGGCGCAGCTCATCATCTTCCTGCTGGGCTGGCCGCTGGAATGGTCGGAGATCATCATCATCTTCGTGCCGATCTTCCTGCCGCTACTGGCGATCTTCGAGGTCGACCCGCTGTTCTTCGGCATCCTGGTGGCGCTCAACCTGCAAACCAGCTTCCTGACGCCCCCGATGGCGATGTCGGCCTATTACCTCAAGGGCATCGCCCCTCCGGAGGTGCGGCTGACGCAGATCTTCTCGGGCGTCATGCCCTTCCTGTTCTGCGTCTTCGTGGCGATGATCCTGATGTATGTCTTCCCGCAGGTCGTGTTCTACCTGCCGGAGCTGTTCTATGGCCGCTGACGGGGCACAGGCTCAAGGCCTCATGGCCCTCGGCGCGGTGGCGCTGAGGGACCGGCTGGCCTCCGGCGCGCTCGACGCGGTGACGCTGGTGGAGGCCTGCATCGCGCGGATCGAGGCCCGCGAGGCGGAGGTCGGGGCCTGGGCCTTCTTCGACGCGGGCTTCGCCCGCCACCAGGCGAAGGCGATGGACGAGATGCGGCGCGCGGGCCGCCCCATCGGGCCGCTGCACGGGCTGCCGGTGGGGCTGAAGGACGTGATCGACACCGCCCGGATGCCCACCGAGAACGGCTGCGCGCTCGATGCAGGACGGGTGCCGATGAAGGATGCCGCGATCGTCGAGAAGCTCAAATCGGCGGGGGCGATCCTCATGGGCAAGACGGTTTCGACCGAGCTGGCCTTCATGCACCCGGGCCGCACCCGCAACCCGCACAACCTGGCCCGCACGCCGGGCGGCTCGTCTTCGGGCTCGGCGGCGGCGGTGGCCGACGGAATGGTGCCGCTGGCCGTGGGCACGCAGACCGCGGGCTCGGTGATCCGGCCCGCCTCGTTTTGCGGTGTGACCGGGTTCAAGCCCAGCTTCGGCACGATCTCGCGGCGCGGCGTGCTGCGGCAATCGCAAACCCTCGACACGCTGGGCGTGTTCGCCATCGACCCGGCCGGCGCGGCGCTGCTGGCCGAGGTGCTCTTCGGCCACGACCCGGCCGACAGCGCCACCCGCCCCGCGCCCTTTCCGGCGCTGGCACGCAGCGCGGCCTCCGAGCCGCCCCTGCCCCCGGTCTTCGCCGTGGTGCGCCCGCCGGGCTGGGACGGGGCGCATGACGACCTCAAGGACGCCTTCCTCGCCCTGGAAGAAGAACTGGGCGAGCAGGCCTTTGCCGTGACCCTGCCCGCGCTCTTCGAGGAGGCGGCCGCGCAGCGCCGGCGGATCAACTTTGCCGAGATGTCGCGCAACTACTACCGCTACGAGCGCGATGGCGCGGACCGGCTCGGGGCGCCGACGCTGGAGGCGATCCGCGAGGGCGCGACGACCCCGGCGCGCGACTATCTCGCCGCGCTCGACTGGCCCGGCCTGCTCAATGCCGCGCTGGAAGAGATCCTGTCGCGCTGCGACGCCATCCTCTGCCCCGCCGCCCCCGGCCCCGCGCCCGAGGGGCTCGACTCGACCGGCGATGCCATCTTCAACGGCCTCTGGACACTCTGCGGCACCCCCGCAATCACCCTGCCCCTGCTGACCGCCTCGAACGGCCTGCCGATGGGGGTGCAACTGGTCGCCGCGCGGGGCGACGATGCCCGGCTGATGCGCACGGCGCGCTGGCTCTACGACCGCATGACCGCGTGAAAGGACCCCGACAGATGAACGCAATCCTCGCCGCCCTCGCCTTCGCCGTCTTCACCGCCTTCGTCGGCGTGCTGGCCTACAGCGTTCCCAGCCCCGACCTGGTGGCAGTGATCCTCCTGACGCTGGCGCTGCTCGCCTATGACTTCCTCTCCTCGCTCTTCGGAAAACGCTGAAGGCCGACACGGGCCGCTCCACGCCGCAGTTCGGCCCTCCGCCCCGCCGGATCGCGGCAGAGGCCGTCGCTCCCCGTCAAGGAAGGGTTGAAATCCTCGGCGCGAGCGGGAAGGCTGCATCCTGACACCCGCGCTCCGCCAGCGACAAGGATGTGCCGTGCACCGATCTTTGCTCCCCGGACTTCTTGCATTCATTTGCACGCTTCTGGCTGCGCTCCCGGCCACCGCCCAGGACCGGCCCGCCCTGCCCGGCCGGATCGACTACCTGATCGGCTCCGACCCCGGCGGCGGCTACGACCGCTATGGCAGGCTGGTGGCCCGCTACATGGAGACCCATCTCGACGGCGTCACCGTGGTGCCGGTGAACCGTGGCAGCGCCGGCGGCGTCTCGGCGCTGCGCGACCTCAAGGACGCGACCGATGGCAGCGCGATCATGATCTTCAACACCGGGATCCTGATGAACGAGCTCGGCGGCCTGGGCCTTGGCTTGCAGGACTATCGCTGGATCGGCAAGGCTTCGTCGGAGGCGCGCGTGCTGCTGGTGGCCACCGCCACCGGGATCACCAGTTTCGAGGCGCTGCGGCGCGAGGGGGCGGGGCTGATCTTCGTGACCTCCGCACATGGCAGCTCGGCCTTCATCCAGACTTCGCTGATCGACATGGCCTTCGGGATCGGGCTGAAGATCGTGCCGGGGTTCGGCGGCAACGAGGCCGAGGCCGCCTTGATGAAGGGCGAGGTACAGGGCTCCTTCGTGTCGGAGAGCAACGTGGCGCCCCTGGTCGAGGCGGGCGTGGCGCGGCCTTTGCTGCTCTTCGGCAAGCCCTCCGACCCGGCCCTGGAGGGGGTGCCCCGCGCCGCCGACCTGGCGCTGGAGGGCGACGCGCTGATCGTCGCCAGGGCCATCGGCGCCCTCACCGAACTCGGCCGGATCACCGTTGCGGCCCCCGGCATCGACCCGGAGCTGCTGGAAGAGCTGCGCGCGGCCTATGCCGCCGCGCTGGCCGATCCCGGCCTGAAGGCGGAGGCCGCGGAACAGGGCATGCCCCTCGACCCGCTGCCGGGCCCCGAGGTGGACAGGCTGGCCGAAGACGTGCTGGGCCAGTCCCGCAGGCTCGAGGAGCTGATCAAGACCGTGCTCGACCGCTGACATGCTGAGCGGGCTCCATGCGCTCCTGGCGGATCCCGCGGCGCTCGCCTGGCTCTTCGTCGCGGTGCCGATCGGCATGGCCTTCGGGGCGGTGCCGGGCCTCGGCGGCAAGATCGCCTTGATCGCCGTGATGCCCTTCATCGCCGGGATGGACCTGCTGGCCGGCTGCGTCTTTCTCATCAGCCTCCATGCCGTCGTGCACACCGGGGCCGCCGCGCCGACCATCATGCTGGGCATTCCCGGCACCGGGCCGAGCACGGCGGTGGTGGCCGACGGCCATGCGATGGCCCGGCGCGGCGAGGCCGTGCGCGCGCTGGCGGCCTCGGCGCTGGCGAGCGGGGTGGGCGGGCTGGTGGGCACGCTGGTGCTGGCGCTGATCGTGCCCTTCGCCCTCGCCCTGATGCAGCTGGTGAGCTATCCCGAGATCTTCCTGCTGACGCTCTTCGGCATCGGGTTCAGCGCGGTTCTGAGCGGCGACAGCATGCTGAAGGGGCTGACCGTGGGAGCCTTCGGGTTGCTGGTGGCCTTCGTCGGCGTCGAGCCCGTCTTCGGGACGCCACGGTTCACCCTCGGCAGCGCGGTTCTCGGAGACGGGATTCACCTGGTGACGGCCGTGCTGGCGCTCTACGCAATCCCCGAGATGCTGACGGCCGGCAACAGGCCGCAGCCGCCCTCGGCCCGGAGCCTCCGCGCCCAGGCGCAGGCCAGCGCAGGCCAGGTCAGGGCCGGGCTTCTCGATGTACTGCGGCACCGCTGGCTCACCCTGCGCTGCTCGGTGATCGGGGCCCTGGTGGGCATCATCCCGGGCCTCGGCGGCGATGTGGCGGCCTGGCTCTGCTATGGCCACGCGGCGCAGACCTCGAAGCGCCCCGAGCAGTTCGGCAAGGGCACGGTGGAGGGGGTGATCGGCCCCGAGGCGGCCAACAACTCCAAGGAAGGCGGCGCGCTGGTGCCGACCCTGTTCCTGGGGATTCCGGGCAGTTCGGGCATGGCGATCCTGCTGGTCGCGCTGGTGCCGCTGGGGGTTTCGCCCGGCCCGGGGCTGCTGGCCGCCAATCGCGAGCTCGTCTGGGCGATGGTCTGGGCGCTGGCGCTCTCCAACCTCGCGGCGGCGGCGGCCCTGATCCTGCTGGCCCGCCCGCTGAACCGCATCGCAAGGCTCAACCCCCGAACGCTGGTGCCCCATGTCTACCTGCTGGCCATGGCGAGCGTCTACATCAGCACGACGGAGTGGCGGGCCTTCCTGGTCATGGGCGGCCTTGCCCTGCTCGGCTATGCGCTGATGCGCCAGAACTGGCCGCGCGCACCTTTCGTGATCGGGCTGATCCTTGGCGCCGAGGCCGAGGATGCGCTGATAAAGTCGCTCAGCATCTGGGGCCCCGGATTTCTGGCCCGCCCGGTGTCGGTTCTGCTGATCGTCGTGCTCTTCGTCTCGCTGTGGCACCTGTCCAGGCGGCTCAGGCGCGGCTCGAAGGCGGCGCGACGGAGGGCGAGCCCCGATGCGGCTTGACCTGCTTCTCTGCGCCCTCTTCGCGCTGATCTTCGCCGCCGCGCTGGTGGAGCTTGCCGGATACCGCTGGCAGGTGGCGCTTGCACCGGCTCTGGCGGCGGGCGCGGGGCTGGGCCTCGCAGGGGTGGTGGCGCTGGGCACCCTTCGGCACCGGTCCTCCCTGCCGTCGGGGCGCTGGAGCCTGACCGACCTGCGCGCCCTCGCGTGGTTTGCCGTGGCGCTGGCCGCCGTGGCGCTCTTCGGCTTTGCCCTGGGAGGCGGGCTCTTCGTCTTCGCTCACGCGCTCGCGGCGCCGCCGCGGCTGGCCCGGCTGCCGGCGGCGCTCGCCAATGCCGGCGTGGTGGTCGCCACGGTCTGGCTGCTCTTCGGCGAGGCGCTGCACATCACGCTCTGGCGCGGGGTGCTACTTGGCAGCTGAGCCTTGGGCGTGGCGGGCCACGACCCCGATGCGCTGCTTCTTGCCCTGGCTGGTCCGGGTCATCCCGCCGGGGTTGCGGCCTATGCTCATCTCCGGGTGCAGACCGGCCTGCACGAAATACCCCTCGAGCTCCTCGATCCGGGTGACGTTCCAGGACACCCGCTTTGCGGCGAAGCCGGCCGCCAGGGCCAGCAGCCGGGGCTCCGCGATGAGGCCGGCATGAGGGCTGTCGGCGCGGTCGGCGGCGAGACGTCGGGCCAGACCTTCGGCCTCGCGGGGCCCGAAGCGGCGCGACATCGGCGCTGCCCCGGGCTTGAGCGTCGTGCAGGAGACGATCCGGCCACCCGGCGCCAGCAACGCGCCCCATCGTGCCACCAGCTCCGCCCGGCCCTCGGGCGCGAAGAAGTTGAGCACGTTGTGGGCGAGGATGAGGTCGAAGGGAGCCGCGCGAAACCGCAGCGCATCGGTTGCCTCGGTGGCGATCGCGACGCCGTGCAGCCCGGCATAGGCACGGCAGACCGCCAGCGGTGTCGGGCAGAGGTCGATCACGGTGACATCCGGGCGCGGGCCGGTCGGGCCGAAGGCGGCCAGGACATAGGCCAGCAACCCGTGGTCGGCGGCGCCGCAGACCAGCACCCGGCGCGCGCCCGCCGCGACCGCCTCGCCGATAGACCGGCTCAGAAAGCCATGGTCGGCGGTCACGGCAGGGAGCCGCCCGAACAGCCTGAGGAAGCCCCAGACCGCGTGATACTCCCGGCAGGCATCGCTGCAGCCGGTGTCTGCCAGGCGCAGGGCCAATGCCGCCATCTCGGGAAGCTCGGACATGCCGGGAGGCGGGTTATTCATCGCCCCTCCGGTCGCGCAGGGCCATCCGCAGTTTCCACATCTGCCGTTCGATCCGGTTCCAACGCTTGCGCTTGATGTAGCGCGCGCCATCCGGATCGGGCTGAAAGCGGAGCCGTCCGCGGGCATCGGCCGTGTCCACCTCGGCAAAAGCCTCGGCCAGGGCGGCGAGGATCGGCCCGCGCCGCGCCTCGCGCGCCGGATTGCCGCCCCGAAACCGGGGGAAGGTAGGGTTCACGTTGATCTCGAAGGTCACAATCCTGCCCTCCACCACGGCATAGTCGATGCGACCGAAGTCGATGCCGGCATGGGCGAAGATGCGGGCAAGCTCCGCCGCGTGCGGATTGCTGCGCACCCAGTCCAGCTCTTCCTCGGCGAACCGGGCACTGTCCGGAGCGCGGTGCGACTTCACGATCCAGTCGCGGTCGCGCAGGATGTGCTGCGGCACGATCCGCCCTCCGATACAGAAGGCGCCATACTTGCGGAAGAAACCCTCTTCGTCGCGGAGGTTCTCGAAACTGACGGCAATGCGCCGCTTCATGGTCTTGCCCGCGCGGCGCAGCCCGGCGAGCGCGGCATCAAGCGCGACGTCGTTTTCGATCAGGCCCGTGTCCGGGCGCAGGCAGCCATCCTCCTGCCGGATGAAGAGCGGAAAGCGTGTGGGCCTGCCCCCCGCCTCGAGGCGGGTGACCTGCACGGGGTTCAGGCCCTGTGCATGGAGGCTGGCGAGCAGCTCGTGGCGTTCCATCACCCGCACCGGATGATTGAGCACCCTGAGCCCCTGCCGCGCCGCCGCCGTGGCCAGCCTCCCGGCGGCGTCCATCTCGAAGGAGGACAACAGGTCGAAGTCGGTGAACACCAGGCTGCCCGCAGGGACGGACAGGCGGCGAAAGGCGGTTTGGTAATCGACGAGGGAGATCGGCGGAAGTCGCCCGCGGGCGGTGCGCAGGAGCCGGGTCATCGGCCAGCGGTTCATGTCGCTCACGAGAACTACGATCATGATTGAGGTCTGGCTCTCCCGCGACGGTCCCGGCGTTCAGGAGAATTAACCCTTATCCGCCCGGAAGGACAGCCGAAGCGGCGCGCCCCGCAAGGCGCCTGTCTTCCGCCACCCGGTTCATGCCGGGCTCGCCGCCGCCTGCATCGCGCCGCCACGACCGCCGGCCTCGATCGGTCTCGCGCCAGGCTCCACGGCGACGCAGGCGGCGCATCGCGCCAGGGCCGCTCAGGTCTCCTCAGACGTTGACCTTGCCACCGTCGACATTGAGCGTCTGGCCGGTGACGAAATTGCTGTCGGACGAGGCGAGGTAAAGCAGCGTGCCCAGCAGGTCTTCGGGCAGCATTTCGCGCTTGATCGAGCGCGACGCCACTGTCGGTCCGCGCCCCATGTCGAAGCCGGGGTTGCCCTTGACGCCTTCGCTCTCGGTCAGGCCGGGGGCGATGGCGTTGACCTGGATGTTCTTGTCCCCCAGCTCGCGGGCATGGCAGCGGGTGAGCGCGATCACCCCCGCCTTGGAGGCGGTGTAATGCGACAGGCCCGGCGGGCCGTAATAGAAGGTGCCCGATGCGATATTGACCACCTTGCCGCCCCCCGCCTCGATCATCGTCGGCACGATGGCCTTCATCACCTGGTGCACGCCGCGGGTGTTGACGCGCAGGATCAGGTCGAATTCGTCCTCGTCGATCTCGAAGAACGGCTTGGGCGTGATCGTGGCAAAGATCGAGGCGTTGTTGACCATGATATCCAGCCCGCCCATCGCCCTGGCCTTCTCGACCATGGCCTTCAGGTCGTCGTTGCTGGTGACGTCGACCTTCATGCCTTGGGCGGTACCGCCCGCATCGGTGATCGCCTGCACCGCCCCGGCGGTGTCCTGCACGTCGGTGACCAGCACCTTGGCGCCCTCATCGGCCATGGCCTTGGCCATGAGTGCCCCGATGCCCTGCGCGGCCCCGGTGATGACTGCTGTTTTTCCGTCCAGACGGCCCATTCTGTGCCCTCCCCTTGTTCAGATTTCGATTTCGAGAATTCTTGCGACTTCCGGCCAGCTCTTGGCGCCATTGTCGCGCAGATCGTTGGTCAGGTCTTCGGGCACCCAGTCGATCAGGCACCGCTGGAAGTTCGGCCGCGCCTCGATCCGGGCGAACCATTGCTCCACCTCGGGCAGGCGGCCGTTCTCCCACATGCTTCGCATCGACATCATGGCCAGCCGGTTGACGTAAGGCGTCATCGCGATGTCGGCGATGGAGAAGCGGTTGCCCACCAGCCAGTCGTTGCCCTCCAGCGCGGCTTCCATCTTTTTCAGGTAGCTGTCGTAGAGCTTGACCTTCTCCGCCGCGCCGGGCGCGTCGAAGCCGTAGCGGGTGTAGCTGTCTTTCAGGTCTTTCCAGTTGGAGGTGACCGACATCGGCGGCGTCGAGGCGAGGAATTTCTTCAGCCCGTCTTCGCCCAGGTTCTTCAGCACCGTGTGGCGATGCGAGCAGACGAAGGTGACGGCACCGCAGGCCGGGTGCAGGTCTTCATCCACCGCCTTGGTCCAGTAGCGCGCCTGCGCCCGCTCCCAGGGATCCGTCGGGTGAACGCTGGTTTCGGGGGCGATCTGGTCGAGATACTCGATGATGACGGTGCTGTCGGGGATCACCGTGTCGTCATGCACCAGGGTCGGCACCACGCCCTTGGGGTTGAGTGCCAGATACTCAGGTGTGAACTGCTCGCCCTTGAGGATGTCGATATAGACCCCCTCCCAGGGCAGCCCCTTTTCATCCATCGCAAAGCGCACCTTGGCGGCGCAGACGGAGGAGCCGTGGTGATAGAGTGTGAAGGTCATAGCTGCACCGTGATCCACTTGAGTTCCGTCATCGCCTCCATGTCCGCATCCGTGCCTTCACGGCCAACGCCGCTCTCGCCGTTGCCGCCAAAGGGCACGTGGGCCTCGTCATGGATGGTGGGGCCGTTGATGTGGCACATGCCCGCGCCGATGTTGCGGGCGAAATGCATGGCCTTGTCGATGTCGCGGGTGAAGATCGCCGAGGACAGGCCGAAGTCGGTGTCGTTGGCGCGGGCCAGGCCCTCCTCGTAGCTCTCGATCGGGTAGATCGAGGTGACCGGGCCAAAGGTCTCCTCCCGGCAGACGGTCATCTCCCCGGTGACCCCGGTGAGCAGGGTGGGCTGGCAGCGGTTGCCCTCCCATCCGCCGCCGGTGGCCAGGGTCGCCCCCTTGGCCACGGCATCCTCGATATGGGCTCGCACGCGGGCGCGCTGGCGCTCCGAGATGATCGGCGCGATGACGGTCGACGGGTCGCGCAGGTCGCCCATGCCGACCTTGCCGGCGATCATTGCAAAGCGTTTGACGAAGTCGTCGAAGATCGGGCGTTCGACATAGAAGCGGCTGGAGCCGATGCAGGCCTGCCCGCCGAACATGAAGATCGAGCGCGCCGCCAGCGGCACGGCCTTGTCGAGATCGGCATCGGCGAGCACCACGGTCGGGCTCTTGCCGCCCAGCTCCAGCGTGCTCGGGGTCTTGTTGCGGGCGCAGACCTCGGCGATGTGCTGGCCGATCACCGACGAGCCGGTGAAGGTGACGAAACTCACGTCCTTGTGGCCGGTCAGGGCATCGCCGACTTCGTGGCCGAAACCGGTAACGACATTGTATGCCGCGGGAGGAAGCCCGGCTTCGGCCACGATCTCGGCAAACAGCACCGTCAGGTGCGGCGCCATTTCCGAGGGCAGGTGGACGACGGTGTTGCCCAACGCCAGGGCGTTGCAGACAAGGCGCGTCGTCTTGATCAAGGGCACGTTGAACGGGGTGATGACGGCCACGACCCCGCGCGGCTCGCGGATCGACATGGACACCGTGCCGGGCCGGTCGGAGGGAAAGGTCTCTCCCCGCACGTTGCGGCACAGGCCCGCGGCGGCGCGCACCATGGTCAGGCCCTTGTCGAACTCGAACATCGCCTTCTGGACGGGAGAGCCGATCTCGTCGATCAGGCAATCCAGCAAGTCCTGCTTGCGGGCCTCCATGATCTCGGCCACGCGCAGCAGCCAGCGCTCGCGCTCTTTCGGCAGGGTGTCGCGATAGGTGGCAAAGGCGGATTTCGCCGCCGTCACGGCGCGGTTCATGTCTTCCGCGCTGCCACGGGCCGCATGGGCATAGAGGCTGTCATCCAGCGGGTTGAGCACCTCGAAGGTCTCGCCCCTGGCCGCCTCGGTCCACTCGCCGCCGATGAAGTGGCGCAGGTGCCTGGTGTCTTTGATGGTGTCCATTTCTGTCTCCTGATCGCGCATCATCACGAACTCCTTTTCGCCGTCGGGACCGCGTGTCGCGTCACTCGAGCGGCAGGCTTCCGCTGGGCGGCAGAAGCATCGACTCAAGGGCCAAGGGCTGGGTCACGGTCCAGAGCTGCCGCTCGATGGCGCTCTCGTCGCAGGGTTCCAGAGACAGCGACCGGGCGCGGGCGCGGGTCTCGAAACGCTGCCCGCCGGGCGTCAGCTCGGATCTCTCGTCGGCAATCGTCACGCAGAGCGCCGGGGCCTGCCTGTGCTTCAGCCGGGCGTTCTCGAACTGCCAGACCGCCGTTTCCGCGCTGCAATCGGCGAGGAGGATGTCGGCACCCGGTTGCGGGTCTGCCGCAAGGCACCTGTCATATTGCGGCATCCGGAGCCGGGAGTTGCCATCCACCCATTCGAACCGCTGATCGAGGTTCCACATGCCATCCTTGCAGGTGTGGACGGTGAAGGCCCCCGCAAGATCCACCTGGTCGCCATGGCCGGGCAGGTCGATGCACAGGTGGCGCGGCTCATCGAGAGGCAGGGCCGCCCGGACATAGGGGGCCGTGTCGGCGCCCCCCTGGGCGGGCGGTTCGACCATCTGCGCGGCGCCCTGCAACGGCAGCAGGCACAGGATGGCGCAGGCCAGTGAGGGGGGTCTTTTGGTCATGAGGCGTGTTTCCTTGGGGGGGGAGCTACCCGCCGACGATCGTCTGCGGCAGGAAGAGCGCGATTTGCGGAAAGAGGATGAGCAGGCCGATCATCGCCGCCATGGCGAACCAGAAGGGCCAGATGCCGCGGAAGATCGTGTTCATCGGCACATCCGGGGCGATGGATTTCACGATGAAGACGTTGATGCCGACCGGCGGGCTGATCATGCCCATCTCGAGCACGATCACGATGATGATGCCGAACCAGATCAGGTCCCAGTCGAGCCCGATGGCGATGGGGATGACAACCGGAATGGTCAGCACCAGCATGGCCATGCTCTCGAGGAACATGCCGAGGAACATGTAGGCCAGGATGATCACCAGGAGCACGCCGACATCGCCGATGGGCAGCGAGGTGAGCAGCGTGACCAGGTCGGCGGGCAGTTCGGTCAGCGACATGAAGGGGATGAAGACGAAGGCCCCGATGATGATGAGAAACACCGTCGCCGTCGCGTTCATGGTTTGCAGGATCACGGTGCGTGCCGTGCCGAGAGAGAGCGACCGGCGGGCCAGCGCCACCAGCAGGGTCAGGAATGCCCCGACCGAAGAGGCCTCCACCGGCGTGAAGAAGCCGGTGTACATGCCCCCGATGGTGACGAGCACCACGCCGAGGATGGGGGCCGCGCGCGCCAGCGAGGCCATGCGATCGGCCCGGTTCGAGCGGTCGCCCTGCGGGCCGGCCTCGGGGTTGCGGGTCACGACGAGGTAGATCGCGCCGATGAACAGCAGGGTCAGGATGATGCCGGGAAAGACCCCCGCCATGAACAGGCGGCCGATGCTCTGCTCGGTCAGCACGGCGTAGATGATCATGCCGCCCGACGGCGGGATCAGAAAGCCCAGCGTGCCCCCGGCCGCGACCGATCCGGTGGCGAGGCTGTCGGCGTAGTTGTAGCGTTTCATCTCCGGCAGGGCGACGCGGCCCATGGTGACCGCGGAGGCCAGCGAAGACCCCGACAGCGCCGCGAAGCCCGCGCAGGCCGCGATGGTGGCCGAGGCAAGCCCGCCGCGCATGTGCCCCATCCAGCGATAGGCCGCGTTGAACAGATCCTGCGACATGCCCGACACCCCGGCCAGGTTGCCCATCAGGACGAACATCGGAATGACCAGGAGGTTGAAGTTGGAGGCGGCCTCGAATGTCTCGCCGGCGAGGTTGGAATAGGCGATCTTCAGGCCGCGCGCCCAGGCCTGCTCGGCCGCCATGCCCACGTCGACGTATTTGCTGGTGTTGGCGATCACCGTGCCGATGAACCCGACCCCCAGCATCGACAGGGCCACCGGCATCCTGAGCGCCAGCAGGACGAAGAGTGCGAGCAGACCCAGAAGGCCAAGAACGGTCATGTCGATCATTGCAGATCACCGTCGATTTTCAGGGGTTTGATCTGGCCGCCGCGCGCCAGCCTGACGATGTCGAGCACCAGCACGAGGGCATAGAGCGCGATCGAAACCGCGAGGGCGTAGTAGAACGGCTGGTAGGAGATCAGCAGTTGCTGCGTCGTCTCGCCGAACTTCTCGGCGCTGTCGCCCGCGTGCCAGAGCTGCCGGGCCATGACCAGCAGCAGGGCGAGCGCGAGCAGCTTGACCAGGACCATCGACCAGCGGGCAAAGCCCTGCGACATCACGCTGTCGAGCACCTCGATCTCGATATGGGCGCCGCTGCGGGCGCCGAAGGGGATTGCCAGTGCCACGATGACCACCAGCGACAGGATCAGCAGGTCTTCGGCACCGACGATGGGGCTGTTCAGGGCCTTGCGCATGATCAGCACGTTCCAGACCGAGAACAGCGTCATGAAGGCCAGCGTCAGCCCGCCGCCGACCAGCGCCACCCAGGTCAGGGCAGCATCGAGGAGCCCGGTCACGCCGGGGGCTCTGCGGTTGAGTGTCATTGAGTCCCCTCCCAGGGGTGGCTCGGGGCCAGGCGGCCCCGAGGCCGGGCTCATTGGTTGATGGCGTTGTAGATGGCTTCGGCGTTGTCGATGCCGCGCGAGGCGTAATCGACAAAGACCGCCTTCAGGCCCTCGGCCACCGCCGCATCCATCCTGGCGCGCTCTTCGGCCGAGACTTCGATGACCTCGAAGGATTTGTCCGTTGCGGCCTTCATCATCTCCAGGGAGGCCGCATCGGCCCCGTCAAAGCTCTCGGCCAGCTTGTGCGAGGCCGCCTCGCCGGCCAGCTCGTCGATGATGGCGCGGTGCTCGTCGCTCAGCCCCTCGTAGCGCTCGCGGTTCATCACGACAAAGATCACCGCATGCTGCACGGGCACATTGGTCACGAAATGCGAGGCGACATCCCAGAAGTTCCAGGGCGGGGTCATGTTGTTGTAGGTGGAGTAGGCCCCGTCGATGGTGCCGGTGCTGAGGCCGGTATACATTTCTGTCACCGGCATCTGCACGGGCACGGCGCCCATCGCCTCGACGATCGGGGTGGTCAGCGCGGCATAGGGCACGATCTTGGCGCCCTGCATCCCTTCCATCGTCGACACGTCGCGGGTGGCGGCAATGCCGATCCCGGCGGCGGTGGTCAGGGCGATCACCTTCACGTCCTCGTATTCGTCGGCGAGGTGCTCGTCGAAGACGGCCAACATCCGCTCCGTCGCCTCGTGCGAGCTTTCGGCCTTGCCGGGCAGGATCGCCAGCATCGTCTTGGGGAACAGGGCGGGCGTGTAGGCGGAGACCCCGAAGGTGATGTCGGCCACGCCCTCGACCGCGCGCTTGTATTGCTGGACCGGACCGGCCCCGAGCTGACCGGCCGGATAGACCTTGATCGTCAGGTCGCCGCCCGAGCGCTTCTCGAGCTCTTCGCCGAACCATTTGAACATGACCGTGTTCGAATGGTGCTGCGGCGGCACGAAGGTCGCCACCGAAAGCTCCTCGGCACTCAGGGGCACGGCAGAGGCGGCGAGGCCGGCGGCAAGCGCCAGGGCCGAGGTCAATCGTGCAAATGTCATGGTGTCCTCCCTTGATGGATTTGCGAAGGGCCAGCGCGATTTGGGATCCCAACCCCGAAACCTGCTCGCCCCGCGCGACCGATTCTCATCGTGTCGGGGTCAGACAACACTGATTAGGGATCCCAAATCAAGTGATTTCTGCAAATCAGGGGCCATGACCCCGCGGTGCTCTTGACTTTGGGATCCCAAATGGCGTGAATGCGCTCATGGACTCGATTGACTCAGAACTCGCCGCACGCATCCGGAACGACATCGTCACCGGCACCTACGCCGCCGATGAACGGCTCTCCGAAGCGCAGCTCTGCGACACCCACAGTGTGTCTCGAACGCCGGTGCGGCTTGCGCTGCGCCTGCTGGAGCGCGAGGGGCTCATCCGGCGCAACGAGGGCCGCGGGTATATCGTCCAGAGCCCCAGCGTCGACGACATCCTGCAGGCCGTACAGGTGCGCGGGCACCTGGAAAGCCTCGCCGCGCGGCTGATGGCGCAGGCCCCCGACCGCGCAGATCACCTGCCCGACATGGCAGCCGCCGTCGACACGATCGACAGCCTCATCGAGACAGGACACGTCAACGACGAGGTGATCCGCAAGATGCAGGCCGCCAACCGGCAGTTCCACAGGACGGTTCTCAAAGCCTGCGGCAACGACTACGTCGGCTACACCTGCGAGCAGATCAGCCATCTTCCCATGCTCGCCGTCGGCTCGATGGTCTTCGACCGGGCGGTGTTCGAGGAACCGGATCAGTGCGAACGCGGGCTGTTCCGCCTGCGGCTGGGCAACGCGCAGCACAGGGTCATCCTGGAGGCGATCGAAAAGGGCGATGCCGTCCGTGCCGAGGGCATGATGCGGGAACATTCGCACACGATGCTCGAGTACATCCGCATGTTCGAAAAGCGCGACGCAAACCTGACGGTTGCCGATCTCATCGCCTATTCGGGAGTGGAGGGCTAGGCCGCGCCGACCCGGGAGGCAGGCGCGGCCGGACCCGGCGGCTGACGGCGGCCCCCGACGGGCCGCCTCTTGCCTCACGCCGCCTGGGGGCGCGGACGCAGGTACCAGTACCAGACGCGATAGGCCTCGAGCAGGCCGAGCGGGACGAAGTGCACCAGCGCCGGGCCGAGGCCGCCCCAGTCGTGCAGGGCTGCCCAGTGCAGCAGCGTCAGCACGGCGGCGCCATAGGTCGCGCGCTGCAGGGTCTTCCAGTTGCGGCCCATCTTGCGCACGAAGTAGTCCGACGAGGTCACCGCCAGCGGCACGAAGATCAGGAAGGCGATCCAGCCGGTCCAGATATAGAGCTTCGGCAGGTCGGCCACGACCTTCTGCACGGTGCCGAGGTCTACCAGGTAGAGCACGGTATGGGCCAGCGCGTAGAAGAAGGCCGCAACGCCGAAGTAGCGGCGGTTCTTCTGCAGCCAGCGCGGCCCGCGCCAACCCTTGAAGACCAGCGCCAGCGGCGAGGCCAGCATGGCGATGATCATGAAGCGGGCGGCAAATTCGCCGGTCGGGTGCAGCGCCGCGTGGATGGCCTTTGCGTCGGTCGCGTTGATCAGGCCCAGGGTGATCGGAAGGCCCGGCAGCGCCAGCAGTGCCCAGAGCCAGAAGGGGGAGAGTCGTGACAGCATTTCTGTCGCCTTTCGCGGAAGTGCCAGCCGGGCGGCCGGTGGGAGGTCTTCTGTCTTACGCCGCAGCGCGGCATTTCCGTCGCGCTCAGGCGCGAAGGGTGGAAAGATAGTCGCCCCAGCCTTGGTGCGGACGGCCGGTGACGGCCTCGAAATCGCCGGGACGGTCGTAAATGCCCTGCCGGATACCCTCGTAGATTCCGCCGATGATCGGGCCGATGAACGCGCCCAGCTCGGCGGTGCGGTCGGCGACGAAATCCTGCGCCGTCATCTCGCGGTAGGTCAGCCCGGTGCCGAAGGCGCGGTTCAGGTAGCCTGCCAGCTGGTCTTGCGTGATCGGCGTGCCGTTCAGGTCGTAGGTTCCGCCGTTCAATTCGTTGCGTGTGAGCAGGGCGGCGTAGGCATGGGCCAGTTCCGACCGGGTGGTGTAGCCGCAGCGGCCTTCACCTGCGCTGTTGGCGATCTCGCCGCGCGCCTTGTAGCTGTCGATGTACTCGACATCGGGCTCGATATAGATGCCGTTGCGCCCGATGGCCCAGTCCAGCCCGCTGGCGCGGATGTCCGCCTCCGTCTGGCGATTGCTCTGCACCACCGGAGAAAAGCGGGTGCCGGCCTCGGGACCAATGATGCTGGTGTAGACCAGTTTTTTCACCCCGGCCGCGCGGGCGGCCTCGATCACGTTGCGGTGCTGCTGGATGCGGTCCTCGGGGGCGGCCATGCCGGAGACGATCACCAGCGCATCGACCCCTTGGAGCGAGGCTTGCAACTCCTCGGGCTTGTCATAGTCGCCCGGACGCAGCTCGATGCCCAGGTCGGTGACCTTGGAGGGCGTGCGGGCCAGACCGATCACGGGGGTGCTGCCCGGCAGGGCGATGAGCTTGCGGGCGATCTCGGCGCCAAGCTGGCCGGAGACGGCGGTAACGGCGTAGGTCATGATATGTCCTCGAGCAGAAATGCGGTGGGCAGAGCCGCCGTTGCGGGCGGCCCTGCCAAGGGTGCGCGGGTCAGCCGTGATAGGCTTCGCTGACGGCAAAGCTGTCCTCGAACCAATGCCACAGCACCACCTGGCCATCGCGGACCTTGGCGCGCAGGGCGAAGGTGAACTCACCGATCTCCTTGCCGGAATGGGGAGTGATGCCGTTCATCTTGCCGAAGACTGCGACCGTGTCGCCCGAGGCGAAGGCATCGGTGTTTTCCCACATGGTCGTCTGGAGATTCTCGGAGAACACGCCGAGGAAGGTGAAGATGTTCTCCTTGCCGGTCGCACCGCCGATCCAGGGCAGGCTCTCGTCGCCCTCGTTGTGCCAGACCATGTCGTCGGCCATCAGCGCGCTCATCTTTTCCATGTCGCCCGATCCCATCGCGCCCATGAAGGCCATGACGGTATCGAAGCTGGCTTGTGTCGTTTCGTCCATTGTCTGTGCTCCTGCGTGTTGTCCGAGGATGATCGCGAGCGAGGCGCCCAGCGAAGTTTTCAGTAGGGTTCTGCGGTTCATGTCGTGCTCCGTGCTGGCCCCGGCGCTCGGCCGGGGGCCGGGTTGCGCTCAGAATTTTCCGGCTTCGTTATGCGGGGCATCCGGGCCGGGCATGGGCGCGATCACGTCCCAATGCTCGACGATCAGCCCGTTCTCGAGGCGGAAGAGGTCATAGAAGGCGGTCGGCTCACCGCCCAGGGCGCCCTCGGAGAGGGTCAGCACGAAGTTGCCCTCGCCGATCACCTGGTGAACCTCCGAGTAATCCATGGTGATGCCCCGTTCGGCCATCCGGGCCATGAAGGCGCCGAAGCCTTCCAGCCCGTCCGCCACCATCGGGTTGTGCTGAAGGTAGGTGACGGGGCTGATGTAATCGGTGATGTTCACATCGGCATGTTCGATCAGCGATTTGGTGATGAACTCCTCGACCAGCGCCTTGTTGGCCTCGGTCTTGTCCAGGTCGGTGATCTCGGTCGCGCCGTCGATCTGGGTGCGGCCCGAGGGGTTGGGCGCGGCCTCGGGGATCAGGTTGTCCCAATGCTCGGCGATCTTGCCATCCTCTACGCGGAACACGTCGAAGCCGATCACCGGCGTTTCGCCGAAGCCCTCGTAGCGGGCATGCACCGCCACGATGTTACCATCCGCGATGACGCGCAGGTAGTCGGCCTTGAAGGTGCCGCTGCCGGCCAGAAACCCGACGACGCCCTTCTGCGCCTCGATCCCGCTGGCGAACATCTCGTTGTGCTGGATGATGTCCTCGGCGAAGTACTGGTCGACCGCCTCGACATTGCCCGCGAGCAGGGTGTTTTCGAGCGCTTCGAGCACGAGCGCCTTGTTCTCGGCACTGTCGGCCAGGGCCGTGAACGGCAAGGCGGTGACGAGTGTCGCCGATGCAAGACGTTGGGTGAGTTTCATTGTGGTCTCCTCCGGAGGGGGTTGGACATGCCCCCGCTGGTCGCGCTCCGGGATGGGGCGCGTCGGGGCATGCATCGGGGTAGGACAGGTGTGAGCGGGCGGGCCTCAGGCCGTTGCGCCCTCGGTGAAAGCCCATGTCAGCTCGGGGTTCTCACGGAAGGCGAAACGGTCGAGATGGCTGGAGATGACCTCGACGGTCTTGTCGAGCGTCGGACGGTCCTGGGCCGTGACGGTCAGGGCCAGCCCGGTTTCTTCGGCGCGCAACTCGCAGGCTCCGAAGGGCAGATCGATCCGGCCGAACCCGGCTTCATGGCTGACCGGGACCTTGTGGCCGAAATGCTTGCAGAGCGTGCCCAGGTAACGCTGGGCATTTTCGGTGGTGAAGAATGTGCTGGCCTTCATGGTGTCGTTCCTTCGTGGTGCAAGGAACATCTAGCCCCGCCGCATTGATCGGGGTATTCACTGAATTCGGAAGTCATAGTTCGGACAGGCAGAACAATGATCGAGCACCTGCGCCACATGGCGATCTTCGCACGGGTCGTCGACGAAGGGTCGTTCCGGGCGGCGGCCAAGGCCATCGGCCTCGCCCCGTCGCGCGTGAGCGAGACCGTGTCGGAGCTTGAGGCCTACCTCGGCGTGACGCTTCTCTACCGCACGACGCGCAAGATCGCGCTGACCAACGAGGGGCGCATGTTCTACGCCCGCGTCGCCGAGATGCTGCGCAGCGCCGAAAGCGGGCTGAACGAGCTGAACGCCCTCTCGCTGGACCCGGTGGGCGCGCTGCGGGTGTCGATGCCGGCCTTCATGTCGTCGTCCTCGCTGGCCACGGCCATCGCCGAGTTCGCCCGGCGGCATCCGCAGGTCGCGCTCTCGCTCAGCTTCACCGACGGGCGCACGGACCTGCTGCACGACGGCTTCGACGTGAACATCCGCGCCGGATGGCTGGACGACAGCTCGATGATGTCGCGCAAGCTGGGCGAGAGTGCGCGGGCATTGGTGGCCGGTGCAGGATATGCCGCCAGCCGCCCCCGCCCCGGCCACCCCTCGGAGATGGAAGACTGGGACTGGCTGCGCTACAAGCACCGCTCCGATGCGACCACGTTCCACGGGCCAGCAGGCGACACGGTAAAGGTCGTCGGCCAGTCCCGGCTGGAGGCCGACAGTATCGACGCGCTTTATCACTTCACCTGTCAGAACCTTGGCGCCACGGTCTTGCCCGAACACCTCGCCGCGCGCGGCGAGGCCGAAGGCAAGCTGGTGCGCCTCTTGCCCGACTGGCAGCTGGTGCCCCTGGGGTTCTTCGCCGTCTGGCCCGACACCTCCCGCCGCGAGAGCCTGACCCTGCTCTTCGTCCGCTTCGTCGCCGAGTGGCAGGCCGACATGGTGGCCGACGCGACCGGCCCATGACCGCCGCCAGGACCCGCCACCGCGACCCTGCGTCAGGAGCGCCGAAGCAGGGCTCCGTTGCACCAACCGGGTGACGGCCGTGACTCCGCCTGCCCCGGACGGACATGCCGTTCCGGGGATTGGCGGCGGGCGTCGCTCATGAGGGCCAGGTGGCGAAGAGAGTCTTGACCCGACCCGAGGAGAACTCCCTGCCCCGGCCTTCGCCGGCGAGACAGTGGTCCATTGTACTGGCCGCTTCGCGCCTCCCCGGACTCCTGTGCATCCAGAACCCGCCAAGCGCGCCGGAAAGCTCCCCCCCCGCCGCACGACGGAGTGCCATGCGGGAGGCAACCCTACCCTGCCCTGCGCCTGCAGCGTGGCCCTTCTGCCGACCCGTCGATACGGCGCTCCGCCACTATCGGAACACTGGCTGCGGTGAACGGAGCCGAACAAACCGCGCCGTCTCACCCGGTTGTGGTCGCGCTTGGCATGAACGAAAATCTCCTTGCGCCCTATCTCGACCTCGCGCGGCTCGTTGCCCCCCGGCCCCCGAAGCGCTCCATCATCCGGCAGGCGAAGGCGAGGTCGCTCTCGCCGTATTGCACGGTGTATTCCAGCTTGGGGTAGCTCTGGGCCAGGTCGAGCCGGTGGGTCTGCGCGTGAGCCTCTGCAGCCAAAGGCGGCACTCCGCCCGCTTTGCCGTGGTGTCGAGACGCCGGCCCGCCGAATACCGCTTGACGATGAACGCCCCATGAAATAGCCACCATACGACCGGCGCGGGCGTTGTGTAGTGGTAAGACCTTAGCCTTCCAAACCTATGCGCTCAGTAATCCGTGCTTGTCGGTGCTTGCTAAAGCTTTCTTTTGATTGAAAACTGTCTTTCACATGGTCGCCTGTAGTCGCCCGTGGTTGATGGTGCTTACCTACAAAAAGCCGACAAAGATGCCAAAGCTGCCTGAGACCTACGCACGCAAGTTACCCCAGTCCAAACAGGGCACGGAGAAGCACTGGGACAACGAGGTGAAGGGCTTGGTCCTCTTCGTCGGGAAACGATCGAAGACATGGTATTATCAGAAAGACATCGGCGGTCAGACGAAGCGCGTTCTCATCGGGCGCTTCCCGGTGATCTCTGCGGATGCCGCGCGCCAGACCGCGTTGGGGTTCGCCCTGGAGTGGGGCAGAGGGGCCGGCAAGAAAATCCAGATCGGAGCGCCGACGCTGGAGCGGGCGATGGAGGTTTACCTCATGCGCCCCAAGCTTCGTTCCGAGGCACAGAAGCGCAATCTCCGTCAGCAGTTCGACCTTCACCTCAGAGACTGGCTGAAGTTACCCCTCGACGAGATTTCGAAGGCAATGGCCGCCGACCGACATCGATCGATGGCTTCTACACCATCCGGCGCGAACCACGTGCTCCGCAGTTTCCGGACCGTTTGGAACCACGCAAGGCGATCCCATGATCTGCCGGAGTCACCAACCATGGCGATCGAATGGTACGAAGAGAAGCCGAATGGAAAGATCATCGAAGACCTCGAGGCTTGGCGAAAGAGAGTGGACGATCTCTACAACCCGATCCACAAGGTCTTCTACGAGTTGATCCTGTTCACAGGTTTTCGGAAGTCTGAGGCCTTCAACCTCGAATGGAGGAACGTCCACGAGGACCGCATCCACCTCCCGATGACCAAGAATGGACGAAGTTTCGATCTTCCCATCACTCAGCATCACCATGAAATCCTTGCTCCGCTTCGTGGCTTGAGCCGCCAATGGGTGTTCCCGTCACCAAAGTCTTCTGCGGGTCACCTGACTATGCCGGAGCGCATGGCATGGTCGCCGCACGCGCATCGACGGACGTTCGCGACGGTGGCAATGGAGGCCGGCGTGCTCGAGGAGATCGTCGGCCGACTTCTGAACCACACGCCACTGTCGATTACCGGGCAGCGCTACACGCGTCCGTCTCTGGACGCGCTCCGGCCTTCCATGGAAACTGTCTGTACTGAACTGCGTGCTCGTATGTAATCGTGCCTCGGCACAGCCGACCATCACTCACTGGGAAACCGCCGTGCCGAAGCCAAAGTCCATGCTCGAAACCATCACGGACCACTTCGAGGTCAGTCTGCAGCAGCGTGAAGTTGAGGGTGATGACACGGTGGCGGCTCTCAGGATCCAGGCGCCTTGGCTTCTTGAACAGTTGGGTGACCCATTTATCACTCAGGAGCGACTAACGAGTTTGAGGCGGGCCGTCCGAAGCGAGGGGCACCCCGATCTTGATCCATCGAAACGAAAGTTCGGCTGGATCTTCGGATTTTCGGAACTGCGCAGGGAGTTTCTCAGACACGTCATCTCTTCCGACGCTTCAGGGTGGTCGGAGATGCGGTCCGCGTGCGAAGCCATCGTCCGGGCACTTGAACATGCAGTGCTCGTCGATGGGCCCTCGGACGAAGAAGAGACGTCTTCGGGCGGCTATAGCGCTCTGAAGAGAAAACTGGGCTCCGATCCCAATCTGGCCCAAGCGGTAAGGGCCGCAATGGCTCTCCTCAATGATCTTCGAGAGACGGCGTGGCCGGAAGCCTTCAGGTCTGGGCGCATTCTTGTGTTCAGGAAGTTCGGGCACACCTTGGATTTTTACCCCCCAAGCCAATGGGAGAAGGGGCCGCCGAAGAAACTCGATCTGGAGTTTGAGCCCGTAATTGAAAATCTCATGGGTTGGAGCGACGAAGAGCTGGCAGGCCTTGCTCACTTTGGCCCAGGGCCGGTTCCAGGTTCTTACTTGGATGCCGTTCGCGCGCAGTAATCCACTTTAGGAGTCCATGCGTACGATAGCGTGCAGGTTTTGGCGCCGCGTTTCGTAACACATCCACCGCCCGAACGGCACAAGTTTGTGTTCTTGCTTTCGGGAGATCTTCCACCTGGCGTTAGTGGACGGGGACAAACGCTGGCTGATCGAGAGACTCTGGACACGATCCTAGATGCTCGGAAATTTTTCAGGGAACGGGTCATCTGGGCGCGCGCTCGTGGGCTCAAGGCACTGAGAACGGCGGCCGAGGGCACGTTGACCGGGACTTGTGGGGTCGACGCCACCCGAGCGTCCCATATCTGGAAGTCTCAAGCACTCAAGAATTGGAAAAAGTCTGGACGCCCCGTAGGCGAAGAATCAGGAATTTGCCCCGTATTTACAGATGTTTAAATAGGTAGGCGGAAAACCCCGCATTCAGCCCGTCTATTAGCCTGTGATGATTCTTGCCATGCCTCCAAGGAAGGAAACAACGCTTCGGAGGCAGAGCGCGAGTATGGACAAGAACAGGCTTCTCAGCAGAGACGAGGTCGCGGAGATCTACGGTATCAGCAAGCGGTTCCTCGAGACCGCTGCCATGCGGGATGCCTCGCCCCCCGCTGTGCGCCTTGGCCACAGGACGGTGAGGTACCGCGTCGCCGACATCGAGGCCTGGATCGAGGCGCAGACCGGGACGACCACCGACCGGTCCGGCTCCGGGTAAGCGCGCCGTCGTACCGGGCTTAGCCGGTCCAAATTAATCAAACAAAATCAACCCCTAATGTCAGTCCCTCAACTGGCAAAAGGAGAAGCTATGACACACGAACTTCCGATCAGACCGACGCCACTCATCAAGCCTTTGCCCGACGCACCTGAGGTGCCTCTCGCCGACCTCGGCCCCCTGGCGGACCCGATCGATGCGATCAGGACTCTGACTCAAGCTCCCACGGCTTTGGCACTGCAGGCCGTGCTCACGGCCATCAGCGTTGCCGCTCAACCGCACGCGAACGTGGAAACCATTCTGCACCCAGTCCCGCTCAGCCTCTTTGCGTTTAGCATCGCTGAGTCGAGCTCGAGGAAGTCCGCGGTCGATGCGCTCGCGACAGCGCCGATCCGCGAATTCGAGAGGCCGCGCCTCTCCATTTATGCCAAGGCTCTAGCGGCATTCGACGAAGCACAGAAGTCGTCGGCACGCCGGGGTGATTTCGATGCGGTGATTGAGAACGCATACGACGGGAGCAATGCAAAGAGCAACACGCCCCCGATCAGCCCTAAGGTGCTCTTCGACGACATCACTTATCAGGGTTTGGTGTCTCATTTCGCGAACGGTCAGCCTTCGATCGGTATCCTCTCCGACGAGGGAGGGAAGATCATCGGTGGCCATGCCATGAACTCCCAGAACCAGACGGCGACCTCGTCGGCGCTTTCCAGCTTCTGGGATGGGCGAGAAATCAATCACACGCGATCCAGCACGGGGTCCATCACGCTGGCGGATCGGCGGGTGTCCATGCATCTGGCTATCCAGCCCATGGTTGCCCAATCGTTCATGTCCAGCGAGTTGGTGAGAGATCAGGGCATCCTGTCGCGTGTCCTCGTTGCTATGCCGGATACGCTCAAGGGCACGAGGTTCCTGATCGAGGATGAAGAAACCTTGGAAACGAAAGCGAGGGCTCACGCGACCCTGGATGCTTACAACGAGTGCATCACCGAACTCTTGGAAGCAGAGCCCCGCACGAATGCGTTTGACCCGCTAGGGCTGGATCCGCGCACCCTGACGCTCGAGCCGCCCGTACGGGCTCTCCTAATAGATTTCTACAACGTGACGGAGGAGGCACAGGGCGATGGTGGTCCCTTCACAAACATCAGCGGTTTCGCGGGCAAGGCCGCAGAACATGCGGCTCGAATTGCCGGAAACCTGGCACTCTTCTCTAATGCGGAGGCGATGTCGGTCGACGTCGGCTCCATGAGGACCGCGATCAGCCTTGTGAACTTCTACTTGGAGGAGGCCGTCCGAATCTTCGATACCGGGAGCGTCTCCAAAACGGTCAGGGACGCCGAGTTCCTTAGGCAATGGATCGTCGAGCTTCGGGACGACATGTACGTGGATCTCACGTTGATCAACAAGTGTGGCCCCAACAGGCTGAGGTCGTCGCCGGAGAACAAGAAACTAATCAACATTCTGGTGGAATATGGGTGGTTGATCGGCATGACGGACATCGTCGAAATCGATGGACGCCGCAGCCGCCGGGCTTTCCGAGTTGTCAGGTCCTAACGCATGTCGTCGGTACAATCTGGCATCGAGGCTGTGCGCGCGACCTTGCGCAATGCGGAGAAGGTCACCTTCGACTTGGGCGGTCAGACCTTCCGAAAGCCATCGGTCCATAAATTGCCGAAGTCGCAAAAGTCGCAGGAATCGCGGCCCATCGATGTTCAGTTCGGGCTATCGGAACTTGAAGCGGAACTGTTCGAGGAACGTGCGGCGGTCCTTGAGTACGACGGCGGGATGCCTCGCCGGACGGCCGAGACACGCGCACTGACACTAGTTCTCGGGAGGCGATACAGGACTGAGGCGTCTCGTTAAAATGCCATCGCCTCCTACGGGTCCTTTCCCGCTTCCACTAACACGGGGGTAATTCGCTCCGCGGTGGTTTGAAGTACACTAAGATCGGGGATGCTTCGTGACTTGGTTGTTGTTGTTGGCGTGTGGCCCGCCCTCAACAGTAGCTGACGCTTTGGAGGCAATTATGTGCGGGCCAGAACCTCCGGTTCCGGAGATCCATGGCGAGGAAGCTGGGAGCGCTGCTACGTTCTAAAGGTATGCGTCCGGAGTGACCGGGCGTTGACTTTCAGCGTTGGTGCCAGTGTCAAGGGGCGAGTACGTCGATGCGGTTGATCTTGTGATCGGCGATGTGGGTCAGCACCCAGGTCAGCCAGGCCTCGGGATCGATACGGTTCATGCGGGCAGTTTCTGACCTGCCCCAACGAAGTGGTCCGGTTTCAGTCTTAGTGCATGATGGGCCTCAGCGCTACGGCCGGCGTGGCCGGCGAAGCGGCTCCGGATGGCGGAGCCGGCCACTGCACAACCTCTGGAGCTGGCGGTCGATAGCCCAACGATGAGTGTGGGCGCTTTGTGTTGTAGTGTTGGCGCCAGCCCTCGATGACGATCTTCGCTTCGGCTAGGCTATAGAAGATTTCGCCGTTGAGCAGCTCGTCGCGCAGCTTGGCGTTGAAGCTCTCGCAGTAGCCGTTGTCCCACGGTGATCCTGGCTCGATGTAGGCGGTTCGGGCGCCGAGGGCAGCGACCCACTCCCGCACGGCCATAGCCACGAACTCCGGTCCATTGTCCGACCTGATGTGATCCGGCACACCTCGCAGGATGAACTGGTCCGACAGAACGTCGATGACATCCGTCGATCTCAGCCGACGATCGATCCGTATCGACAGACACTCTCGCGTGAACTCGTCGATCAGGTTGAGCATACGGAACTTCCTTCCATCGTGGGTCCGGCTCTCGACGAAGTCTTAGGACTAGACATGGTTAGGCCGCTCCGGTCGCAGACGGGCGCACGACCCGTCGCCCAGCCAGAGGCGACTTCTCTCCGGCTGTTTCTGCGGGACCTTCAGCCCCTCCCGCCGCCAGATCCGCTCGACCCGCTTCACGTTCACGGCCCAGCCGGCATCTCGGAGGAGAGCCGTGATCCGCCGATAGCCATAGCGGCCATACTGAGAGGCGAGCGCAATGATGTCTGCGGTGAGCGCCTCTTCGTCGGGACGCCCGCGCGGCACCTTCCGCTGGGTCGATCGGTGCTGGCCGAGCACACGACAGGCAAACCGCTCCGAGACTCGGAACTTCTGCAGGACATGGTCGACGCGAGCACGGCGGCGGGCGGGGCTCAGTAGTTTCCCGAGCCAGCTTCTCGCAGGATCAGCTTCTCGAGCGTGAGATCCGACACGGCCTTCCGGAGCCGCTCGTTCTCCTTCTCCAACTCCTTCAGACGCTTCACCTGGTTCGTCTTCAACCCGCCATACTCCTTGCGCCAACCGTAATAGGTGAACTGCGTCACGCCGATCGTGCGCACCGCCTCGGCCACAGACTGGCCTTGCGACATCAACACGTCGACCTGCCGGAGCTTCGCGACAATCTCTTCGGGTTTGTGCTTCTTCTGAGGCATTCCTTCGTCCTCCATCTGGCTCGAAAGCCTACTTCAGGGAGGACCACTTTTCAGGGGGCAGGCCAACTGCCACATTCAGGTTTTCGAGCTCCAACGGGATTTGCCATATAAAATCATCGGGCCCGTGATTGGGCCCGATGTAGGCTTTGAGCGGTTGGGATCAGCCGTTCCAATACCACGACTGCGGCATGAAAACATTGGCCGGGCTGGGCCATTGGCTGGTGGACACCATGCCTGGCAGGACGTTCATCAGCCCATTTTTGACCACCCCGTAGGTCGAGGGGTTCTTGGTCACGCCGAAGGCTTCGAACTCTTCCGCCGCGATGTCGGACAACTGCTGATACAGCGTCACGCGCCGGTCCGGGTCCACGTTGCTGTTGATCGCTTCCCAGATCTCATAGCGTTTCTTCACGTGTTCCGGCGGCTCCACCCCGCTGGCGCCGCCCGTGGTGTACCATTCGGTCCACAGTGGCGCATGGCGAGAGCTGTCGTCGATGGGCAGAAGCGCAGAAGGCAGCTGGCCCGGACTGAGGGTGGTATTGCCGCTGTCGGCGGTAAAGTCGTGATCGGCATTGGCCGAACGCAGCTTGTGCAATGACCGGTCAACGACGTTGAGGTCAATGGCGATGCCGATCTCCGCCCATTGTGCCCGCACAACCTGGATCATGTCGATTATCTGGGGATAGGTGTTGCGAATGTCGATCAGGAACCGCGCCGGGCGCCCGTCGGACATCAGGCGAATGCCTTCGTCATTGCGCTGATCGAGCCCGAGGCCATCCAGCAGCGCATTGGCCTTCTCGGGGTCATATTCCAGGTACTGGGTGGCCAAACGCTCGTTATAGAGCTTCTTGCCTTCCCACGGGCCGGTCTGCCAGGGCGTGCCGTCACCCAGAAGCGCGGTATCAATAACCTCTTGGCGGTCCATGCCGATGGACAGGGCAATGCGGAAATCCTTTTGATTGAACAGATTCGCGATCACCGGGTCCTTGTGGTTCAGGTTTGGCTGGATCCAGTTGTAGTTGCCGCCAACGCCCACGACCTCATAGAGCTGATAGTCACCAGCGTCTCGATTGTCGGCCAAGACAGGCCGGTTCGCCGCGGCGTCGATGCCGCGCGCCTGGAAGTCGAACTGACCCGCAATGGCGGCCAGTGTCATGGCTTCGGGGTCCTGGAAAATCCGGCCCTCAAGTGCGCCGATATAGGGCAGTTGATTGCCCGCAGCGTCGACCTGCCAGAAATAGGGGTTGGCGCTGAGCGTCACGACGGTTGCGCCGCCGTCCAGCGGGTTTTCCATCACCCAAGGGTCCAGAACCGGGCGTTCCGGATTCAGCCAGCGCTGGCCTTCGGTCGGGTCGCCGCACTTCTGCACGAACAACGTCTGCCAATCCGACGCGCCGGCGGCGTCGATCAAGGGCTGAAGGTTGTCGTTGTAGTCGGGATGGAAGGTTGCGCAATAATGCTTGGCATAAAACACGATAGCCGCACCTTCCTCGCGTGCCATCTGGCCTAAGAATTCGCCATTGGCGCGGGGGAAGACAATCTTGAAGGTCGTCTCGTCGATCACCTCCAGCGACATCGGGTCTTCACCGGCCTTGAAGCGGGTCGACAACGCGCCGTAATCGCTGTTCAGCAGGACGTCATTGATGGCAAAGGCCACGTCTTCGGTGGTCAGCGGCGCGCCATCGGACCAACGCATGCCCTTGCGCAGATAGAAGGTGAACTCGGTGCCGTCTTCGGACACGTCCCAACCGCGAGCCACATTGGGGATCAGATCTTCGCGGTTGTGATGCCAGCGGACCAAGCCGTTGGTGCCGACGTGCTGGCGCATGGTGCCATCATCGCCGGAACTGGCCAGTCCAAAGCGCCATTTGCCGCCATAGGTGCCGACGTCGCCGAAGTCCACGACCTGGGGCTCGTCCGACACGCGTTCCGCCACCGGGGGCAGATCGCCCGAGGCCACCAGGGCGGCAAACTCCGGGCGTTCGCCCTTGGCCTGCGCCTGCAACGCCGTGCCCAGACACACAAGGCCGATGGCCGTCGCGACACGTGACATCCTTGGGAATTGGTGGGTCAAAATTTTCTCCTCCTGATGTTTCGACCGGTTGCCCATCTCCCGAACGGGCAACTTCGCCACAGTCAAGATGGGGCGTCATATTGGTTTTTTCAACAAAAAAATACTTTGTGATCTTGAAATTGTCTGTCTGGTTTGCATTTTAAGTCATAGGTGGCCACCACTTCGACGACACGGCCCCCGACCGAGGGAGGAAAATTTGCTGTTCTACATCTTTCGAAGGATCGTCTGGTCGATCCCGTTCTTTTTCGCGATCTCGCTATTCGCGTTCCTGATCATCCAGGCGCCACCCGGCGACTACCTGACAACCTATGCCGCCCGGCTTGAGGCGCAGGGACAGGTCGTCGATCAGGCCCGCCTGGAAACCCTGCGCGAGCGCTTTGCCCTGGGAGAGCCGGTGCTGGTACAGTATTTCAATTGGATCAGCGGCATCGTCCTGCGCGGAGATTTCGGCATCTCCTTTGAATTTCAACAGCCTGTCTCGGAAATGATTGGCCAGCGCATGGCGCTGTCCGTGGTTCTGGCCACGTCGACGCTGTTTTTCACCTGGGCGCTGGCCCTGCCCATCGGCATCTATTCCGCGGTGCGCCAATACACCGCCGGCGACTATTTCTTCAGCGTAATGGGCTTCATCGGCCTTGCGACGCCGAACTTCCTGATCGCGCTGGTGTTGATGTACTATGGCACGGTTCACCTGGGCGCGGATGTGACCGGGCTTTTTTCGCCGGAATATGCAAATGCGCCGTGGAGCTTTGCCAAGTTCGTCGACCTGTTGAAGCACCTTGTCATCCCGGTGGTCATTGTCGGCACGGCATCCACCGCAAGCCTGATCCGGGTGATGCGTGCCAACCTGCTGGATGAATTGTTCAAACCCTACGTGGTGACGGCACGGGCCAAGGGGCTGTCCGAGTTCCGCCTGCTGATGAAATACCCGGTGCGGATCGCGCTGAACCCCTTCATCTCAACCTTGGGTTGGGCCTTTCCTCAGATCGTGTCCGGGTCGACCATCGTTGCGGTGGTGCTTTCGCTGCCAACGGCCGACCCGCTGATGCTGGATTCGCTGCTGTCGCAGGACATGTACCTGGCCGGGGCCTTCATCCTTCTGCTCAGCGTGCTGTCGATTGTCGGCATGTTGGTGTCCGACATCCTTCTGGCGCTGATCGATCCGCGCATCCGCTATACGTAGGAGACCCCGCAGATGGAATTGCAACAAACCGCCACCCCGCAGGATCCGCGCAGCCAGGACGGCATTGCCGAAGCATCGCAAGCGCGGCTGATCTGGGACAAGTTCCGCAGGCACAAGGTCGCGCTGGTCAGCTTGTACATCGTTGCCGCTTTTTATGTCGTGGCGCTTTTTGCCGAGTTTTTTCAGCCGTTCGATCCCACCCTGACCTCGCGGTCGCAGGTCTATCACCCGCCGCAAGTCCTGCATTTCACCTATGTGGACGCCACCGGTAGCCGGGTCTTTGCCCCGCATGTCCTCAAACAGAAACTGACGCGCGACAAGCTGACCCTGAAGGCCTCCTATGAGACGTTGGAACACGAACGAGTGTTCCTGCGGCTGTTCCCCAAGGTGGACAGCTACAAGCTGGCCGGTTTCATCCCCGCCAATCGCAAGCTGTTCGGCCCTGTCGACCCGGGCGAACGGGTGTTTCTCTTTGGGTCCGATCGGCTGGGCCGTGACATGTTCAGCCGAGTCGTGGCAGGCACGCGGATTTCCATGTCCATCGGGCTTGTCGGTGTCGGCATGAGCCTTGTGCTGGGTCTGATCATCGGCGGCGCGGCAGGATACTTCGGCGGTTGGTTCGATACCGTGTCATCGCGCGTGATCGAGCTGATGCTGTCGATCCCGACAATCCCGATCTGGCTAGGTCTTAGCGCGGCGCTGCCGCCGTCACTGGACCCGATGACACGGTACTTCATGATAACGGTGATCCTGTCGCTGATCGGCTGGACAGAACTGGCGCGCGTGGTCCGGGGCCGCTTCATGGCGATGCGAACCGAGGATTTCGTAACCGCTGCGCGACTGGATGGCGCTTCACCGCGCCGGGTAATCTTTCGCCACATGATGCCGTCTCTGGTCAGCCATATCATCGCCTCGGTCTCGCTGGCCATTCCGGTGATGATCCTTGCGGAAACATCGCTGTCGTTCCTGGGCCTTGGCCTGATGCCGCCGTCGATTTCCTGGGGCGTGCTGCTGAAAGAAGCGCAGAACATCCGGTCCATCGCCCAGGCCGAATGGCTTTTCATTCCCGGTGGCTTCGTGATCGTCGCAGTGCTGGCACTGAACTTCCTTGGTGACGGGCTGCGCGACGCGGCCGACCCCTATTCACAACATGGCGCATGAGAGGACCGGACATGACAAAGACCCCTGAAACCGAACAGAAGCCCCTTTTGTCGATCCGGAACCTGACCACGGCCTTTGCCACGCGCCATGGTGATTTCAACGCCGTTGACGATGTGTCGCTGGACCTGTTCGCGGGCAAGACCCTGTGTCTGGTGGGTGAAAGCGGCAGCGGAAAAAGCGTGCTGTCCCGTACGCTTTTGCGGATCGAGCAGCCGGGGCTGATCCGATCGGGCCAGATCATCCTGCACCCGTCCGAAAGCGACGCGCGGCGGGTGCGGCCCGGCACCATCGACCTGGCCACGCTGGATGTCAAGGGCAAGACGATCCGCGCCATCCGGGGCCGCGACATCGCCATGATCTTTCAGGAACCGATGTCATCGCTGTCGCCGGTTCATCGGATAGGCAGCCAGATCACTGAGTCCATCCGCCTGCATGAAAAAATCAGCAAGGCTGATGCCCGCGACAAAGCGATCGACCTGCTACGGCAGGTCGAGATCGCGGCGCCGGAGGTGGCCATCGACAAGTACCCGTTCGAGTTTTCGGGCGGTATGCGCCAGAGGGCGATGATCGCGCTGGCGCTGGCCTGCAATCCGGAAATCCTGGTGGCGGATGAGCCGACGACCGCGCTGGATGTGACCATTCAGGCCGAGATCCTCGATCTCTTGAAGGATCTTCAACTCCGCCACCAGATGGCCATGCTGTTCATCACCCATGACATGGGCGTGGTGGCACAGATCGCCGACCAGGTCGCCGTCATGCGCCACGGCAAGGTGATCGAGGAAAACGATGTCTTCACCCTGTTTCGCGAACCCCAGCACAGCTATACCAAGACCCTGCTCAAGGCGGCGCAATCGTCGGACACGCCGTCGGACCGGCGAACGGCGATGCGTGAACGCCGCCCCATCGGGCAGCCAATCCTGCGCACTGTTGGGCTGGGCAAGAAGTTTCCGCTCAGCAGCAAGGGCATCTTCAAGAAAGAGGTCACCTGGCTGCATGCGGTCAAGAACGTGTCCTTTGACCTGCACGCGGGCGAAAACATCGGCATTGTCGGGGAAAGCGGGTCAGGCAAGACGACGCTGGCGCGTTGCATCCAGCGGATCCTGACGGCGCAGGACGGCCAGATCCTGCTGAAGGACACGGGCGGGCGCGAAACCGACCTTGTCGGGCTGGATGACAAGGCGTTGACGCCGCATTGGCGCGACATGCGGATGATCTTTCAGGATCCCTTTGCCTCGCTCAACCCGCGGATGACCATTTTCCAGATCATCGCCGAACCTCTGCTTCTCTCCGGCATGACCTCGGCTCAGAATCGCAAGCAGCGGGTGGAGGAGTTGCTTGACCTGGTGGGCCTGCCGAAATCCGCGGGCGAACGCTATCCGCATGCGTTTTCTGGCGGGCAGCGTCAGCGGGTGTCCATCGCCCGGGCCATCGCGCCCAAACCCCGCATCATCATCGCGGACGAGGCAACCTCGGCACTGGATGTCAGCATCCGGTCGCGGATCATGGACCTGTTGCTTGATCTTCAGGAACAGCTGGACCTGAGCTACCTGTTCATCAGCCATGATGTCGGGCTAGTGCGCTATTTCTGTGACCGGGTGCTTGTCATGTACAAGGGCGAAGTGGTGGAGTTTGGCGAGACCGAACAGGTCTGCACCGCCCCCCACCACCGGTATACCCAGTCGCTGTTGTCGGCGGTGCCCATCGCCGACCCCACGCGGCGCGATGACAAGACGCGCTTTCGCTATCACGCGCCCGCGTAACGCCCCCCCCTGCCCCTAAAACCTGTCCAGGTTCCGACCGCCCCTCCGGCGGCCGGGATCGGCGTTCCTGTCTCCTACTCGAGGTTTCCAATGACGTCCCTCCGCTATCTGAAATGGCCCCTGATCGTGACATTCGCCGGGCTGGCGCTTGGCGCCTGGCTTGGCTGGGCCACCACCGGCACGGTCGAAGGCATGCTGACCGTCTTCGTGATCTGCATTGTCCTGTCGGTGCTCGAAATCTCTCTGTCCTTCGACAATGCCATCGTCAACGCCAACAAGCTGAAACAGATGACCCCGATCTGGCAAAAGCGCTTTCTGACCTGGGGGATCCTGATTGCCGTTTTCGGCATGCGCGTCATCTTTCCGCTGGCCATCGTCGCCATTGCCGCGCGGATCGGGCCCATCGAGGCGGTGAAACTGGCCATCGCCGAGCCCGACCAATATGCCGCGATCATGCATGATGCGCACCTTGGCATTGCGGCCTTTGGCGGCACATTCCTGATGATGGTGGCGCTGTCGTTCTTTTTCGACGAGCACAAGGAAATCCACTGGGTCCGAATGGTCGAATCCCGCGTCAGCCGGTTCGCCGCAATTCGCGGGGTCGAGATCGCCTTTGTCCTCACCCTGGCGCTGTTCTTTGCCGCCTTCCTCGATGGCGATGCAAGGGCGACCTTCATCAGCGCGGCTCTATACGGATTGCTGACCTATCTGGTGGTCGACGTCATGGGCAATCTTCTGGACCGCGCCGAGGAAACCATGAGCGACGCCGCTCGCGGCGGGTTGGGCGCGTTCTTGTACCTCGAAGTGCTGGACGCGAGCTTTTCCTTTGACGGCGTGATCGGTGCCTTCGCCTTGACCCAGAACCTCTTCGTGATCGCCATCGGGCTGGGGATCGGCGCGATGTATGTGCGGTCCATGACCATCATGCTGGTCGAACGCGGCACCCTGACGGAGTACAAGTTCCTCGAACACGGTGCTTTTTACGCAATCCTGATCCTGTCGGTGATCATGTATGCGCAGGCGATTGTCCACGTGCCCGAGCTGCTGACCGGGTTGGGTGGCGCGACGATCATCGGCGTGGCCTTCTGGTCGTCCGTCCGACATGCCCGGGCGGCGGCCCCGGTCGCGGAATAGGCAATGAAAAACGGCGCGGCCATGTTGGCCGCGCCATTAACCTTCTCATGTGCTGTGGATCATTCGCCGCCGGCAATCGCCTTGAGACGCGCCATGACCTCTTCGCGGACAAGATCGGTGCCAAGCTCCTGCCACACCGGCTGCATCGCTTCGATCCAGGCGGCGCGTTGGTCATCCGTCAGATCATGCACCTGCACGCCCTCGCCGGCCATGAACTCCAGATCGCCATTGTTGAGGCTGCTGGCCTGGCCCATGTTCCAATCCGTCGCCACCCGCAGCGCGGCCTCGATTTCAGGCTTCACATCGGCAGGCAGGCTGTCCCACCACATCTTGTTGGCCCCCACCAGATAAAAGGAACACTGGTGATCGGTCTTGGTGATGTGATCGACGAACTGATAGGTCGACGACCCGCGCCAGGAATTCGGCGTCACTTCGGCGGCGTCAATCACCCCCTGTTGCAGCGCCGTCGGGCTTTCGGACCAGTTGATGCCCACCGGGCTGGCGTGCACGGCCTCCCATGTCTTGACAAAAATCGGCGCCGATTGCACCCGCACCTTCAGCCCCTCGGCATCCGTCGGCAGCAGGATCGGCGCCTGCGCCTTTTACCCGAGATCGCGCGGGCCGTTCATCCAGACGGCGACAATCTCGATATTATGTTCGTTAAACCGGGGCATGATCGCCTCGCGGACCACAGGATCGGCCACCGCCGCCTGAATTTTCTCGGGCGTGTTCAACAGGAACGGCAATTGCAGCGCGCCCACATTGGCGTTAACCGAGCTGTAGACCCCGGCAGTGGGCGATATGATATGCACGCCGCCCAGTTGTCGCCCCTGGATCTGGCTTTGCTGATCGAAAAGCGTGCCACTGTGGTGCATCTCGACCCGGGCCTTGTCGCCCAGACGGCATTCCAGCTCGCTGACCAACAGGTCAAACGTCTGCCCTTTTAGGCCCTTTTCGTTGTTGTCGTTCGACATGATGATTTCGGTCTGCGCGGCGGCGCCGGTGGCGGCGGCCATTGCAAGCGCCAGGCAGCTGGCGCGAAGTGTCTTGGGAAACATGAGGTCTCCTCTCCTGGTTTTGGTGTGTGGGGTCGTGGTCAATGCATCAGTCCCGAAAGGAACATCGACAGCGGTGGGAAATAGGTGACGAACAGCAGGGTGACGATCGTGGCCACCATTCAGGGCAGCGTGGCCTGAAAGACCTTGATCACCGGCATGCCCGTGATCGAGCTGGCGACAAAGAGGTTGATGCCGACCGGCGGGGTGATCAGGCCAAGCTCGATGTTCACCACCATGATGATCGCGAAATGCACCGGGTCGATGCCAAGCTTTTCGGCGGCGGGCACAAGCAGCGGCGCAAAGATCAGAATGGTTGGCACACCCTCAAGAAAGAACCCGATGATCACCAGAAGGATGTTGACGCAAAGCAGGAACACGATGGGCGACAGGTTCAGATCGACAACCAACTGGGCCATCGCGGCGGGCACGCCGATCTTGGTCAAAAAGAAACCGAACAGCAGCGCATTCGCGGTGATCCAGAACACCATGCCCACCTTGGGCCCGGTCTCGGCGGTGAGGGCCACCAGGTCGCGGAACGTCAACTCGCGGTAGATGAAGAAGCCGATCACCATCGCCAGCACGGCAGAGACCGCCGCAGCCTCGGTCGGGGTAAAGATCGCCCCGCCGTCATTGTACCACCCGAAAAGCGTGAACTCCGGGAAACCATAGATGCCGACGACGATGAAAACGGGCAGCGACAGGGCCGGAAGGCCGACCTTCAGCGCCTGACCCAACTCGCCGCGTGTGGCCTTGGGTTGAACGGCGATGCCTTCGCGCACGGCCAGGATCCGCGCCGTCACCATCAGCATCGCGCCATAGAACAACCCGGGAAGGATACCCGCCATGAACAGCGCCGGGATCGAGGTTTCGGTGACAAAACCATACAGGATCAACGGGATCGACGGCGGAATAAGGATGCCGATGGCGCCGGATGTGGCCAGTGCCCCCACCGCATAGCGCGAGGAATAGCCCTCTTTCATCAGCGACGGATAGAGGATGTTGCCCACCGCCGCGACGGTTGCCGGGCTCGACCCGGAAATGGCGGCAAAGAAGATGCAGGTCAGCACGGTTGTCATGCCAAGCCCGGCTCGAAGATGCCCGACAAAGGCCTGCGCCAGCCCGGCCTCAAGCCAGTGAATGCCGGTATTGAACGCATAGCGCAAAACAACCTGGGAAAACGCCATGACCAGAGCGGCCAGCGTCAACACAACAATCAGGGCTTTCTCGTAGGTGGACAGAAGCCTGTCCAGTAATTGTATCATGCGGAGCCTCCCTGGCGCATGACCGCCTTTGGCGGATCAATCTTGATGGCTGAGCATCGGCTTGCCCGAGAAGGGCTGCGTGACTTTCAGGATCGAGGACATTTCCGCCTCGGTGATGAAAAGATCGCGGTTGTCCGGGCCGCCGAACGCCATGTTCGCGGTCAAAATCCCCTCGGGCGACCGAATGCGGTACATTGGTTCCCCCAGCCGTGACATCACCCAGACGGTGCCAATACCCATGTGACCGATCACCAGTTCGCCCCCCTCCCTGAGCGCCAGACCGCCGGGCTCCGCCATTCCGCCGGAAAGCTGCATGAAGGTGCCTGTCTTTGCGACGGTCCGGCCACCCGGGAGGAACCGCACCCGCCACACGGCATTCATCCGTGTGACGGCGAGATAAAGTTGATTTTCATGCTCATTCAGAACCAAACTATTGGGGCTGGGAATATTGTCGATCAGGCAGTCCAGATCGCCGTCCGCGCTGAGCCGGAACAGCCGACCATAAGGCGCATGCAGCCCGCTTTGCCCCTGATCGGTGAAATAGAGGCCCCCGTTGGCGGCAAAATGCAGATCGTTCAGCCCGTGGAACCGCTCCAGCCCCGGGCGGGTCAGAAAGGGCTCGACCTTGCCCGACACCGGGTCCATCACCATGATTCCCCGGGCGTGATCGGCGATGAAAATGCGACCGTCCTTGTGAATTTTAAGGCCGTTCGGTTCTCCATCATAGGTGGCCGCGACGGTGAATTCCCCCGCAGGATCGCATTTCAGGATGCGCCCGTGGCAGATATCGACGCGCTAAAGATGGAAAAGGGATCAAAACGTCACAAGAACAAGGAGTTACCTGCTACCTCGGCGGCGTCCTGCCGCGGTGTCTTTCGCCCCAGCGTCCGGTTCAGGATCGCGGCGAGAACGCCGCCCTGCTGCAAGACAGCAACCTCCTGCCCTGTTTGCACATCGGCACGGCAGGTGATCGGGGTCCGCGATCCATCGGCCCTTTCCCAGCCAAGCGTTACATCCCGGTTCGGCGCCAGGTCGGCGGATGGCAGGTCGATATGAAACCGGTCGGACGCCGTGACACCCGCTTTTGCCGGGATGAAACCATCGGTGATGACCAGCGGCACCACACCCATGCCAATCAGGTTCTGGCGGTGGATGCGTTCGAAACTGCGCGCGATAACGGCTTTCGCCCCAAGAAGCGCCACCCCCTTGGCAGCCCAATCGCGGCTGGACCCCATGCCATAACGCTCGCCCGCCAGCACGACTACCGGTGTTCCGGCCGCCTGCATTTGCTCCGCAGCCTTGTAGACAGGCAACTGCATCCCGTCCTCCAGCACGGTCCAGGCCGGAACCAAGTCCCGGGCCAGAAAATTCCGCGCCAACCGGTTGGTGAAGAGCCCGCGCAACATGACCTCCCAATTGCCGCGATAAGAGGCGTAGACGTTCAGATCCTCTGGCGTGCCGCCCCGGTCGATCAACCATTTGCCCGCTTCGCTGTCCGGCGCGATCCACCCGGCGGGCGAGATGTGATCGGTTGTCATGTCGTCGCCCAGCACCAGCAAGGGCGCTGCGTGATAGGTGCCCAGGCGGCTGGTTTCCGACAAGGAAGCGAACTTGGGTCGGCGCAGGTTGCGCGATTTCGGGTCCCAGGCGAATTGCGGCGTCGCGGGACAGTCGATGGCCTGCCACTCCGGATTTTCGGACGCCTGGTAAAAGGCGCGGGAAATGTCTTTGGACCGGTAGCCAAGCGCCAACGCGGCGCTGACCTCCTCGGCATCGGGCCAAAGGTCGGACATAAAGACCGCGGCGCCGTCAGGGTCCGTACCGACGGGATCGGTCAGTATGTCGCCGTCGATCACGCCCCGGATCGCATAGGCCACCACCAGCGGCGGCGAGGCCAGGTATCCAAGGTCGAGCTTCGGATGCACCCGGCCCGGAAAGTTCCGGTTACCCGACAACACGGCGCAAATGGCCTTGCCCTGCTGCAACGCGGTCTCAATCACCGGCGGCAGAGGCCCGGAATTCCCGATGCAGGTGGTACAGCCGAACCCCACAATATCAAAGCCCAGCGCCGACAGATCCTCGGTCAGGCCTGCGCGGTCCAGGTAATCCCGGGCCGAGGGTGAGCCCGGCGCCAGTGAGGTCTTGACCCAACGCGGCACCTGCAAGCCGCGCTGCCGCGCCTTTCGCGCCAGAAGCCCGGCGGTGATCAGCAAACGCGGGTCAGAGGTGTTGGTGCAACTGGTAATCGCCGCCACTCCGACCGCGCCATCGGGCACATCCTCCTTTGCAGACAGGACAAGCGGCCGGTCAATGGCGGCTTCGACGCACGCGCGGGCCTCACCGGGTGCGCACCGGTCCTGCGGGCGGCGCGGGCCTGCCAACAAGGGGCGCAAGATGGACAGGTCAATGGTCAGGCCCGCATCAAAATGCGGCTGCTCGGCGGGATCGAACCAGAGGCCCATGCGGCGAAACACCGGCCCGATCAGGCGGGTCAAGCGTTCGGGCCGTCCGGTGGCCGCCAGGTAATCAACCGTGGATGCGTCGACTGGAAAGAACCCGGTCGAGGCGCCATATTCCGGCGCCATATTGGCAATCACCGCGCGATCGCCCGCCGACAGCCCAACAACCCCAGGCCCGAAGAACTCAACAAAGGCCCCGGTCACATCCAGCGCGCGCAGTTGATGCGTCACCTCCAACGCCAGATCGGTGGACAGCGTACCGGGCGGCAAGCTCCCCTCCAGCCGCACCCCGATCACCCGCGGCATGGCCAGCGTGGCGGGCTGGCCAAACATCACGCTTTCGGCCTCCAACCCGCCAATGCCCCAGCCCAGCACCCCGATCCCGTTGATCATCGGCGTATGACTGTCGGTGCCCAGCAACATGTCGGGATGGGCAAAGCCGTCGTCACGCAGTTCCAGCACTGTCGCCAGTTGCTCAAGGTTGATCGTATGCATGATGCCGGTGCCCGGCGGGTTCACATGCACACCCTTCAGATTGGCCGACGCCCATTTCAAAAAGGCATAGCGTTCGCGGTTGCGCGCGATCTCACGCGCGCCGTTGCGGAGGGCGGCCTGTGGATTGGCATAGACATCCACCGCCAGGGAATGGTCGACTGAGACCTCGACCGGCAATTGCGGGGTCAGGTCTTCGGGGGTGCCGCCCGCCTCGGCCACCGCATCGCGCAGCCCGGCAATATCGGCAATCGCCGGGGTACAGGTGGTGTCATGCATCAGGATGCGGTTGGGCCGGAATGAGAACTCGAAATGGGTTGTCCGCCCTTCCAGCCAATCATCCAGCGCCGCCAGTAAGGGGGCGGGGGCGCCGGTGTCACGCAGGTGGTTTTCGCTCAGCAACCGCAGCACATGAGGCAGGCGCGGCAACCGCGCGCCCAGCACATTGGCCAGATCGGTGAACTGCACGTCGCGGCCATCGGGCCGGACACGGGTGAGACGGGTCATCTAGGCCTCTTTGACAAAGTTGCGACAAGGGCCGGTGCGGCAAAAAGCGCGAACAGGACCCTCAGGATGTGGTGGCACACGACAAAGGCCACCTCGCGCCCCATCGTTAGGGCGATCAGCGACATCTCGGCCAGACCGCCGGGCGCAAATGCGAGCAAAAGTGCAAGCCCGTCCCAGGTGCCCTGCGCCGACAACACGATCGCCGCCGCCAGCGCAAGGCCGATCTGCACCGCAACCACGGCCACCGCCGATAGGGCAAAGCCCGCCAACGCCCGGATCGACACGCCCAGAAAGCGGGCGCCGACGTTGATGCCGATCATCACTTGGATGACGACCGACACCTCGGGCGGCACCTCGAACGCCGAAATCCGGCCCAGGTGCAGCGCCGCGCTAACCGCCATCGGGACGAGGATCAGCGCCGCCGGAATGCGGGTCCAGCGGTCGGCGACAAGGCCTGCGACGATACAGGCGGCAAACCAGCCCCAATCGGCGACAGCCATCGAATGGCGTACCGAAGTGGCGGTGTTTTCGACGGTGATGCCAAAGGTCAGACCGGCCAGTAACGGGATGATCAGGACCGACAGTGCGATGCGCAGGGCTTGGACGATGGCCACCCGGCGCTGATCAGCGCCGGCTTGGTCGCCCAACAGGATCATCTCGGATATGCCGCCGGGCATGGAACACAACAGCGCGTCGATCGGGGGAAAGCTGAAGAGCCGCCGCAAACCGGCATAGTTGATCGCCCCACCAAGGATCAGAAGCCCAAACATCACCAGCAAAGACGGCCACCAGGCGGCGGCCAGCCCGACGATACCGGGCGGGATTGCGGCACCCAGCATGGTGCCCACCGCCGACTTGACGACGGGAAGCGCCGCCGTCGGCTGCACCACCGGCGCGCGCAAGAGCGACGCTCCGGATATCAAGAGCATCGCGCCCACCAGCCAGCCCAGCGGAACCCCCGTCACCGAAACGCCCCAGCCCGCAACGAAGGCCGCCAACAGCGTCAGGAGGGCAAGGCAAAGCGCACGGAACTCCGACATTCAGGCCTCAGATCCGGCCAAACGTCGCGTCCAGCTCGGCCACCTCCTCCGGGGTCAGCAACCGGCTGTTCATCCCGCGCAGGGCCACGATCAGGCGCGCGGTTTCCTCCAGCTCTTCAGCGGCGGCAACAGCCGAGAACAGGGTCTTGCCACTGACCACCGGCCCGTGGTTGGCCAGCAGAACGGCGGCATGCCTGCCCTGCAGGTCGCGGATCATCTCGCCCATGCGCGGATCGCCCGGCTTGACATAAGGTACCCGCTTCACCTTGCCCACGCGCATCACCACATACGGCGTCAACGGTGGCACGCAGTTATCCGGGTCGATGTCTGCCAAGCAGGACAGCGCCGTTGCCCAAGTGGAATGCAGGTGCACCACAGCCCCGGCCTCGGGCCGGGTGTCGTAAAAAGCCTGATGAAGGAACACTTCCTTGCTGGGCCTGTCGCCCGCCACATGGGTACCATCGGCATCGATCCTGGAAATCCGGTCCGGGTCGAGATCACCCAGCCGTACATTGGTGGGCGTCATCAGGATGCCGTCCGTCAGCCGGATCGAGACATTGCCCGCCGTGCCCACGGAAAACCCCCGCTCGAACAGCGAACGGCACAAATGCGCCATCTCGTCCCGGGCCTTGCGCTCGTCTTCCCTCATGCGCCGTGCTCCATCATGGCCAGGGCCTTGCCAAAAAAGTCCGGCGTGCCGAAATTGCCCGATTTCAACGCCAGCAGGACCGGCGCATCGCCCAGGTTGAGGATCGGCACGCCGGGGTCGATCTCGGGACCGATCCCCATGGCGTCGACCGACAGCGTGTCACAGACCGCCTGGGCCACCGCGCCCGATGTTTCGCCGCCCGCCACGACGAGCCGCCGATACCCTTGTGCAATCAACGCGCGCGCGGTATCTGCAAAAAGCGCGTCGAGCCGGGCCGAGACCGCCTCGCGGCCGAACTCCGATTGCATCGTCCCGACCTGTTCGGGCGTGCCTGAGGAATAGACCAGCGGCGCCTGACCCGCATGTTCTGTCACGAAGCGCACGACATCCTCGACGGTGACCGCGCCCGCCATGACACCCGCCACGTCGATGGCCAGCGTCGGATGGCGCGCCGCGTGATGCGCCACCTGTCCGCGCGTCGCGCCGGAACAGGACCCGGCCAGGATCGCCGCAGCCCCCTTGACCGGGGCAAAGGGTGTCTTGCCGCCCTGTGTCCGGCCCGCGCGGATGAAGTTGCGCGGCAGTCCCAGCGCAATGCCCGATCCACCGGTGACAAGCGCCGCGCCGTCAACCGCCTCCCCAATGGTCAAAAGGGCATCGTCGGATATGGCGTCGACCACCGCAAAGCTGTGGGACATGTCGCTAAGCGCCTTGCGCAGCGCGCTTGCGCCCGCTCCCACCACTGGATGCGGCACAAGGCCAACCCCGGCAGAGGTCTGGGCCGACAGCACCCGCCGCAGGTCCGGGTCGGTCATCGGTGTCAGCGGGTGGTTCTGCATTCCCGATTCATTCAGCAGCCGGTCAAAGACAAACAGGTGCCCTTGGTAGACCGTCCGCCCCGCCGTCGGAAACGCCGGGCAGACCACGACGCCCCGGCAATCCAGCGCGCGCGCCAGCGCTTCGGCCACCGGGCCGATATTGCCATCATCGGTGGAGTCAAAGGTCGAGCAATACTTGAACACGATTTGCTCGCAGCCCTGAGCGGTCAGCCAGTCCAGCGCAGCCAGCGATTGGGTCACCGCCTCTTCCACTGGCGCCGAGCGGCTTTTGAGCGATATCACCCCAGCCTCGATTCCCGGCGCGGCGGAGCCGGTCGGCACGCCGGCATATTGTGCGGTGCGCAGCCCACCTTCGGGCGCGTGCCCCTTGGCTAGGGTGTTTGCAATGTCGCTGCCGCCGGTGAAGTCATCTGCGATCACGCCAATCAACATGCGGATTGTCCCTTCGAATTTGCGGTCATAAGCACCCGCTTGAGTTTGTCTATCGCCGCATCCGGGCTGGTCAGCACCGGGATGTCGGCCTGCGCACGCGCCATGTTCGCGGCGCGGCTCATCGAGAAATGGGCCAGCATGATGGCATCCACCCCGGCCACCTCCGCCGCGGCCTCGGCGATCAGCCGGTCATGGGTGGCAGCGTCGCCCGATTTCAAAGCGTCCAGCGCATCGGCCACGAAGATCGAACGGAGCGTGACGTTCGCCTGTATCCGCAGCGCGGCATCGCTGAACTCCTGCTCCATCCCGGCCACCGCAGGCGGGAAGGTATAAAGCATCGCAATCCGCCCGCCGGCCCCAAGCGCCGCGTCGAACATTGCCTCGTTGGGTTTCAGAACCGGAAGGTCCAGCCGCGCCGCCGCCGTTTCGATGCCGGTGCCGAAGGCGGAACAGGTATAGAGGATCGCGTCGGGGGCCAGCCCCATGGCGTAATCGGCCAGCGCGTTGATGCGCTGGTCCAGCACCTCCGCGGAAACCCGCCCCGATGCGGCATCGGACGACAGCCCTTCTTCGAGGATCGACAGGGTTTCAACCTCGGGCCAGGCCCGGGCAAAGCCAGCCTCGATCGGGGCCATCGCGACGCGCGTGGCGTGGATCAGAACGATACGTGTCATGCGCCTGTCCCGGCAGAAGTGTCAGAAAGGCGGCGGACAGAAGGGAGGCCCTGCCCGCCGGTTGCGCCAAATCAGGCCGGGACCTTGCCCGCGACCGCATCGGCCACAAAGGCCCCGAACTGATCGGTATTGACCGATCCACCCAGATCTCGCGTGCGCTGGGCTGGATCGTCGATCACCCGGTCCACCGCTTCCGTGATCGCGGCACCGGCATCCATCAGCTTCTGCACGCCCCGCTGTTCGCCCAGCCAGGACAGCATCATCGCCGCCGAGAGAATCAGCGAGGTCGGATTGGCCACATTCTGACCTTGGATGTCCGGCGCTGAACCGTGCTGCGCCTGGGCACAGACCAGCCCGGTTTCGGCATTGGCATTGATCGACCCGGCAAGGCCGAGCGAGCCCGACAATTCGGAGGCCAGATCAGACAGGATGTCGCCATAGAAGTTGGTGGCCACCACCACGTCGTATATCTCGGGCTGGCGCACCAGAAGCGCGGCGAAGGCATCGACGATCTTGTCATCGGCCTCGACCTCGGGGAACTCTTTGGCCACTTCGCGGAAGCATTCCAGGAACAGCCCGTCGGTCATCAGGAAGCTGTTGGCCTTGTGGATGGCCACCACCTTTTTCTTCCGCTGCATCGCCAGCTTGAACGCCTCGCGGCAGATCCGCATCGACCCGGCGCGCGTTATCTTGCGCACCGACAGCGCCATGTCGGGATCGGGCATCATCTCGCCCACGCCCTTGTACATGTTGCGGTCGGGATAGAAGCCTTCGGTCGCCTCGCGCATGATGACAAGGTCCATGCCCGGCGCCTTGTTGGGGATGAAATCGCGCGAGCGCGCGGGGCGCACGTTGGCATAAAGGTCCAGCCCGATGCGGAACCCGGCCGAAACGTTGCGCCCGCCCTCGACCACCGGCGGGTAATCCATGTGGCTCTGGGTGCCGAGGATCACGCCGTCAAATTCGGTGCGGGCCCGCTCCAGCACCTCGTCCCGGAGCGTGATGCCGTGGTTTTTCAAGCTGGTGAAGCCGCTTTCCGCTTCCTCGAAGGTCAGGCCCAGGTCGAAGCGCTTGTTCGCCGCTTCCACCACTTCAAGCGTGGCCGCCATGATTTCGGGTCCGATGCCGTCACACGGCAGGGTCATGATACGCATGTCTTAGTCTCCTTTAGTTGACCACCGGGGCCGGTGCTGATGGTCGGGGATCAGTCCCCGACGAATTCCTCTTCATTGCGGGCGGCTTCCATCTGGCGCTTCACCCGGCGGCCCATCAACATCGGCAGGACGAACCCGGTGATCGCGATGATCCAGAGGATGATCGCCAGGGGCGAGCCCACAAGCGTGAGCCAGTCGCCGTCCGAGATCGTCATGGCGCGGCGCAGGTTGACCTCCATCTGGTTGCCCAGAAGAATGCCGAGGATGATCGGCACCAGCGGCACGTCGAGCTTGCGCAAAAGCCAGCCGGCAAAGCCAAAGCCCACCATCAGCATCACGTCGAAGGTCGAGCCGGTGATCGAGTAGATGCCGACGAAAGAGATCATCGCCACTACCGGCATCAGGATGCGGGTCGGCACCATCAGCACACGGGTAAAGATGCCCACCAGCGGGATGTTCATCGCGAGCAGGATGAAGTTCGCGAGGAAGAGCGCGGCGATCAAGCCCCAGACCACGTCGGGGTTCTTGGTGAACAGGAGCGGCCCGGGGGTGATGTTGAGCTGCAGAAGTACCGCCAACAGCACTGCGGTCGTGCCTGACCCCGGCACGCCGAGCGCCAGCATCGGCACCAGCGCCCCGCCAGAAGCCGCGTTGTTGCCCGCCTCGGGCGCGGCCACGCCACGCGGATCGCCTTTGCCGAAGGTCTTGCCTTCACGGTCCACGGTCTGTTTTTCCAGCGAATAGGCGAGGAACGAGCCAAGCGATGCACCTGCTCCCGGCAGCACGCCAGCAAAAAAGCCCAGACCGGTGCCGCGCGCCATCGAAGGAATGCAGCGCTTGATCATCGCGAAGTCGGGCATGATCCTGCCGACCTTGGGCGCGTTGCCGCTGGCCGCCGAACCGCCGCGGTGGTGTTCGAGGAAGATGAAGACTTCGGACAGGGCGAAGAGGCCGACGATGGCGATCAGAAAGTCGATGCCGTCATAAAGGTGGATTTGGCCGAAGGTGAAGCGCTGAGAGCCGGTCTGGCTGTCGCTGCCGATCATCGCGATGCCAAGGCCCAAGGCGGCGGCAAAGGCCGACTTTGCCTGGTTGGTCGACGAGATGCCGCCAAGCGTGGCAAATGCTACGGTGAACAGCACGAAGTATTCCGCCGGACCGAACAAAAGCGCGATCTTGACCAGCTGCGGCGCCAGCAAGACCAACCCGCAAGTCGCCACGAAGGCTCCGACAAAGGAGGCCACGCCGGAGAGCGAGAGCGCCTCGCCCGCCTTGCCCTGTTGCGCCATCGGGTAGCCGTCGAGGCAGGTCATCATTGCCGGCTCGTCGCCGGGAATGTTCAGCAAGATCGACGAGATCCGCCCGCCGTACATCGCGCCGTAGTAGACGGAGGTGAGCAGGATCAGCGAGGGCGTCGGGCCGAGGCCCAGCGAAAAGGCGATGGGGATCAGGATCGCCACGCCATTGGCGGGGCCAAGCCCGGGCAATGCGCCCATCAGCGTGCCGAGAAAGCAGCCGACGACGGCGAGGAAGAGGTTCTGCGGCGTCAGTGCGACCGCGAAACCGTCAGCAAGAAGGGACAGAATTTCCATGTGTGGGCCTCAGAAACCAAGCGGGCCCTTGGCCAGTGACAGGCCGAGGATCAGGTGGAAGGTGACGTAGATGCCGACCGAGGTCGCGACGCCGGTGACCAGCGACCAGAGCGGCGCGGTGCCCAGACGCCATGTGAGATAGGCGGTGGCGAATACGGTGGCGATGACAAAGCCGACCTCGGGCAGCGCCCAGCAATAGACCAGCATCACCGCACCGGCGAAGAGAATTTCGGCCAGGTCCTTGAGGATCGGCCATTCCGGTTCGTCATCCGGACGCAGGATGAACCAGATCGAGGTCAGGCCGAGGATGATGCCCACGATGTAGGGAAAGGCCCGCGGCCCCACGACATCGACCATGAAACTGTCTTTGATGATGGAGGCGGCCCAGATGTAGAAGATGGCAAGCGCCAGCCCGAAGCCGCCGAATATACGGTCGCTCATGTTCGTCTCCGAAAAGATGTGAGGCGCAGGGACCGGCCCGCAGGGTGTGCGGGCCGGTCTTTGGCTGCGTTACTGGATGATGCCGATCTCTTTCGACAGCTTGGTCACGTCAGCGATGGTCTGCGCCACGAAGGCATGCATGTCGTCGCCGAAGTTGTTGAACGGCTCGATCGCCGCCGCTTCCAGCGCATCCTGGAAGCCTTGGTCCTCGGCCATGGTCATGATCGCGTTCTTCCAGAACTCCTTGGCCTCGTCCGAGGCACCGGCCGGCATGTAGAGCCCGCGCCAGTTGGCACCGACGACGTCATATCCCTGTTCCTTTGCGGTCGGGATGTCGGGGTAGTTCTTCAGCCGCTCGGGCGCGAGGATCGCGATGATCCGGATATCACCGGATTCCAGGAACCCCAGCATCTCCGAGAAGTCGCCCGACAGCGCCTCGACCGAGCCGGAAAGCAGGCCGGTCATCGCCTCGCCGCCGCCGTCGAAGGAGACGTATTTCAGCTGGGTGACGTCCTCGAGCCCGGCCTCCTGAGCGACCAGCATCGGCTTGATGTGGTCATAGCTGCCGACAGACGATCCGCCTGCGATGCCGACCGACCGCGGGTCTTCGAGGATCGCGTCCATCATCTGGTTCAGGGTCTGGAATTCGGAATCGGCCGGAACGGCGATGGCCCCGTACTCCGCACCGAAGGTGGCGAGGAAGTGAACGTCGTCCTGCTCGGCGTCCTCATAGATGCCTTGCGCGATCCGAGCGCTGGTCGACATCGAGGCCGCGACGATCAGGTTGTTGTCCTCGTTGCGCTCCTTGGTGACATGGGCAAAGGCCACGCCGCCGCCGCCGCCGGACATGTTGGTGACCTGCATTGCGTCGTTGATCACGCCCAGATCGAAGAGATATTTCGCGGTGGTGCGGCAGATGAAATCCCAACCGCCACCGGGGTTCGAGGGGGCGATGCATTGCGGGTTTTCGGGGGTGAAGTCCTGCGCGGTCGCGGGGATCGGCGCGAACGAGACGGCAACAAGCGCCGCGGCCGCGAAGAAGGCGAACTTGGATTGCATTTTTTGTCCTCCCAAATGCATTGGCTGGATGGTGAACCACCCGGGCACCATATTGCACTTCGTGAACTACAAATCCAATAGCCAATTTTCTGCACATCCGGAATCACCCCTCGGTCGAAAAATATTGCGATATACCAATTATTTACTGCACCACGCTCCGCCCTTGGGTCGCTCCACCCCTTGGTTGCCCCGTCGAGTCTCACCTTGATTTTCGGATTTTTAAGTCGAAAAATGCTCTTGCCCCAACCTCGCCCGGCGAATCACGGACCGGACAACTGACAAGAGCGAGAGCACCGAACATGACCAACAGCGATCTTGCGACGCGCATTTCCACCCGGCTGGCCCGGGATATCCTCACTGGTACGGTCGAGCCCGGCACCCACGTGGCAACCCAGCAAATCGCCGACCGCTACCAGGTGTCGCGCACCCCGGTGCGAGACGCGCTTGTCGCGCTGGCGGACAAGGGGCTTTTGCAGCACCGGGCCAACCGTGGCTACTTTGTCCCCGAGGACATCCCCGAAGATCTGGCGCAACAGATTGCCGCAAGGGACGCCGAAGAACCTGATGTTTATCAGACCTTTGCAGAGGATTGGCTCAAGAACCGCCTGCCCGAGATCGTGACCGAACAAAGCCTGCGCCAACGCTACGACCTGACGAAATCACGGCTCAACGACATGATGGCCCGCGCCGCCCGCGAAGGCTGGGCCGAGCGCAAGGAGGGCTATGGCTGGCGGCTTTTGCCCGTCGCCAAGACCTCGGACGCCTTTGAACAGATCTACCGCTTCCGCCTGGCCATCGAGCCCGTCGCCCTGCTGGAACCCGGCTTTCAGGTCGACCGCAAGGTGCTGGAGGAACACCGCCGGATCCAGGAGTGGATGCTTGAGGTCGATGTCACCCGCACCCCACCCGAGCAGCTTCTGGCCAATGGCGCCGCCTTTCACGAGGCGCTGATCACCATGTCCAACAATCCGTTTTTTGTCAGCGCCCTGGAGCGCGTCAACCGAATGCGCCGCCTGATGGAATACCGCGCGCGCGTCGACCAGGAACGCCTTCAGGTGCAATGCAGCGATCACCTTGAAATCATTGACCTTGTCGAACGGGGCGAGATCGTCGAAGCCTCCTACTTCATGCGCCGCCACCTCTCGGGCGCGCTCCGCAGAAAAAGCCCTGTTGCACGAAACTGGTCCGACGAAGCCAACGCAGAACGCGCCGATACCGTAAAGAATTGAGTTTCTGGGTGGATCCATGCAAACCCCCGCCAAACCGGACATTTGAGAAGGCCCTGACATGATCTCCACTGATGAGCTAAAAAGCCAATATGCACCACACGGCACGCTTCGTGTCGCGCTCAATCACGGCAACAGGATCCTTGTGGGCCGCGATGCCAATTCCGCCCCTGTCGGGATTTCCGTCGATCTTGCCCGAACGCTGGCCGACACGCTCGACCTGCCGCTTGAGTTCGTCGAATTTGACCGCGCGGTCGATGTCTCATCCAGTGCGACAGAGGATACCTGGGACGTCTGCTTTCTTGCCGTCGATCCGAAACGCGCCGAGACCATCGATTTCACCGCGCCTTACGTTCGCATCGAAGGCCGCTACCTTGCTGCGCCGAGTTGCGACGCCGCGGATGCTACGGCTTTGGTACAGAGCGGCTTGCCCGTCGGCACCGTGAAGGGATCGGCCTATACCCTGACGTTGGAACGCAAGCCGGGCGCGGAGCATTTGAAGGTATACGAAGACATCCACGCCATGCTGGCCGCCTTGGACGCTGGCGAAGTGGCCGCCGCCGCCGGCATCGGCAGCGTGATGGAGGCCGAAGGCGAGGGCAGACCGGGATCGCGCGCGCTTTCGCCGCCGTTCATGGAAATTCGGCAGGCGATGGCCATTGTCAAAGGCCGCCCGCTGGCCGCGGCACATCTGAAAGATTTTGTCGCACAACTGGCGCGCGAAGGCAAAGTCGGTGACATCCTGGAACGCCACGGCGTTGCGCGTTCTTGCGCGATGACCGTGTGACGCCTACCCTGCCCCGTCCGGATCGAGCAACCGGGCGGGGTTGTCACACATGATCTTTCTGATCTCGGGCTCCCCAAGGCCACAGGCCGGAAACAGCCCAGGAATCGCGTGGGAGTCGACATTCCGGAAAGGCTCAATCTCTCCAAAGGGCCGCGACCCGCGCGCGCCACCCCCACCGGTATGGGGCCAGTCAGAGCCCCAGATCACATGATCCGGACGCAGCGCAACACAGCTTTCTATCAGCGACATCGCACGGACACGGGCCCGCTCGGGGTCTGCGGCCAGCTTGTGGTCCGCCGACATCTTGATCCAGACCTGCTCTGACGCAGTGCGGCGCATGAAGTCGGTCAATTGGCCCTCGCCCGCATCCGCGCCGATACCGGCAAAATGATCCAGAACGACCGGAACCTCCGCCCGCGTGATCGTGTCGAGGTGGGCCAGAACCGTGTCGATCGGCGCATAGATCTGCAGGAACATCCCGCTGCCCGCCAGTGCCGAGGCCATCGCCGACAGGGCCTCACTGCCACCCAGCGCCGCGCCCCCACTGACAAGGTTCACCCGAAACCCGCGCACCCCATTCGCCTGCATCTCGGCAGTTTCACCGTCGCGGCGCAATGTGGCGGCATCGGCAACCGCGACGCCGCGCGCCCGGTCGCCCGGTCGCCCAGCACGTCAAGCGCCGCCAGAAAAGACCTGTTGTCATTTCCATAGACACTGGGCTGGACCAGAACGGCCCGAACGATGGCGCCGCCCTCCATGGCCAGCAAAAGCGCATCAATTCCCGCCGCGCCCGGTGTGTAGCTTCTGACCTGCTCCCCCCGGAGTCCTCGCTCTTTAGTTCGCTCTGTTCAGGGTTTGGTCCTCTACTGACCGTTGGTGATACTCCCACGGGGTGAGCCCGTCGAGGCTCGTATGTGGGCGATGGTGATTGTAGTCGTCGCGCCGGGCCGAGATAAGTTCCCGGGCGTGGTGCAGGTTGGCGAACAGGTGTTCATTCAGGCACTCGTCACGGAGACGTCCATTTAGGCTCTCGACGAAGCCATTCTGCATGGGCTTTCCTGGCGCGATGTAATGCCACTCGACCTTACGGTCCTCCTGCCATTTCAGAATGGCATTCGAGGTCAGCTCGGTTCCGTTGTCGCTGACCACCATGCAGGGATGGCCTCTAATCTCGGCGATCCGATCCAGTTCTCGGGCGACGCGGTGACCGGAGAGCGAGGTGTCGACGACGGTCGCCAGGCATTCCCGGCTGAAGTCGTCGATGACGCACAGCACCCGGAACCGGCGCCCGTCCGAGAGGCTTTCAGACACGAAGTCCAGCGACCATCTTTGATTGAGCCCTTGCGGGATCGCCATGGGGGCCCTCGTTCCAATCGCGCGCTTGCGGCCGCCACGCCTGAGCACTGTCAGGCCCTCTTCCCGGTAGAGCCGGTAGAGCTTCTTCCAGTTCACATGCCAGCCTTCGCGCCGGAGCAAGAGGTGCAGCCTTCGATAGCCAAACCGCCGCCGTTCTCCGGACAGCTCCTTCAGCCTTGTTCGCAACTCGGCATCCGTCGGCCTGGTTGACCGTCGCCGATAGACGCGCGGATCAATTCCGGCCAGGGCGCAGGCTCGCCGCTGGTTATAGTTCTTCTCTGTCATGGCCCAGTCCACGGCACGCCGCCTCGAACCGGGCCTCAGAAGTTCTTTCCAACATCTCCTTCAGCGTCGCGACATCGAGCATTTGTTCGGCCAACATCTTCTTCAGCTTCGCGTTCTCAGCTTCCAGCGCCTTCAGCCGCCTGGCGTCCGACACCTCCATGCCGCCATACTTCGAGCGCCACTTGTAAAACGTGCCATCGCTGATGCCGTGCTTCCGGCAGAGCTCCTTGGCTCCTATCCCGGCCTGGTGCTCCTTCAGTATGCCAACGATCTGCTCTTCGCTGAATCGGCTCTTACGCATCGTCTACCTCCTCGTTTGGAGAACAGGCGAACTTCAAATCGCGGACTTTTCAGGGGAGCAGGTCAGCTCGGACCCGCACAGTCACACCAAGTCTCTCTCCGGAAACAAATACCGGGCACTGCCCGAAGACGATTAACGCCTCTTGAGCGCGGAGGAGGCGCGGCGCTTCCAAGCCCGAGCAGAACTATGTGTCCGAGACGATCGGCGAGAGGGTGGTCCGATCCGAGTTCTTCTGAGTAGTTTCCGACCGATAGTGGACTGATCTTCTCGAAAATCGAGATCTTTTTGTCGAAACTGTCCACTGCTCTGACTTCGAGGCCGGTCTGCCAACACGGCCGCTATCTGGGCGTCCTGGTCATCCATGCGATGCGCAGCGAACGTCGGCAGTCCGCCCTCTCTTACAGGGAAACTACCGGCCCAATGCTGCCGCTCGGGTAGTGCTCGATGAACGTCGGCTCTGCTCATAAACGCCGGGCATATCCCCCGACGCGCCTTATTCCGAAAAGCAAGTAGCCGTGTGGGCACGCCGTCAAATGTTTCGCCGCATCGCTTCTATTTGCTACAACGCGTTGACCATAGCTCACCGACCCGATCCGTGAGTGGCGAAGAGGCAGGGAATCATATGCTTACGAATTTGGACATGAAGGAGCTCGTCGGCTTCCGTCGCGACCTGCACCGCTATCCGGAATTGTCAGGAGAGGAAGCGGAGACAGCCAGAAAGATCGCGAACGAGCTACGAGTTTTGCCCGCATCTCGTGTTATGACGGGGTTGGGCGGGCATGGTGTGGCAGCTATCTTCGACAGTGGCGTAGATGGACCGACCGTCCTTTTTCGCGCTGAACTCGACGCGCTGCCCATCGAGGAGCACAATGATATCGCCTGGCGTTCGTTGGCCCCGGGGAAGAGCCATGTTTGCGGTCACGATGGGCATATGACAATGTTATTGGCTCTGGGGCGTTTAATATCGCGCCGACCTGTCGCGCGCGGGCGTGTCGTCCTCATGTTCCAGCCCGCCGAGGAAGACGGAAGCGGTGCCAGAGCGGTGGTCTCCGATCCTGCGTTTAAGGGCATCCAACCGGATTGGGCTTTCGCCATTCACGTCGAGCCGGGACGTCCGTTTGGGTATGTCGCGACGTGTCCCGGCCTGATCAACTGCGCCTCGATGGGACTCAGGATTAGCTTGTTCGGCAAGACCGCCCATGCAGCAGACCCTGGAGATGGCCTCTCCCCGGCGCGGGCCATTGCAAGGCTGATTCCGGCCCTGGAGGCGCTCGGGAAAGACGGACCACTGGACGATGACTTTCGGCTGGTAACGATCACCCATGTGAGAGTGGGGGAACCCACCTTCGGCGTAGCGCCCGGGGAGGCCGAGATATACGCGACACTTCGGACCGCAGGTGATGCGAAGATGCAGGGGTTGGAGGCCGCGGCTCGCAATCTTGCCAGTTCGGTGGCACGGGAGGCCGGGCTCAGGGCGGCATTCGACATCCATGACAACTTTGCGGCTTCCATAAACGATCCCGATGCCTACAACGTGGCGGCGACCGCCATGGAATCACTCGGTGTCCCCCATGGTGATACGGGGGTCCCCATGCGCGCTTCCGAGGATTTCGGAGTATTCGGCTGGAACGCGAAGGCAGCCATGCTGTGTCTGGGGCCCGGGGAAGAGTATCCCGCGCTCCACAATCCGGATTATGACTTCCCCGATGACCTGATCCCAATCGGCAGCGCGATCTTCGAGCGCATCGCGCGCAACTTACTGGGAAGCGCATAGGGGCCGACTGAAGGTCACATATGCTGGCTGGCAAAGCCTTTGAGCGTCGCGCTCAGCGCCAGTCTCTTCATCCCTGCCGAATTTCCTCGCGAGCCATCCTTTTCAGCCACTCCATCACGCGAAGTGCCGCCTCGGATGCGCCCTGACGCGGCAGGAGGGCGTAGAAGTCCTGATCACCCTCCAGTGCGGCTTGAACAGCACGCACCAGGCGGCCGGCATCAAGGTCACGCTGCACGAGGAAGCGGCTGGCCAGGGCGACACCCTGACCGGCCAAGGCCGCATCGAGGCTCAGGGTCGTCTGGCTGAAGTGCAGGCCGCGTGGCGCTGTGGGCATCGCTCCAAAGGCGATTTCAAGGAACTGCGGCCAAAGATCATGCGCATCGTGCAGCAGGGTCAGGCGGGACAGCGCGGCCGCGTCGATGGGGACTTCCGGGGCCACAAGATGCGGCGAGCACACCGCAATGATCTCCTGTGGGAACAGCAACTCGGCGCACAGGCTTGCCCCGAACGGCGGGCGCCCCTGACGCACCGCGAGGTCGACGCCGTCGGCGTGAAAGCTCATGACCCGCTCGGTCGCGGTGATCCGGAGGTCGATTCCCGGGTGGGCCTCGGTGAACTCGGCGAGCCTCGGGATAAGCCATTTTGAAGCGAAGGTCGGGGTCACGCTGATCGTCACGCGCGAGGGCGTGTCCAGAAGCGCGCCAGTTGCGTCCATAAGCTGGGAGAACGCCCGGGAGACCGCGGCATGGTAGCTCCGCCCCTCTTCTGTAAAACTGAGCCCCCGCGGCTCGCGCAGAAACAGGCGCAGGCCGAGATGGTCCTCAAGCCCACGCACCTGCTGCGCCACGGCGCCCTGCGTCACGCCCAGTTCCTCCGCCGCTGCGCGAAAGGACAGGTGCCTGCCGGCTGCCGAGAAAGCACGAAGGCCGTTCAAGGACGGCAGGTTGGCTTCGCTCAACACGATAGTTCTCCTACACCCACGCAACAGCTGCGCTTGGCTGGTCGCAAGCGTTTCTCGTCCGTATCTAAATACGCGTAGGCGAAATAGGCGCCACAGGAAAGACGTGGAGAACTTAGACATGGCAGTAGAAAAAGTAGCTTTGATCACGGCGGGCGGCAGCGGCATGGGTGCTGGAGCGGCGCGGCGGCTGGCAACCGATGGCTTCAAGGTCGGGGTGCTGTCCTCCTCGGGCAAGGGCGAGGCCTTGGGGCAAGAGCTCGGCGGCTTCGGGGTCACCGGTTCCAACCGCTCGGTCGAGGATCTGACGCGACTGGTCGAGGGCGCGATGGACCGCTGGGGGCGGATCGACGTGCTGGTGAACTCGGCCGGGCATGGCCCCAAGGGCGACATCCTGGAGATCACCGACGAGGACTGGCACGACGGGCTCGACGTCTACCTGATGAACGTCATCCGCCCCACAAGGCTGGTCACGCCGATCATGGAAGCGCAGGGCGGCGGCGCGATCATCAACATCTCGACCTTCGCGGTGTTCGAGCCCGATTCGCTGTTCCCGACGTCAGGTGTCTTTCGGGCCGGACTCGCCGGTTTCGCCAAGCTTTATGCCGATAAATACGCGGCGCAGAACATTCGCATGAACAACGTGCTGCCCGGCTTCATCGATAGCCTGCCCGAGACCGAGGACCGGCGCGCCCGCATTCCCATGGGCCGCTACGGGCGCGAGGAGGAGGTATCATCGCTGATCAGCTGGCTTGCTTCCGACGGCGGCTATGTCACCGGGCAGAACTGGCGGATCGACGGGGGGCTGACGCGTGGCGTTTGAAACGGTTAACCTGCCGGGCCGTGACCGCGCAGCCTTCGCCGTGAAATGGGCAGCCTCTGTCATCCAGATCCTTGGCTATTCCGGTACTGCCTTTGGCTGGACGCCGTGGAACCTTTACCTCTTCGTCGTCGGGGTTCTCGGCTGGCTGATCGTTGGGGTGCTCTGGAACGACCGGGCGATCATTTTGATCCACTTTGTCGCTCTCGGCGCGATGCTCGCGGGCATGGCGCGCACGTGAAGGGGGGCCGTCACGCGGCGCCACTCATCCGCAGACTGTGCCCCAGCCGCTTCGCGCTGTTCACGGCGGTGTCGCGATGAAGCGACCAAGCCTGCGTGAGACCCACCAGTATTACCAGCAGGTCGATTTCGCGGCCGTCCAGTCCGGTGGCTGCGGCGGCGCGGCGACCCATGCGATCCTATCTTTCTGACTGGGGCGGGGTCACGCCACGACGCCGCCCGCCATGAGGGCATCGATCAGCGCCGGACATTGCCTGACGAGCACCCAAAGGCGGAACGCCATACTGCTGATCCCAATGGCTTACTCGGGAGCCAACCGCGCTCTTACAGGGCTTTCAAGAATTAAAGCAGACGTCCGGCCGAACCGCGGCGAAGGACTGCTATCCGCCCTTCGTTCCAACCCGATATGGCGCCGAGCTTGACAAGCATCCGGCGGCGCCCCGCGTGCCGCTGTGCTTGCGGCTGCTTGTGGAAGCTGGCGTTCTCTGCTGATGCAACGGCCAATATCAAAAGGCGTACGGCGTCGGCTTGACCTGTGAACGTTGGTGAAATAGGTACGAGTTCGAGTGCGGGCGTTGTGTAATGGTAAGACCTCTGCCTTCCACGCAGAAGACGCGGGTTCGATTCCCGCCGCCCGCTCCAGAAATATCCCCTTCAGATTTCCGACAGGATGTCCGGTCCACGCGTCCACGTATCTTGGAGTCGGGGTGCGCCTCCGACGTCCCGCCAGCCTGCGCCGCCGAAGACGCGGCGGCGGGTCCCGCCGCTCGCGTCGGCTGTTCCGGGCTACTGACGCCGCGCCACGAGCCAGTTCTGCCAGCTTTCGAGGCCGCCGCCGAAGGCGTTGAGGTCGACCTTGCCGGCCACGCCGGGCACGATGCCGGTGCCGGAGTATTGCCAGAAGCTCCAGCGCTCTTCGGGGTAGCCCTCGGAGGGGTGCTTGGTGACCGCCCGCAGCCAGAACTCCTGGTTGCGCATCTGCCCGAGGTCATTGTCGCGGTAGAAATCGGGCGTGGTGTAGACCACCGGCCGCGTGCCATAGTGGCGGCCCACGATGGCGGTGAAACGGTCGATCTGGTCGCGCACCTCGGCCGCGCCGGGGCGGGCCGAACAGGTGCGGGACTGGTGGTTCCACTCCATGTCGAGCACCGGCGGCAGGTCACCCGCCACCCGGCCCACGTTCTGGATGAACCAGGCCGCCTGCTCCTCGGGGGTGCGGCAGAAATAGTAGAAGTGATAGGCCCCCACCGGCACGCCGGCGGCACGGGCGCGCGGCGCGTTGACCGCATAGGCGGGGTCGAGGTGGTCGCCGCCCTCGGTGGCCTTCAGCCAGGCAAAGCGGATGCCCGACTGGCGGGCGGCGAAAAAGTCGATCTCGCCCTGGTAGCGCGAGGCGTCGATGCCGTGCACCGAGTAGCTCGCCGGGCTGATGCCCGACCACTCATGCGGTTTCACATCGCCGAAGCCGCGCGGGATGCCCGGTGCGGCGCTGGCGCTGACGTGGAGCTGGGTGGCCTTCTCGCCCTCGGCCATGCGCGGCATGGTGGGGCCTGCCGGGGGCCCGTCGAGCTGGGGGTTGCCGCAGCCTGCCAATATCAACGCAAGCAGCGCCGCCAGAACCGGGGCGCCAGATTTCACTGTCCGCACGATCAGTCTCCTGCTGTCTTCATGCTTCATGCCTCACGGGCCTTATACCAAGGCGCAGGCCGCAATGCACATCACGTTTCATACCGCCGCGCGTCACAATGACCCTCTTGGCATGGCCTCCCCCGCCGGTTAATCCCTTCGCCCGAAGAGGAGAGCCGATGGCGCAGCCCCCCCAGACCAACCCCGACGACCGCCCCGGCTCGCGCCGCGTGGGCGCACTCGGGGCGCTCGCCCCCTTCTTCGCGCCCTACAAGCGCATGGTCGTGGCCGCGCTTTGCGCGTTGGTGCTCACCGCCGGGGTCTCGCTGGTGCTGCCGATGGCGGCCCGCCGTGTGGTCGACAACTTCGGCTCCGCGGACGTGGCCCTGCTCGACCGCTACTTCTTCGGGGCCATCGGCATCGCCGCCGTCTTCGCGCTGGGCACGGCGCTGCGCTACTGGCTGGTCACCCGGCTCGGCGAGCGCGTGGTGGCCGACATCCGCAAGGCGGTGTTCGACCGGATGATCGGCATGTCGCCGGCCTATTACGAAAAGCTGATGACCGGCGAGGTGCTGAGCCGGATCACCACCGACACCACGCTGATCCTCTCGGTGATCGGCTCCTCGGCCAGCTGGTTCCTGCGCAACATCCTGCTCTTCGTCGGCGGGCTGATCCTGATGTTCTTCACCACGCCCAAGCTCTCGCTGATGGTGCTGGGGATCATCCCGGTGGTGATCGTGCCGATCCTGGTGCTGGGCCGCCGCCTGCGCAGCCTGTCGCGCGAGAACCAGGACTGGATCGCCGCCTCCTCCGGCAATGCCTCCGAGGCGCTGCTGGCGGTGCAGACGGTTCAGGCCTTCACCCATGAGGCGCCCTCCCGCGCCCGCTTCGGCGAGGTGACCGAAAAGAGCTTCGACAGCGCCAAGAGCCGCATCACCGTGCGGGCGGCGATGACGGCGATCATCATCTTCGTGGTCTTCTGCGGCATCCTCGGCGTGCTCTGGATCGGCGCGCGCGACGTGCGCGACGGGGTGATGAGCGCGGGAGAGCTGGTGCAGTTCGTCATCTACGCGGGCATCATGGCGGGCGCCGTGGCCGCGCTCTCGGAGATCTGGGGCGAGCTGCAGCGCGCCGCGGGGGCCACCGAACGGCTGATCGAGCTGCTGGTGGCCGAGGATTCGGTGACCGACCCGGCCGAGCCGCTCACGCTCGAGGGCCGCGCGCGCGGGGCTCTCGGTTTCCGCGACGTGGTCTTTCATTATCCCACCCGCCCGGGCGACGCCGCGCTCTCCGGCGTCAGCTTCGATGTGCAGCCGGGCGAGACCGTGGCGCTCGTCGGCCCCTCCGGCGCCGGCAAGTCCACCATCTTCCAGCTGCTCCTGCGCTTCTACGACCCGGCCTCCGGCGAGATCACCCTCGACGGCACGCGGCTCGACGCCATGACCCGCGAGGCGCTGCGCTCCCAGCTCGCCCTGGTGCCGCAGGATCCGGTGATCTTTGCCGCCACGGTCGCCGAGAACATCCGTTTCGGTCGCCCCGGCGCCAGCCAGGCCGATGTCGAGGCCGCCGCCCGTGCCGCCGCCGCGCATGAGTTCATCACCGAGCTGCCCGAAGGCTACGAGACTTACGTGGGCGAGCGCGGCGCCATGCTCTCGGGCGGCCAGAAACAGCGCATCGCCATCGCCCGCGCGATCCTGCGCGACGCCCCCGTGCTGCTGCTCGACGAGGCCACTTCGGCGCTCGATGCCGAGAGCGAGCAGCTGGTGCAGAAGGCGGTCGAGGCGCTCTCCGCCGAGCGGACGACGCTGATCGTGGCCCACCGGCTCGCCACGGTCAAAAAGGCCGACCGTATCCTGGTGTTCGAGAAGGGCGAGGTGGTGGCGACCGGCACCCACGACAGCCTGGTGGCCCAGGGCGGCCTCTACGCCCGGCTGGCCCGGCTGCAGTTTACCGAAGGCCTGGCGGCAGAGTGACAGGCGGGGCGCGTGCCCCTGCCCTGCCGGCACCGCTCGAAGGCCGCGCCGCACCCGCGGGAACCCCACGTCACATTTCCATGCCGCTTGATCCCTGCGCGGCTCTCGCTCACTATCGCCCAACATGCCGCGGAGCCGCCATCAGAGCCGGACGCGCGGCCAAGGGGAGGACGACCATGAGCTTTCAGAGCACCGCCGATCTGCGCGCGATCGAGAACCAGATGACCTGGGAAGAGCGCGGGATGCCCAAGACCATCTACCGCTTTCTCTCGAAGACCAGGGAGGCGCATGGCACCCGGCCCGCCGTCAGCTACCAGCTGTTCTCCGATCCGGGCGCCAAGGCCGAGACCCTCACCTGGAACGAGCTGCACGCCAAGACGACCCAGGCCGCCAACCTCTTCCGCTCGCTCGGCGTCGGGCCGACCGACACCGTGGCCTACCTGCTGCCCAACGCCAACGAGACCGTCATCACCCTGCTGGGCGGCGCGGTGGCCGGCGTCGTCAACCCGATCAACCCGCTGCTCGAGCCCGATCACATCGCCGCAATCCTGCGCCAGACCAATGCCAAGGTGCTGGTGACGATGAAGAGCTTTCCCAAGTCCGACGTGGCCCAGAAGGCCGCCGAGGCGGTCAAGCACGCGCCCAGCGTCACCACGGTGCTCGAGGTCGACCTGCTGCACTACGTGACCGGCCTCAAGAAGTTCATCATCCCCTTCATCCGTCCCAAGACCGAGCATGGCCACCATGCCAACGTGATGGATTTCAACGCCGAGCTGGCCAAGCAGCGGCCCGATGCGCTGGAGTTCCCCGACCCCGAGGACGACCGCGTCGCCGCCTACTTCCACACCGGCGGCACCACCGGCATGCCCAAGGTGGCCCAGCACAAGGTCTCGGGCATGGTCTACAACGGCTGGATCGGCCATGAGCTGCTGTTCTCGGAGCAGGACAACGTGATCTGCCCGCTGCCGCTGTTCCACGTCTTCGCCTGTCACGTGATCTTCATGGCGGCGATCGCCAGCGGCATGCATGTGATCTTCCCCACCCCTGCCGGCTACCGGGGCGAGGGCGTGTTCGACAACTTCTGGAAGCTGGTCGAGCGCTGGAAGGTGAGCTTCATCATCACCGTCCCCACCGCGCTCTCGGCCCTCATGCAACGCCCGGTCAATGCCGACGTGAGCAGCGTCAAGACGGCCTTCTCCGGCTCTTCTCCGCTGCCTGTCGAGCTCTTCAACCGCTTCGAGAAGGCCACCGGCGTCGAGGTGGTGGAGGGCTATGGCCTCACCGAATGCACCTGCCTCGTGTCCTGCAACCCGCCCTCGGGTGAAAAGCGCATCGGCTCCGTGGGCCTGCCCTTTCCCTATACCGAGGTGAAGATCCTGCGCGACGGACCCGACGGCCCGGTCGAATGCGCCACCGACGAGGTCGGCGAGATCTGCGTGTCGTCTCCCGGCGTCTTTCCGGGTTCGACCTACACGGAGCAGGACAAGAACCACAAGCTGTTCCACCACGATGTCTACCTGCGGACCGGCGACCTGGGCCGGATGGACGCCGACGGCTACCTCTGGATCACCGGCCGCGCCAAGGACCTCATCATCCGGGGCGGCCACAACATCGACCCGGCGGAGATCGAAGACGCGCTGGCTGGCCACGAGGCCGTCGCCTTCGCCGGTGCCATCGGCCAGCCGGATGCCCATTCGGGCGAGCTGCCCTGCGCCTATGTCGAGCTGGTGGCCGGCGCCAAGGTGACCGAGCAGGAGCTGATCGACTTCGCCAATTCGCGCATCCACGAGCGCGCGGCCTACCCGAAGTATCTCGAGATCCTGCCCGAATTGCCCAAGACGGCGGTCGGCAAAGTCTTCAAGCCCGACCTGCGCAAGAGGGCTATCACCCGCGTCTACAACGAGGCGCTCGAGGGCTGTGGCGCCGAGGTGGCCGAGGTGGTCGAAGACAAGAAGCGCGGCCTCGTCGCCAAGCTCAAGAAGACCGGCGACACGGACGAGGCCAAGGTCGCCGAAGTCCTGGGCAGCTACACCCGCCCCTGGGATTGGGCGTGATCCGACCCGGCCGGGCGCCTGACAGCTGACGTCAGGCGCCCGGCTTGGACCTTGCCGGCAGGCACAGCTCCAGCACCACCCGCTGCCCCAGCCCCTCCAGCCGGTGTCCGGGGATCAACTCCAGCCGCGCCCGTCGCGGGTGGCCCTCCGTCACCGTGATCTCCGCCGCCTGCAACGGGTGCCGCGCCATTTCCTCGCGCGTCATCTGCCCGATATCCGCCCGCACCTGCCCGGCAAACCAGGCCTGCACCCGCGCCTGCAGCTGCGCCGCCCCTTCCGCCTCGGGCGCATCGGCCGCCATCCGCATCACATGCTGCGCGTATCGGGTGGCAAAGAGCAGGTAGGGCAGCCGGGTGAGCAGGCTTGCGCCCGCATCCCCCACCGGCGGCTCCGCCAGCACCTGCGCCCCGAAGAAGCACAGCGCCATCTGCCCCTTCCGCCGCAGCGGTGCCGCCAGCCCCAGCCGCGCCAGTTGCGCCTCTTGCCGCTCGTCGATCTCCGCCTCGACGGGCGATAGCCCCTCCGCGCGGGGCACCGGCAGCCCGTCCACCAGCCCGCCCCCCTCCAGCCCGCGGATCTCCGTCGCCCAACCATGCACTGCGACGGACCGCGCGATATTGCCCGCCATCGCATGGGCCGGGTTCACCCAACAGGGCGCACCCCTTTCCTCGAAGGCGAACCCCGCGCCGGGAGAGGCCTCGCGCCCCCAGGGCAACCGGCCCAGGAGGCTGGGCAGGCAGAGGCACAGATACCGGCTCTCCGGCGCCTCCCGCAGCCGCCGCCAGCCCTCGCGCTCCGGCCCGTCGCACGCCCGCGCGATCTGGTCATGGTGCGGGATCCCTCCGCCCTCGAACAGCGACAGCCCCGCCTGCGCCAGCACCGGCATCTGGCAGGCCTCTCCGATCCGGGCGAATGCGGCGAGCTGCTCGGCGTGGCGATGATCGAACACATCCTCCACCACCAGCACCGCATAGGGCGCCGCGCCCCGCTCGGCATGGACATCCTCCAGCACCCGCCGCCGAAGCAGGGCCGCTGTCTCGCCGGGCTCTCCCACCGCCATGTCCAGCACCCGTAGCTGCACCACGGCCCCGGGCGGCACGCGGGCGGCAAGCCCCGCCAGCCCCCGCCAGGCCCGCTCCAGCGCCCGCATCCGCGGATGCGCCAGCACCGCATTCATCTGCGCCGAAAGCGCGGCATCGATCGCCGCCACCAGCGCCGCCACCGTCTCGGCCGGATCGGCCCTCACGCAGCCGGGCCGCCGCAGCGCTTCCACCGCAAGCCGCCGCCTCAGCCGGTCCGGCAGAGCGGCATGTTCCGCCCGCGTCTGCACCCGCCTGCCGAAAAACCGCTCGAGACATCTCCACATCGCCACGCCCCCTCTTCGCCCAAGCCTGCGCCCGCCCTGCCCCCGGATCAACCCTGCCGCCTCCCCATGCGCCCCCGCTGCGGGTTTCCGGCGCGCGCCCGCGGTTTCCGATCCGCCCGCGCGGGGTGACGTTTCCACCGCCTCCATGGTCGGGGCCGGTGTTTTGTCCGCGCCGGACCCGTGCGATAGAGTGGAGGCCAAGAGGAGGAGAGAGCGCCGCGATGAACCAGGCCAGCAAGGAATTCGCCCGCCGCGACGCCAGTCAGCCCAAGGGCCGGCAGGTCGAGGAGGCGGCGCTGGAAGAGGTGTCGCGCCTGCTGGGCGAGATGCCCCGCCGCCGCGACATGCTGATCGAGGCGCTGCACCTCATCCAGGACGGCCGCGGCCACCTCTCCGCGGCCCATCTCGCCGCCCTGGCCGAGCTCTTCCGCATGTCCCAGGCCGAGGTCTACGAGGTTGCCACCTTCTACCACCACTTCGATGTGGTGAAGGAGGGCGAGGCCGCGCCTGCGCCGGTCACCATCCGGGTCTGCGAGTCGCTCACCTGCACCCTCGCGGGCAGCGCCAGGCTGATCGAAACCCTCAAGGCCTCCACCGACCCCGAGCGCCTGCGCATCCAGCCCGTGCCCTGCATCGGCGCCTGCGACAAGGCCCCGGCGGCCCAGGTCGGCAAGCGCGCCATGGGCAAGGCCAGCGCCGAGGCCCTGACCGAGGCCGCCACCGGCCCGCTTGCCCCGGTGATCCCCGATTACGAGGGCCTCGCCGCCTACCGGGCGACAGGCGGCTACGGCACCTACGAGAAGATCCGCGCGGGCGATATCAGCCCCGAGGCCGCGATCGAGACCATGTCGGACGCAGGCCTGCGCGGCCTGGGCGGCGCGGGCTTTCCGGCGGGCAAGAAATGGGGCTTCGTCCGCGGCTACGAGGGCCCGCGGCTGATGACCGTGAACGGCGACGAGGGCGAGCCCGGCACCTTCAAGGACCGCTGGTGGCTCGAGCGCCAGCCGCACCGGATGCTGGAGGGCGCGCTGATCGCCGCCCATGTCGTCGGCTGCGAGAGGATCTACATCTACATGCGCGACGAATACCCCGCCGTGCTCGAGATCCTGCGCGCCGAGGTCGAGGCGCTTGAGCACGCAGGCCTCGCCCATGTGCCGATCGAGATCCGCCGGGGCGCGGGGGCCTACATCTGCGGCGAGGAATCCGCGATGATCGAGAGCATCGAGGGCAAGCGCGGGCTGCCCCGCCACCGCCCGCCCTATATCGCCGAGGTCGGTCTGTTCGGCCGCCCCACGCTCAACCACAACGTCGAAACCCTGCTCTGGGTGCCCGAGATCCTGCGCCACGGCGCGGCCTGGTTCGCCGATCAGGGCCAGGATGCCGATCACAGCGGGCTGCGCAGCTACTCGGTTTCGGGCCGGGTGGCCGAGCCCGGGGTCAAGCTCGCCCCGGCCGGCATCCCGCTGCGCCAGCTGATCGAAGAGCACTGCGGCGGCATGGCCGAGGGGCACGAGCTCAAGGCCTTTCTCCCCGGCGGCGCCTCGGGCGGGATCTTCCCCGCCTCGATGGCCGACACCCCGCTGAACTTCGGCTGTTTCGAGCCGCATGGCGGCTTCATCGGCTCCCACGCCGTGATGATCCTCAGCCAGCAGGATTCCATCCGCGAGGCCGTGCTCAACCTGATCCGCTTCTTCGAGCACGAGAGCTGCGGCCAATGCACCCCCTGCCGCTCCGGCACGGCCAAGGCCGCCGCGATCCTCGCGGGCGATGCACCCTCCACCGATCTGCTGAACGACCTCGTCACCGTGATGACCGACAGCTCGATCTGCGGCCTCGGCCAGGCCGCGGGCAACCCGATCCGCCACCTCATCCGCTACTTCCCGGAGGAGCTGGCATGACCGTCATCGGTAGGGTGGGCAATCTGCCCACCACCCCCTCCCCCCCGGAGAGCGCGCAATGAAAGACCTGCCCCAGACCGTCACCTTCCAGCTCGACGGCCGCGATGTCACGGCGGAGGCCCACGAGACCATCTGGCAGGTCGCCAGGCGGGAAGGCACCGCCATTCCCCACCTGTGCTACAAGGACGACCCGGAGTATCGCTCCGACGGCAACTGCCGCGCCTGCATGGTGGAGATCGAGGGCGAGCGCGTGCTGGCCGCCTCCTGCAAGCGCCGTGTCTCCGAGGGGCTGAAGGTGTCCACCGCCACCGAGCGGGTCAAGACCAACCGCCGCCTCGTCTTCGACCTGCTGGCCTCCGACATGCCCGCGCGCGACAGCTCGCCCGACCCCGACGCCCGCTTCTGGCACCAGGCCGAGCTTGCCGGCCTCACCGAAACGCACTTTCCCTCCACCCGCCCCGGCGCGGGTGGCGAAATTCCGGTCGACAGCATCTTCCGCGATGCCTCCCACCCCTCCATCGCCGTCAACCTCGATGCCTGCATCTCCTGCACCCTCTGCGAGCGCGCCTGCCGCGAGGTGCAGGTGAACGACGTCATCGGCATGGCCTCGCGCGGCACCCACAACCTGCCGGTCTTCGACCAGGCCGACCCGATGGGCCTGTCGTCCTGCGTGGCCTGCGGCGAATGCGTGCAGGCCTGCCCCACCGGCGCGCTGATGGAAAAGACCCTGCTCAACGAAGAGGCCACCAGACGCACCGAATACGCCGAGCGCAAGGTGGAGAGCGTCTGCCCCTTCTGCGGCGTCGGCTGCCAGACCGAGCTTTCCGTGAAGGAGGGCAAGATCATCCAGGTCGAGGGCCGCAAGGGGCCGGCCAACCGCGGCAAGCTCTGCATCAAGGGCCGCTTCGGCTATGACTACGTGCTCTCGCCCGAGCGCCTGACCAGGCCGCTGATCCGCCGCGAGGACGCGCCCAAGGACGCCCGGGCCAGGCTCTCCTTCGACAGGCTCCACGAGGTCTTCCGCGAGGCAACCTGGCAAGAGGCGCTCGAAAAGGCCTCCGGCGGTCTGAAAACCATCATCGACCGCGACGGCGGCGGCGCGCTCGCGGGCTTCGGCTCCGCCAAGGGCACCAACGAGGAGGCCTACCTCTTCCAGAAGCTCGTGCGCCAGGGCTTCGGCACCAACAACGTCGACCATTGCACCCGGCTTTGCCACGCCTCTTCCGTGGCCGCGCTGATGGAAGGCGTCGGCTCCGGCGCCGTCTCCGCCCCGTTCACCGACGCCGAGAAAAGCGACTGCATCATCATCATCGGCGCGCGGCCCGAGCAGAACCATCCGGTCGCCGCGACCTACTTCAAGCAGGCCGCCAAGAACGGCGCGACGCTGATCGTGATGGACCCGCGCCGCCAGCGCCTGATGCGCCATGCCACCCATGGCGTCGTCTTCGAGCCGGGCCGCGACGTGGCGCTGCTGAACGCGATGATTCACACGATCATCGAGGAGGGGCTGACCGATGAGCAATACATCCAGGCCCACACCTCGGGCTTCGAGGCGCTGAAGGAAAAGGTGAAGGGCTTCACCCCCGAGGAGATGGCCCCGATCTGCGGCGTCGCCGCCGATGAGATCCGCACCATCGCCCGCGCCTTCGCCCGCGCCGAGCGCGGCATCATCTTCTGGGGCATGGGCATCTCGCAGCACGTCCACGGCACCGACAATTCGCGCTGCCTGATCGCGCTCGCGCTGATCACCGGCCATGTCGGCCGCCCCGGCACCGGCCTGCACCCGCTCCGTGGCCAGAACAACGTGCAGGGCGCCTCCGACGCCGGCCTGATCCCGATGTTCTACCCCGACTACAAATCGGTGGAGAACCCCGAGCTGATCGCCAGGTACGAGGATGCCTGGGGCCGCCCGCTCGACCATGCGCGCGGGCTCACCGTGGTGGAGATCATGCACGCCATCCATGACGGCGAGATCAAGGGCATGTATGTCCAGGGCGAGAACCCGGCCATGTCGGACCCCGACCAGCACCACGCCCGCGCCGCCCTGGCCTCTCTCGAGCATCTGGTGGTGCAGGACATCTTCTTCACCGAAACCGCCTGGCACGCCGACGTGATCCTGCCGGCCTCCTCCCAGGCGGAAAAGCTCGGCACCTACACCAACTCCAACCGGCAGGTTCAGCTGGGCCGACCGGTGCTCGACCCGCCCGGCGAGGCCCGACAGGACTGGGAGCTGATCGTCGCCATCGCCAATGGCCTCGGCTGCAACTGGACCTACGCCGATGTGCCCGATGTCTACGCCGAGATGGCCGCGCTCATGCCGTCGCTCGCCAACATCAGCTGGGAACGGATCGCGCGCGAAGGCGCCGTCACCTACCCCGCCCCGGCCCCCGACGCGCCGGGCAAGGAGGTGATCTTCGAAACCGGGTTCCCCACCGACGATGGCCGCGCCCGGATCGTGCCGACCGATCTGGTGCCGCCCGACGAGCTGCCCGATGCCGAGTTTCCGCTGGTGCTCACCACCGGCCGAATGCTCGAGCACTGGCACACCGGCGCGATGACCCGCACCAGCCACGCGCTCAACGCGCAGGAGCCGGAGCCGGTGGTCTCGATGCATCCGCGCGACATTGGCCGCATGGGCTTTACCCGCGGCCAGCAGGTCACCGTCGAAACCCGCCGCGGCGACATCACCCTGACCCTTCGGGCCGACCGTGACGTGACCGAGGGGATGCTCTTCATCCCCTTCTGCTTCCGCGAGGCCCCCGCGAACTTCCTGACCAACCCGAGCCTCGACCCCTTTGGCAAGATCCCCGAGTTCAAGTTCGCCGCCGCCCGGATCCGCGCCGCCGACTGACACCGCCCGGTCCGGCGCCCGCGGGGCACCGTCTTCCTCTTCGCGTCCGGCGGGTGAGATCTGGAGCAAGTCAATGCGGTGCGGCGGCGCGCGGCCCTCGCCGCCGGGCCTGTGCGGGCTTCCCCCGGCCAAGGGAAAAAGGGCGGAGGCCGAAACCCCCGCCCTTTCCCGTGGCTGCCCCAGGCTATCCTGGGGGACAAGTTCAGGGCAGCAGCACCTTGTCGATCACGTGGATCACACCGTTCGACGCGGCCACGTCGGCGGTCACCACATTTGCGTTGTTGACCCGCACGCCGCCGTGAGTCCCGTTGATCCGCAGCTTGCCGCCATTGGCGGTCAGAACGCTCACGCGCTTGCCGGCAAGATCGGAGGCCTCGGCACGGCCCGGCACCACGTGATAGGTCAGGATCGAGACCAGCATGTCGCGGTTCTCGGGCTTCAGCAGATTCTCCACCGTACCGGCGGGCAGGGCGGCAAAGGCCTCATCCGTCGGCGCAAAGACGGTGAAGGGCCCGGGGCCCTGAAGCGTCTCGACCAGCCCGGCCGCCGACACCGCCGCCACCAGCGTATCGAAACTTCCGGCCGACTGCGCGACCTCAACGATATCCGGGCCGGCATCGGAGCGGGGCATCGCGCAGCCCGATACGGCAAGCGCCAGTGCAACGGTTGCGGCCTTCGCCATGGTCACGATCTTCATGGGTCTTTCCTCCCTGGTCAGGTTCCACCCCGCATCTGTGCGAGGTTGGAGCGTTTACGCAGGGAAAGCCGGGTCGGTTCACTTCTTTGAACATCTGCGCGCGACCGGCCGCGCAAGGACCCAGGCGGATGCGCCCGTCTCAGGGGAAAGACGGGCGCTGTCGGCAAGGCCGCGGTGCGGAAGGGAGATCCGACACCACAGAGTAGAGCCTGCCCCCGCCGCCCCGAAAACTCGCGGATTCCGGGGAGGCAGGAGCGGCGGGTCGGCGCCCGTCCCTAGCTGGCCGGCCGCCCGCCCGAGATCTTGCGCACCAGCACGTAGAAGGCCGGCACCACGAAGATGCCGATAAAGGTGGCCGCCGTCATGCCGCCCAGCACGCCGATGCCGATGGCGTTCTGCGCCTTGGCCCCGGCGCCCGTGGCCAGCGCAAGCGGCAGCACGCCCAGCATGAAGGCGAGCGAGGTCATCAGGATCGGCCTCAGCCGCATCCGCGCCGCCTCGATCGCCGCCTGCACCGCGCTGCGCCCCGCCACCTCGAGATCGCGGGCAAACTCCACGATCAGGATCGCGTTCTTGGCCGCAAGCCCGATGGTGGTGAGAATGCCGACCTTGAAGTACACGTCGTTCGTCTGCCCGAAGAGCAGCGCGAAGGCGAGCGCACCGGCAATGCCCACGGGCACGGCCAGCATGACGGCAAAGGGGATCGACCAGCTCTCGTAGAGCGCGGCCAGCGACAGAAAGACCACCAGCGCCGAAAGCGCGTAGAGCCAGGGCGCCTGGCTTCCCGACTGCTGCTCCTGGTAGCTGAGGCCGGTCCAGGCCACGCCGTAGCCGCCCTCGAGCCCCGCCGCCAGTTCGGCGATCGCGTCCATCGCCTCGCCCGACGACACGCCGCTGCCCGGCTGCCCCGAGATCGAGATCGCCGAGGTGCCGTCGATCCGCGCCAGCGAAGGCGTGGTCGAGACCCACTCGGTGGTGATGAAGCTCGCAAAGCTCACCATCTCGCCCGAGGCGTTGACGGCAAACCAGTCTTCCACGTTCTCGGGTTGCATCCGGTGGGCCGCATCGGCCTGCACGATGACCGGCCGCAGGTTGCCGTTCATGTCGAAGTCATTGACCGACGACCCGGTGAAGATGGTCGACAGGATCGCGTTCACCCCGCTCACCGACACCCCGAAGCTCTCGGCCTTCTGCTGGTCGATCACCAGCCGCAGCACCGCTTCGCTGTCGGTGCCCGAGGCGCGCACGTTGGAGAGGCGCGCATCCTGCCCGGCGATGGTCTCCAGCTCCTCCGCCGCGGCCCGCAGCGCGTCGTTGCCGGTGGCGCCATAGTCCACTAGGTACATCGAGAAGCCCGAGGTATTGCCAAGCCCCTGGATCGCCGGCGGCTGGGTAAAGATCACCCGGCCCGCGCGGCTGTTGCCGAACTTCGCCGTCGCCCGCCCGATCACCGATGCGGCGGAAAGCGCATCGCCCTGCCGCGCGTCGAAGTCCTTCAGCTTCACGAAGATCATCGCCACGTTCTGCCCCGAGCCGTTGAAGCCGAAGCCCAGCGAGGCAAAGGTGCTGTCGACCGCGTCGGCCTCCTCGGTGAGCATGTAGTCCTCGATCTCCTCCACCACCTGAGCGGTCTGGGCCGTGGTCGTGCCCTCGGAGAGGTTGATCATGACCATCATCACCCCCTGGTCTTCCTGCGGCAGGAAGGAGGAGGGCAGCCGCGAGTAGGTCGCCCCGGCGGCGGCGATGACGGCCGCGAGGATCAGCACCGCCACCAGCGGTACCCGGGCCAGCCGCTTCACGGTGGCGCCGTAGCCCTCGGTCAGCCGCTCGAAGCCGGTGTTGAACCAGCGCGCCGGGGCAAAGCCGGTGCCGTGGCTGCGCTTGAGCATCGAGGCGGTGAGCGCCGGCGTGAGGATCAGCGCCACCAGCGCCGAGAGCACCATCGCCGAGATGATGGTGACCGAGAACTGCCGGTAGATCACGCCCGTCGAACCGCCGAAGAAGGCCATCGGCAGGAACACCGCCGAGAGCACCAGCGCGATGCCGATGAGCGCCCCGGTGATCTGGCCCATGCTCTTCTCGGTCGCGGGCAGCGGCTCGAGCCTGTCGTCCTCCATCACCCGTTCCACGTTTTCCACCACCACGATGGCGTCATCGACCAGAAGGCCGATGGCCAGCACCATGGCGAACATCGTCAGCGTGTTGATCGAGTAGCCCAGCGCCGCCAGCACAGCGAAGGTGCCCGCCAGCACCACCGGCACGGCGAGGATCGGGATGATCGTGGCACGCCAGTTCTGCAGGAAGATGAGGATCACGATGAACACCAGCGCGATGGCCTCGGCCAGCGTCTCGTAGACCTTCTCGATCGAAAGCTCGACGAAAGGCGAGGTGTCATAGGCGGTCTCGAAGGTCACGCCCGCGGGCAGTGCGGCCTCCAGCTCGGCCAGGGTCTCGCGCACCGCCTCGGCGGTGTCCACGGCGTTCGCCCCGGTGGCAAGGTTCACCCCGAAGCCCGAGGCATTCTCGCCGTTGAAGCGCGCGTCGCCGCCGTAGCTCTCCTGCCCGATCTCGATGCGGGCCACGTCGCCCAGCCGCACCTGCCCGCCACCTTCCTCGGATTTGAGCAGGATGTTCTCGAACTCCTCCACCGATGTGAGCTGGCTCTGCGCGGTGATGGTGGCGGTGAACTGCTGTCCCTCGACCACGGGCACGGCCCCCAGCGAGCCGACCGAGACGGTGGTGTTCTGGTTCGAGATCGCGGTGGTCACGTCGGAGGGGGTCAGCTGGTATTCGGCCAGGCTCAGCGGGTCGAGCCAGACGCGCAGCGCATAGCCCGAGCCGAAGATATTGATCGAGCCCACGCCCTCCGTCCGCTGGACCGGGCCGGAGACGCGGGTGTCGAGCAGATCGCCCAGCGCGACCGTGGAGTAGCTGCCATCCTCCGAGACCAGCGCACCGACCATCAGGATCGACGAGGTCGAGCGGGTCACTGTCACGCCCGAGCTCTGCACCGTGTCGGGCAGCTGGCCCTCCACCTGGCTGACCTTCGACTGCACGTTGTTCTGGGCGTCGACCGGGTCGATGCTCTCGTCGAAGACGAGGCTGATCGAGGAGGAGCCCTCGCGCGAGGTGCTCTCCATGTAGAGCACGCCGTCGAGCCCGGTCATGGCGTCCTCGATGACCGAGGTCACCGAGTTTTCCACCGCCGAGGCCGTGGCGCCCTTGTAGCTGGCAGTGACCCGCACGGTGGTGGGCGCTATATCGGGGTATTGCGACACCGCGAGCTGGCTGAAGGCAAAGGCCCCGGCCAGCATCGTCACGATGGCGAGCACCCAGGCAAAGACCGGGCGGTGAATGAAGAATTGCGCCATGGCTCAGTTGCCCCCGGCTGCGGCTTCGGCGGCGGGCGCGGCAGTGCTGCGCGCTTCGGCCGCGTCGGCGGGCGCGGCGTCCTGCACCACGCCGTTGGCGGCGATCGTCACCGGCACCGGGCTGATCGCCGCGCCGTCCGCAAGGGTGGTCAGCCCGTCGAGGATCACCATGTCACCCGCCGCCACGCCCGAGGTCACCACCCAGGCGTTCTCATGGGTGCCCGAGGTCTCCAGCACCACCCGTTGCGCCTTTCCGTCCACCGCAAGAAAGGCGGTGAGCGTGCCGTCCGATTGCCGGGTGGTCGCCCGCTGCGGCACCAGAACCGCGCGCTGGGTGCCGATCACGATCTTCACCCGCAGGAACTGGCCGGGCAGGATCTTCCGCTCGCCATTGTCGAACTCGAAGCGCACGTCGACCGCGCCGGTGGTGGTCGACACGCTCGTGCCCGGCGTCACCAGCCGCCCGATGCCCGCATAGGTGCTGCCGCTCTCCAGCGTCAGCTCGGCTTCCATCCGGTCGCCCGGCTGCATCGCCCCGCTGTCGATCCGCTCGCGCACCCGGATGATCCGGGCCGCGCTCTCCGAGACATCCACGTAGATCGGATCGAGCTGGGTCACGGTGGTGAGCGCGTCGGTCTGGTTGGCGGTCACGATGGCCCCCACCGACACCGCCGCCACGTCCACGATGCCGGCAATCGGGCTCTTCAGCACGCTGCGGTCGAGGTCGAGCTGCGCGGTTTGCACGGCGGCCTCGGCGCTCTTCAGCGTGGCCTCGGCGGAGGCGACATTGGAGCGGGCGGTCTGAACCTCCGAGACGGTCGCCCCCACCCCTTCGAGCCGTTCGTAACGCTCCACCGTGGCCTTCGCGGTGGCCAGCGCGGCCTCGGCGCTCGCCTGCGAGGCCTCTGCGGCGGCCAGTGCCGCCTCGTAGCTGTCGGGCTCGAGCCGGAAGAGCGGCGTGCCGGCATCCACCGGGCGTCCGGGCTGGTAGAGGATCTCTTCCACCATGCCGCCCACGCGCGGGCGGATCTCGGTCTGCGCGCTGGCCACGGCCCGGCCGGGCAGGGTCACCGCATAGGGCACATCGGCCTCCTCCAGCGCCATCACCCCCACTTCGGTCGGCCCGCGCCCAGCCCCGCCCGGCGGCATGCCCTGTGCATGGGCAAGGCCGATGCCGGCAAGCAGGATCAGCGCGGCAATCGTGGCGGCGAGCAGCACGGAAGGGCGGCGGGAGCCGTCACGGCGGGCAACGAGGGGAGCGGACATGATATCTCCAGGGGGAGGAATTGCGGACAGTTGAGCCTGAAACGCTGCGCCGCGGCAATTCCGTCGCAGATTTTTGCACCCTGTGCATTTTCGCAGGTTTGCCGCGCGATGTGCGGCCTTCTTCGCGCAGGCCTGGCGCGCTATCCTGCCCGCACACACCCCCCGACCCAGGACCACGCCCATGAGCTTTGTCACCGATCTCACCCGCCTGCGCGACAGCCTCGCGCGTTCGGCGCGGATGCCCGTGGTCTTTCTTGGCCACGGCAGCCCGATGAACGCGCTGGAAGACACCGCCTACAGCCGCGCCTGGACAGAGCTGGGCCAGACCCTGCCCCGCCCCAGCGCGATCCTGGTCGTCTCGGCGCATTGGATGAGCAGGGGCACCACGTTGGTGGCCACAGAGGCCAGGCCGGAGACGATTCACGACTTTCGCGGCTTCCCCAAGCCGCTCTACGAGATGCAATACCCCGCCCCCGGCGCCCCCGGACTGGCGCGCGAGGTGGCGAGCCTGCTGGCCAGCCACCACGGCGAGAGCGACGAGAGCTGGGGCCTCGATCACGGCGCATGGGCGGTGCTGAAATTTCTCTATCCCGGTGCCGATGTGCCGGTGTTCCAGGTCTCCATCGACATGACGGCGCCGCTTTCCGACCAGCTCGAGATCGGCAAGCTGCTCTCCCAGCTGCGCGACCGGGGCGTGCTGATCCTCGGCTCGGGCAACGTGGTGCACAACCTGCGCACCATGCGCCCGGGCGGTGCGCCGCTCGACTTCGCCGAGGCCTTCGACACGCTCTTCGCCGACCGGCTCGAGCAGCGCGACATGGCCGCTCTCGCCGACCGCGCGGCGCTCGGGAGCCTGCTGCAGATGGCGCACCCCAGCCACGACCACTACCTGCCCGCCCTGACCATCGCCGGCGCGGCAGACCGCGGCGACGCGCTCACCTGGATGACCGACGCCATCGACCTCGGCTCGGTCTCCATGCGGTCCTTCATCTTTCACGCCGCCTGATCGGCGCAGCAAGAGGCCCTCCCCCGCGCGTGGCGGGAGAGGGCCCGTTTCAACCGTCAGGCCGGATCAGTCGTAGAGCACCGCGGCCACCCGCGGGTCGTCCATGTTGGTCTTGTCATACCAGTAAAAGCCGGTGTCGATGACCCCGGGCAGGGTCTCGCCCTTCAGGTCGGGGTTGGCCTGCAGCATCGCCTTGGCGGTCTCGGTCGCCTTCAGCGCGTCGTTGGCATATTGCACATCGACGATCTCGATGTTCGGATAAGCCTCCTCGATCCGGTTCAGGAACCCGTCGCGGCGGCCGATGCCGGTGGCCGAGGTCTGGTCGTGGATGATCGCGGCCACCTTGCCCTCTTCGCCGATGGCCTTGGCCAGCCCGTCTGCGCCGGTGGCGGCGGCGGCCATGTTGTCGGTGGTGCAGGTGGTCAGCGGCAGGTCGGACTCCACGCCCGAGTCGAAGGCCACGATCGGGATGCCCGCGTCCGCCGCCTTGCGCAGCGCCGGCACCTGGACCTGGCTGCCGAGCGCGGCAAAGCCGATGCCCTGGGGCTTCCTGGCGATGGCGGCATTGAGGATGTCGGTCTGCTTCTCGATCTCGGCCTCGGTGTTGGACCCCTCGAAGGTGATGGTCCCCCCGTTGCGCTCGGCGGCCGTTTCGGCGCCCAGCTTCACCGCCTGCCAGAGCTGGTGGCTGAAGCCCTTGGCGACGATCGGAAAGTAGACGTCCTGCGCGGCGGCCGGGCCGGCCAGGACGGTGGCCGCGGTGAGCGCGGCGATCCGTTTCTTCATGGTGGCTTCCCCCCAAGTAACCGATTGAAGGACAAGCTCGACAGGCGCCCGAACGCCCGCTTAACGAACCGGGTTCAGCCCTTCGTGCGGAGCATGATATCCACGGAGACGGCGGCAATGATGACGACGCCGGCAATGACGATCTTCCAGTCCTCCAGCACCCCCATGACCCGCAGGCCATTGGTCAGGACAGACATGATGAAGGCGCCGATGATGGTGCCCAGAACCGTGCCGCGCCCGCCGGGGAGCGAGGTGCCCCCGATCACCGCCGCCGCAATGGCATCGAGCTCGTAGCCGAGGCCCAGCGCCGGTTCCCGGCGTGGCGATGAAGGGCGGGATCTTGAGCTTGGCGATGCAGCCGCTCGAAATCGAGCCCATGAAGCCGCCGAAGAGGATCGCGCCGGCAATCCCGAAGGGCAGCGGCAGGCCGAGGTTGGTGAGGATGATGCCCGAGATCACTGCCGTCAGCGTCATCATCGTGCCCACCGACAGGTCGATCCTTCGGGCTGTCGATCCGGCGCGGTGCCCCGTGCACATGGATCGTGCCGCTCTCCAGCGGATCGGCGCCAAAGATCACCCGCGCCACCTCCGTCCGGCCCGCGCCCATGAGCCCCGCAAACCCGAGGATCTCGCCCTTGCGGAGCGCAAAGCTCACGTTTCGCACCATCCGGCCCCGGTTCAGCCCCTCGACGCGCAGCACTTTCTCGGCCTGCGCCTGCCCGCCCGCGCGGTGCTGGCCTTGTGCTGCGGGGGCCCTCCTCCACGAAAGCCAGGCCGCACGGCGGGTTGCGGTAACATCCGAAACGCTGACTGCCCCTGGGGCAACAGGGATTTCGCGATTTCATCTCATCCTTGCACGGCGCCCCTGTGCCACCGGCGCCGCCTCGTCTAGAACCGGGTCAACCCAAGGGAGGACGCGATGACCAAAGGAACACTCGGCAAGGGCGGGTCGGCCGTCAGCTCCATCTGCTTCGGTACCTCGGCGCTGGGCGACATGCCCGATACCTACGGCTACGCGGTGAGCGAAGACCGCGCCGCCGCCACCCTCCGCGCCATCTTCGACGGCCCCTGCAACTTCATCGACAGCTCGCGCAACTACGGCTTCGGCCGCTCCGAAGAGCGCATCGGCGCCGCCATCGCCGAACGCGGCGGGCTTCCGCAAGGCTTCGTGCTGGCCACCAAGCTCGACCGCGACATGGAGACAGGCCGGTTCGATGCGGCCCGCGTCCGCCAGTCGATCGAGGAGAGCCTCACCGCGCTGGGCGTGGACCGGGTGGACCTTCTGCACCTGCACGACCCCGAGCACGCCCGCGACCTCTCCGAGATCACCGGCGAGGGCGGCGCGCTCGACGAGCTCTTCAAGCTGAAGGACGAGGGCATCGCCGGCAAGGTCGGCCTCGCCATGGGCCGGCTCGACATCATGTTTCCGCTGGTCCGCGAGCGCCCCTTCGACGTGATCCTGAGCCACAACCGCTACACCCTGCTCAACCGCGCCGCCGACGAGATGTTCAGCTGGGCGCATGAGGCCGGGATGACCGTGCTCAACGCGGCCCCCTATGCCGGCGGCGTGCTGGCCAAGGGCTCGGCGGTCATGCCCCAGATCACCTACCAGAAGGCCGATGAAGCCGCCCTCGCCCCGGTCCGCGCCATCGAGGCGGTCTGCGCCCGCCACCAGGTGCCACCCGGCGCCGTGGCGCTGCAATTCTCGCTGCGTGACCCGCGCATCACCTCCACGGTCATCGGCGTGTCGAGCCCCGAGCGCGTGGCGCAAACCCTGGGCTGGTCGGAGTGGGACATTCCCGCCGAGGTCTGGGCGGAGCTGGAGGGCCTCGGCCATTCCACCGAGGACCCGGAGGCCAACCGCGAGTATCGCCCCGGCTAGGGCAGGTAGAACACCTGCTCCATCCCGGCCCACCACTCGCCCTCGGCCCGGCTTTGCAAGGGCAGCTGAATCGGCCCGCAGATGGCCCACCACTCCCGCGTCTTCGGATCGTCGGCGATGGCTGCAATGTCGGCCGCGAAATCCTCGCCGACATACTCCCAGTAGCCGAACATCAGGTTCTCCGGCTCGCGCAGGAAGATCGAGTAGTTGGTGATGTTCGACGCCTTGATCCGCTCGGCCACCTCGGGCCAGACCTCGGCGTGGAGCCGCTTGTATTCGGGGATCTTCTCCGCCGCGATCCCGATCACGAAACCCATCCGCTGCATGTCTCTTCCCTTCAGTCTTCCAACCCGTAGAACCGCCGCGCCGTGCCGCCGAACACGGCGGCCTGCTCGGCCTCGCTCAGGCCCCGCGTCAGCGCCTGCGCGGCCTCGAACCAGCCCTCGTAATCGCCGACCAGCTCCAGCACCGGCCAGTCGCTGCCCCACATCACGCGCTCGGGGCCGAAGACCTTGAGCACATGGCCCGCCACCTCGCGCAGGGTCTCGGCTCTCCAGCCGGGGCCGTATTCGTTGGCCAGCCCGGAGAGCTTGCAGAAGACCTGCCCATGCGCCGCCAGCGCCGCCATGCGCTCGCGCCACGCCGCGCCCGGATCGGTGCCGTCGAACGCGGGCTTGGCGCAATGGTCGATCACCACCGGCAGTTCCGGCACCACGGTCACGAAACGCTCCAGCATCGGCAGGTGGCGCGGGGTGACGAGGGCATCGAACCTCAGCCCCGCCCGCGCGACCTGGCGCAGCCCCTCCACCACGGCGGGGCGCAGCAGCCATTCGGTCTCCTCGATATCCTGCAGCATCGGGCGCAGGCTCTTCAGCGCCGGATGGGAGATGCGCGCAAGCTGGCCCGGCACGTCGCCCTCGAGGTCGATCCAGCCCACCACGCCCTGCACCAGCGGGCTCTCCTCGGCGATGGAGAGCAGAAACTCGGTTTCCTCCATCGTCGGTGCAGCCTGCACCAGCACGGTGCCGCCCAGGCCGCAGGCCCCGGCCAGAGGCACCAGCTGCTCCGGGCCATAATCCTTGCGGATCGCCGCCACCGAGTCGTCCATCCAGCCGTAGTCGCCCCGGTCGATCCTCCAGAAATGTTGATGCGCGTCGATCTTCATGGCGGCCCTCCCCCCGCGAAGGTTTCCGCCGGGCGCCATGCTGTCAATGGCGCAGGCGCCCGGGCGCCACACGGCCCCGCCAGCCAGAGGCGCGTTGCATGTCGGGTGCGCCCTCGCCATGGTGCGCCCCGAACGCACCCCAGCCCGAGGCCGCCCATGTCCGACCGTTTTTCCCTGCAAGGCCGCAAGGCGCTGGTCACCGGGGCCAATGCCGGCATCGGCCAGGCCATCGCCATAGGCCTCGCCCGCGCGGGCGCCCATGTCACCTGCGCCGGGCGGCGCGGCTGCGGCGAGACGCTGGAGAAGATCGGCAGCGGCGGCGACGAGATCCGGCTCGATTTAGCCGACCCGATGGCCGCGCGCGACGTGTTCACCGGCACGGGCTACGACATTCTCGTCAACAACGCCGGCATCATCCGCCGCGCCGATGCGGTGGCCTTCACCGAGGCCGACTGGGACGAGGTGATCGACGTGAACCTGAAGGCCCTCTTCTTCACCTGCCAGGCCTTCGCCCGGGCCGCGCTCGCCGCGGAGCGCCCGGCAAAGATCGTCAACATCGCATCTCTCCTGAGCTTCCAGGGTGGCATCCGGGTGCCGAGCTACACCGCCTCCAAGCACGGCGTGGCCGGGCTGACCAAGCTCATGGCCAACGAATGGGCAGCAAGGCGCGTGAACGTGAACGCCATCGCGCCGGGCTACATCGAAACCGCCAACACCGAGGCCCTGCGTGCCGACCGCGCCCGCAACGCCGCCATCCTCGAGCGCATCCCCGCCGGCCGCTGGGGCCAGCCCGAGGACATCGCCGATACGGCGGTCTTTCTCGCGGCGCCTGCGTCGGACTACCTGCACGGCGCGGTCATCAACGTCGACGGCGGCTGGCTCGCCCGCTGAGCCCGCCCGCTTCCCCTCCCCCCGCCGCCCCGCTAGTCTCGCCCCCGGAGGACCGCCGATGTATTTCAACCCGCCCCCGCTCACCCACGCCTTCGACCTCACGGTGGAGCTCGACCCGATCATGGAGATGGGGCCGGGCCGCGCCGGGCAGCGCCGGATCATCCCGATCATCGGCGGCACCGTCACCGGCGCGCGGATCAACGGCGAGGTGCTGAACCTGGGCGCCGACTGGCAGACGATCTTCGAGGGCGGCCTCACTGAGCTCGACACCCGCTACGCCATGCGCACCCATGACGGCGCAGTGATCGAGATCGTCAACTTCGGCCTCCGGCACGGCCCGCCCGAGGTGATGGCCCGCGTCGCGGCGGGCGACAACGTGGACCCCTCGGAGTATTACATGCGCACCCATTGCCGGCTGGAAACCGGCGATCCGCGCTACGCCTGGGTCAACCGTCAGCTCTTCGTCGGCATCGGCGGCCGCCATACCGCCCGCGTCGAAATCTCGGTCTACGAGCTGTCATGAAGGGCCCCGGTCCCGCCGACGCGCCCGGCTTCTGGCTCGACGATGACGCGCATCGCGACTGGCTCGCCGCCGATGCGCTGAGGCAGTTCGAGTTCTTCCGCAAGGCGCTCCGCAAGGACGGCGGCTTTCATGCCCTTGACTGGAAGGGCAAACCGCTGCGCAGCAAGCTCCAGGAGCTGCACGGCACCACCCGGATGATCCATGCCTACGCGCTGGCCGAGCTTTGCGGCGCGGGCGGTGCGGAGATCGTCGACCACGGCATGAAATATCTCGCTCAGGGCCACCGCGACGGAGAGGGATGGGCCTGGGGCGTCGAGGGTTCGGCCCCCACCGACCGCCGCCGCATGGCCTATGGCCATGTCTTCGTGCTGCTCGCCGGTTCCTCCGCCCACCTCATCGGCCACCCCGACGGACAGGCCCTGATCGAGCAGGCCACCGAGGTGCTGACAGATCACTTCTGGGAGGAGGAGCCCGGTCTCTTCGGCCCCGATTTCGGGCCCGACTGGACCCCGCTCGACAGCTATCGTGGCATGAACGCAAACATGCACGGGGTCGAGGCCTTGCTCGCCGCCTACGAGGCCACCGGCTGGGAGCACTACCTGCGCCGCGCGGGCAGCATCCTCGCCTTCTTCCTCGGCCGGATGGCCCCCGCCCACGGCTGGCGCATTCCCGAGCATTACACCGCCGACTGGTCGGTGGATCCCGGCTACGACGGCGACCCGATGTTCCGCCCCGCAGGCACCACGCCCGGGCACAGCCTCGAGTTTGCCCGGCTTCTGCTCCAGCACTGGGATCTCTCCGGCCGCCCCGAGAACGAGGCGCCCTCGGTGGCCCACGACCTGGCCCAGCAGGCCCTCACCGACGGCTGGGCCGAGGAGGGCGGGCTGATCTACACGGTCGGCCTGGACGGCACGCCGCTGCTGCCCGACCGCTACTGGTGGCCCGTCACCGAGGGCATCGGCGTGCTGGCCTCGCTGATCAAGCTCGACCGGCAGGAGGTTTACGAGGCGTGGTACCGGCGGCTCTGGACCTTCGCCCACGCGCATTTCATCGACCACAAGCGCGGCGGATGGTTCCCCGCGCTGGACGCCAGGGGCAAGCCGACCGAAAGCCAGTTCAAGGGCAAGCCCGATATCTACCATGCGCTTCAGGCCACGCTCTACCCGCTGGCCCCCGGCCTCTCGCGCCAGGGCACCGCGCTGCCGGTGATCAAGCCCTAGCCCGCGCGTCCGCCGGGCTCAGGCCACCCGCTGCCCGTGGCTCCAGACCGCCCGCACCACCGGCGTGTCGCCCAGCATGGTGACGCGCACCAGGTCGGCCCTCAGTCCCGGCGCGATCCGGCCCCGGTCGGCAAGGCCGGTGGCCCGGGCCGGGCTGGAGGTGACGGCGGCGATGGCGCGCGGCAGGTCGCCCCAGAGCCGGGCCAGCCGGAAGGCGGCGGTGAGCAGCGCCGAGGGCACATAGTCCGACGAGACGATGTCGAGCAGCCCGGCCTCGGCCAGAGCCTGCGCCGCCACGTTGCCCGAGTGCGAGCCGCCCCGGATCAGGTTGGGCGCGCCCATCATCACCGCGATCCCCCGGGCCCGGCAGGCCCTCGCGGCCTCTTCCGTGGTCGGAAATTCCGCCAGCCGGATGCCGTAGCCTGCCGAGGTGGCCACATGGGCCTCGGTCGTGTCGTCATGGCTGGCCAGCACCGCGCCGAAACGCCCGGCCGCGGCCACCGTCGCCGCCTCGTGGGCCTCTCCATGGGCCGCGCGCAGCGCCTTGAGGTTGGCCACATGCGCCTCCCATTGGGCCTCGGTCAGGCTGCGCTTGCCCTGCACATAGGCCTTCAGCTTGCCGATATCGCGAAACTGCCTCTGCCCCGGCGTGTGGTCCATCAGGCTGACGATCCCGACCCGGTCATCGGGCCCGAAGGCCCCGAGCTCCTCGGCCAGGGTGGCCGAGCAGACCTCGGCCCGCAGGTGCAGGAAATGGCTGATCTTCAGCGCCCCGGCCGCACGAAGCTGCATCAGCTCGCTGGCCAGCCCGCGCGCGTAGGGTTCGTATCCGCCGTGCTCGTTGGGCACCGACCCCACCCGCATGGCGTCGAACACCGTCGTGATCCCCACGCTGGCCAACTCTCCGTCATGGGCGAGGATTGCCGCATCATGCGGCCAGTCGACCCGCGGGCGCGGCTGGATGTGGCGCTCCAGATTGTCGGTGTGCAGCTCGATCAGGCCCGGGATCAGCAGGTCGCCGCCCAGGTCCTCGCCCCGCGCCGCGCCTGACGAGACGTCGGTGATCTCTCCGCCGCGAAACCGCACCGCCCCCTCGCGCACCTCGCCCTCCAATACGATGCGGGCATTGGTCAGAACCGTCTCCGCCGGGGCAGCCATGTCCATCATGGGGTGGTCTCCTTCAGGTCGAGGGCGGCGAGGAGCCGGGCCACAGACTCCTCCAGCGCGCCCGAATTGTCGATGGTGATCACGTCGAGGCCCGGCGGCAGGGGCAGGTCGGCGCGCGCGAGCCGCCGCTCGATCTCCTCGGCGCTCTCCCGGCCCCGCGCCGCGAGCCGCGCCCGCAGCACCTCCCGGCGGGCGGTGACATGCAGCACCCGCAGGCCCGGAAAGGCCGCCGCCGCCGCCTCCAGCATCGCGCGGCTGCCGTTGAACAGCACGCAACCGCGCCGCTCCACGGCCTCCCGCGGGATGCCGTAGGAGAGGCCGTGGGCGCTCCAGCTCAGGGCAAAGGCCCCCTGCGCCCGGAGCGCGCGAAAGGTGCTCTCGGTCACCGGCCGGTGATCCTCGCCCACCGCCGCCTCCCGTGTCACCACCCGGCGCACCAGGTGGATCTCGGGCCGCGCCGCGCGGGCCGCCGCCATCAGCGTATCCTTCCCTGCCCCCGAAGGGCCGACGACCGCGTAAATGCTCATGCCGCCCTCGCCGGGGTAAAGCCCGTCACATCCACCACCCGGTCACAAACCCGGTTGCGCGCCCCCTCGTCGTGGAAGATGCCCACGATCGCCGCGCCCCGTGCCTTGGCCTCCTCGATCAGCCCCAGAACCACCTCGCGATTGGTGGCGTCGAGCGAGGCGGTGGGCTCGTCGAGCAGCAGCGCCGGGAAGGGGTGGGCAAAGCCGCGGGCGATGTTCACCCGCTGCTGCTCGCCGCCCGAGAAGGTGGTGGGCGACAATCCCCAGAGGGTCGGCGGGATGTTCAGCCGGGTCAGCAGGCCTTCGGCCCGCGCCAGCGCCTCGTCCCGGCCGCGCCCCAGCGCCAGGAGCGGCTCGGCCACCACCTCGCGGGTCGGTACCCGCGGCACCACGCGCAGGAACTGGCTCACGTAGCCCAGCACCTCCCGCCGCAGCGCGAGAATCTCGCGCGGCTCGGCGCGGGCCACATCGGTGCCGCCCACCCGGATCGCGCCGGAGGCAGCCAGGTAGTTGCCCCAGATCATCCGCATCAGGGTGCTCTTGCCCGCGCCGCTCTCGCCGGTAAGCGCCACGCACTCGCCGGGCGCCACCGAAAGCGAGGCCCCACGCATCACCTCGATCACCGCGCCGCCCTGGTTGTGCAGGGTGAAGCTCTTTGAAACGTTGCTGATCTCGATCATGTCACACCTGCAGGACGGAGCTGACAAGCAGCTGGGTATAGGGATGCTGCGGATCGTCAAGCACCTGGTCGGTCAGGCCGGTCTCCACCACGCGGCCCGATTTCATCACCATCAGCCGATGCGCCAGCAGACGCACCACGGCGAGGTCATGGGTGACGATGAGCGCCGAGAGGCCCATCTCGCGCACCAGCCCGCGCAGCAGGTCGAGCAGCCGGGCCTGCACGCTCACGTCGAGCCCGCCGGTGGGCTCGTCCATGAACACGAGCCGGGGGCCGGTGACGAGGTTGCGGGCGATCTGAAGCCGCTGCTGCATCCCGCCCGAAAACGCGCGGGGCCGGTCGTCGATCCGGTCTTCGGTGATCTCCACCCGGCCCAGCCAGTCGGTCGCCGTCTCGCGGATCTGGCCGTAGTGCCGTGCGCCCACCGCCATCAGCCGCTCGCCCACGTTGCCCCCCGCGCTCACGCTCATACGGAGCCCGTCCCGCGGGTTCTGATGGACAAAGGCCCAATCGGTGCGCCCCAGCATCCGCCGCTCCGGCTCGCTCATGGTCACCGTGTCGCGCGGGCCGTCGGCGCGGGTGTCAAAGATCACCTCGCCCCGATCCGGGGTCAGATGCCCGGCAAGGCAGGAGAGCAGGGTGGACTTGCCGGAGCCACTCTCCCCCACGATGCCCATCACCTCGCCCGGATAGAGATCGAAGCTGACATCGGTGCAGCCGATGCGCGTGCCGTAGGTCTTGCGGATATCCCGGACCGAAAGCAGGGGCGTCATGCGGCGTCCTCCTGCCGTGAGACACAATAGTCGGTATCGGAACACACGAACATCCTGGCCCCCGCGTCGTCGGTGATGATCTCATCGAGATAGGTGTCGGACGCGCCGCACAGGGCGCAGTCATGCGGGGCCTTGCCCGCCACGAAGGGATGATCCTCGAAATCGAGGCTCACCACGCGGCTGTAGGGCGGGATCGCGTAGATCCGCTGCTCGCGGCCCGCACCGAAGAGCTGGATCGCGGCCATCTCCATCTTGGGGTTGTCGAACTTGGGGATGGGCGAGGGGTCCATCACGTAGCGGCCCTCTACCTTGACCGGGTAGGCATAGGCAGTGGCGATCTCGCCGTGGCGCGCGATGTCTTCGTAGAGCTTGACGTGCATCAGCCCGTAGTCCTCCAGCGCATGCATCCGCCGCGTCTCGGTTTCGCGCGGCTCCAGAAACCGCAGCGGCTCCGGGATCGGCACCTGGTAGACCAGGATCTGCCCCTCGGTGAGCGGGGTCTCGGGAATCCGGTGGCGGGTCTGGATCACCGTGGCCTCGGCTGTGCGCTCCGTCGTCTCCACCCCCGCTGTCCGCTCGAAGAACTTGCGGATGGAGACCGCGTTCGTGGTGTCGTCCGCACCCTGGTCGATCACCTTGAACCGGTCGTCGGGGGTGAGGCAGGCCGCGCTCACCTGCACGCCGCCGGTGCCCCAGCCATAGGGCATGGGCATCTCGCGCGAGGCGAAGGGCACCTGGTAGCCGGGAATCGCGATGCCTTTCAGGATCGCGCGGCGGATCATCCGCTTGGTCTCCTCGTCGAGATAGGCAAAGGTGTAGTCGCTCATTCCGCCGCCTCCTTGTGCTGCGCCGCCTGCGCCTCGGCGCGCAGCCTGCGCACCAGCTCCAGCTCGGCCTGGAAATCCACGTAATGCGGCAGCTTTATGTGCTCCAGAAAGCCGGTGGCCTGGATGTTGTCGCTATGCGCGATCACGAACTCCTCGTCCTGCGCGGGGGCGCCGAGGTTGTCTTCGCCCAGTTCCTCCCAGCGCAGCGCGCGATCTACCAGCGCCATAGCAATGGCCTTGCGCTCGGTCTGGCCAAAGACGAGGCCATAGCCCCGGGTAAACTGCGGCGGCTCGGTCCGGGAGCCGGTGAACTGGTTCACCGTCTCGCACTCCGTCAGCACCACCTCGCCGATCTCCACCGCGAAGCCCAGCTCGGGGATCTCCACTTCCACCGGCACCGCGCCGATCCGCAGCTCGCCCACGAAGGGGTGGTTGCGGCCATAGCCGCGCTGGGTCGAATAGGCCATCGACAGCACAAAGCCCTCGTCCCCCCGGGTCAGCGCCTGAAGGCGCAGCGGGCGCCCTGCCGGAAACTCCAGTGGCGCGCGGGTGAGGTCGGGCGGGGTCTCGTCGCCTGCCTCCTCCTGCTGGATCAGCCCGTCGCGGCTCAGCATCTCGGTGATGCGCGGCATGGGGGCCGCCTCGCCCGGCGCCTCCCGCGCCACCGGCGGCTCGCCCTCGGCAGCCAGCGCAAAGTCGATCAGCCGGTGGGTGTAGTCGAAGGTCGGGCCCAGCACCTGCCCGCCGGGGGCATCCTTGAACGTCGCACTGATGCGCCGGTCGCAGGCCATCTCGCCGGTCTCCATCGGACTGGCCGAGCCGAAGCGCGGCAGGGTTGTCCGGTAGGCCCGGATCAGGAAGATCGCCTCGATCAGGTCGCCCCGCGCCTGCTTGATCGCCAGCGCGGCCAGGTCGGGGTCATAAAGCGAGCCCTCCGCCATCACCCGGTTCACCGCCAGCGCCATCTGCTCGCGGATCTGCGCCACGCTCAGCTCGGGCACCGCCACATCGCCGCGCCGCTCCTCGGCCAGCCAGGCGTGGGCCGCATCAATCGCCCGTTCGCCGCCCTTTACCGCAACATACATGGCACTACCCCTCCACCCGCGTGCTGCGCGGCAGGCCGGCCAGCCGGTCGCCCGCGCAGAAGATGAAATCCAACCCGAGCGGAAACTGCGCCCGGTTCACCCGGAAGGCGTCCACCTCGGGCAGCGACAGATGCGCCTCGTGCGCGATCCCGGGGCCGGTGAGCCTGGCGCCCAGGGTGTCCAGCCGCGCCACCTCCACGACCAGCGTGGCCGAGCGGTCGGGGTACTCCGGCGTGCCCGGCGCATAGGCCCCGAGTGGCCCCAGCGCCGCCCAGCCGCCGAAGGCGAACATGGCCGCGCCACGCGCCACCACAGGCGCACCGGTGTGAAAGGCCAGCCACTGGCGCAGGCCCGGGCTGTCCACGTCCTCGGCCAGAAACACCGGCGTGGTGCCATCGACCAGCGTCAGCGCCACCACCGAGGCGGCAACCGAGAGCCCCGGCGCCTGCGCACCTGTCACCGCCTCGATCCGCCCGGGCCGCGCCATCGCTTCCAGCACCGCGCGAAAGGCATGCGCGGCCTCGACCGGCGCATCGGTAAAACCGCCTTCGAGCACCTGGCTCATGCGTCCTCTCCCCTGACCAGCGTGAAGAACTCAACCTTGGTGGCCGCCGCCCGGGCTGCGCGAGCCTTGCGCGCCTCGGCCCGGGCCGCGGCCAGGGGGTCAAGCACCAGGCGCCTGACATCGCCCGCCCGCCCCGTCTGCATCAGCGCATCGCAGAGCGCCGCCCGCTCGGCATGCCCCTTGTCGCGGCCCTGCACCCAGGCATGGCCCACCTCGCCGCTCTCCAGCCTCAGCGCACAGCGCGTCACCGTGATTTCTCCGAGGTTGAAGGGCGCGCCGGTGCCGCCCATCCGGCCCGGCACCATCACTCCGCCCACCTGCGGCGCCCGCAGCCAGCTGAAGCCGGGCAAGGCGCCCAGCGCCTCCACCGCCGCCGCCAGGGCCGCCGGTTTGGCGGTGGCCAGGGTGCCCATCCAATCCTTGCGTGTTTCGCTCATGAGACAACTTGCCGATTTGTCGAGATATCTATACAACTAGACAAATAATAGGCCCGAGGCGCCCCTGCGTCCAGCGCCGTTTCATGAAGTTTCGGTAACAGCCATGGCCCGCACCCCCGCGCGAACCCCCGTCTGGAAGTCTATCGCCGCCACCCTCGAAGGCGAAATCGCCCAGGGCCTCTACCGCGCGGGCGAGAAGCTGCCCACCGAGGCCGCGCTTGCCGCCCGTTTCGGGGTCAACCGCCACACCGTGCGCCGCGCGCTCGGCGCGATGGCCGAGGCCGGGGTCGTCCGCTCCCGGCGCGGCTCGGGCGTCTTCGTCGAGGCCCCGCCCACCGAATACCCCATCGGCCGCCGCGTGCGCTTTCACCAGAACATCCGCGCCTCGGGCCGCCTGCCCGAAAAGCGCGTGCTGCGGGTCGAGACCCGCCCGCCGACCGAGGCCGAGGCGGCCGCCCTCGGCCTCGCGCCCGAGGCGCTGGTGGTGGTCTACGAGGGCCTCTCGCTGTCATCCGGCACGCCCATCGCCCATTTCACCTCCACCTTCCCCGCCGCCCGCTTTCCCGGTCTCGCCGCGCGCCTCGCCGAGACCTCCTCCGTCACCGAGGCGCTCCGGCTCGAGGGCCTCGCCGACTACATCCGCGCCGAAACCCGCCTCACCGCCGAGCGGGCCAGCCCCACCCAGGCCCTGCACCTTAGGCTCCGCGAGGGCGATCCGCTGCTCAAGACAACCGGGCTGAACCGCGACCTCGAGGGCCATCCGGTGGAACACGGCGAAACCTGGTTCGCCGGCGACCGGGTGGTTCTGACGGTGGCCCACGATGCGCCCGCCGAGGCGCAATGATCCGCCAGTGTGCGGGAATCGTTAACCTTTCCGTCACGCTGCCGATACAATGCCGCGGCAGACTGGCAGCAAATCCGAGAGCAGGCAGACCCGCATGACACGCCCCCTCCCTCCCCTGCGCCTCACCCACGGCGCGGTGCTGACCGGCCCGACGCTCGAAGAGCGCGCCCTGACGCTGGCCTGCGGACGCCTCACCGAAGGCCCCGCGCCCGAGGTCGACCTTTCGGGCTACCTCGTGCTCCCCGGCATCATCGACCTGCACGGCGACGGGTTCGAGCACCAGATCGCGCCGCGCAGCTCGGCCCAGCTCCCGCTTGCCCCGGCACTCTCCGCCGTCGACCGCGACGCCGCCGCCCATGGCGTCACCACCCTCTGGCTCGCCCAGGGCTGGAGCTGGGAGGGCGGCCGCCGCGACCCCGACTTCGCCGAGGCACTGCTGGCGGCGCTCTCCGAGGTGCGCCCGAGCCTGCTCACCGACATGCGCGTTCAACTCCGCTGCGAAACCCACATGCCCGAGAGCGCCGAGCGGATGCTCGCCGCGATCCGCCGCTGGGGTATCGACTACGTGGTCTTCAACAACCACATGCAGGAGGCAGAGCTCTGGCTCGCCGAGCGACCGCAGGCGCTGGCCTCCTGGGCCGAAAAGCGCGGCCAGACCGTCGAGGCCTTCACCGCCCGCATCCTCGCCGCCCGCGATGCCGCGCCCCGTGTGCCGCGCCACCTGTGCAACCTCGCCCGCGCCTTCGACGACCTCGGCCTGCGCTACGGCTCCCACGACGACCCGGATGGCGAGACCCGCGAGCGGATGCACATCCTCGGCGCCACCATCTGCGAGTTTCCCACCCATGCCTCCGCGGCCAAGGTGGCCCGTGCCAACGGCGACCCGGTGCTGATGGGGGCGCCCAACGTGGTGCGCGGCGGCTCGCAGTCGGGCGGTGTCTCGGCCCGGAGCCTCGTGGCCCGCGGCCTCTGCGACGCGCTGGTGAGCGACTACCACCTGCCCTGCCTCGCCGCCGCCGCCTGGGCGCTGGCCGATGCGGGCACCCTGCCCTTCCACGCCGCCTGGGAGCTGATCTCGACCCGCCCAGCCGCCATCATGGGCCTGAACGACCGCGGCCACCTCTCCGATGGCACGCGGGCCGACCTGGTGATCGTCGAGGCCGAAAGCCGCCGGATCGAGGCCACCTTCTGCGCCGGCCGGCTGGCTCACCTCTCCGGCGCGCTCGCGGCGCGGTTTCTCGCCCGCCCAGAGGCCGCGCGCGCCCTGGCCGCCGAATAGCCCGCAGGGCGGTCGCTGCACCCCTCACGCGTATTTCTCCAGAAAGGCCTCCGCGCTCAGGGTGCGAAAATCGCCCAGCGCCGCCCGGATCGCCTCATGCGACCAGTGCCACCAGGCCAGCGCCATGAGCCGCTCGGCCACCGCCTCGGGCTGCCGCCGCCGCAGCACCCGCGCCGGGTTGCCCGCGACGATCACATAGGGCGCCACGTCCCTTGTCACGATCGCGCCCGCGGCAACCACGGCCCCATGCCCCACGGTGACCTCGGGCTTCACCATCGCACCGTGGCCGATCCAGGTGTCATGCCCGACCACGGCCCGCCGCGCCCGCCGCCGCTCGAACCATTCGGCATCGTCCTCCGCATCCTCCCAGAGCGCGGCCGAGCGATACATGAAGTGATGCAGCGAGGCCCGGTCCAGCGGATGATCGGTTGCGCCCACACGGACGAAACTGGCGATATTGGCGAACTTTCCCACGGATGCGTTGGCGATGTCGCAATAGCGGTCGCAGTAGGCGTAGTCGCCGAACTCCGACCACGCCACCCGGCTGCCCCGCTTGACCTCGCAGAAACGGCCGAAGCTGGAACCCTCGATATCGCAGTCGGGCTCGATCACCGGCTCCTGTTCAGACAGCCGCATGCCGCCCCAAGGAAAAGTCTTGGTCAGGAATTTTCCGACCCCCGGAATTTTCAGGAAAATCTTGTCCGCGCAGAAGAATTCTCGCGCAAGTTCCTGGCTGCACCCTCACTCACCCTTGATCAGCCGCCGCCGCAGCCAGCCCGAGAGGCTGTCCATCAGCATCACCGTCAGCACGATCAGAACGATGTAATAGGTCACCTCTTCCCAGTCCTTCTGGGTGATCATCGCCTGCGTCAGCAAGAGCCCGATGCCGCCGCCGGTGATCGCCCCGATGATCGTGGCGCTGCGGGTGTTGGACTCGAGGAAGTAGAGCACCTGGCTCAGCAGCACCGGCGCCACCTGCGGGATCACCCCGAACCGGTAGCGATGGGTCCGCGCCGCGCCCGTGCTGGCTACACCCTCGATCTGCTTGCCGTCCACGTTCTCCAGGGCCTCCGAGAACATCTTGCCGAAACTCCCGGTGTCGGTGAACAGGATCGCAAGCGCCCCGGTCAATGGCCCCGGCCCGAAGGCGCGGCTGAGAACGATGGTCCAGATCAGACCGTCCACTCCGCGCAGAAAGTCGAAGACCCGGCGGAAGGCAAAGCGCACCGTCCGCAGTGGGGCAAAGTTCTTCGCCGCCATGAAGGCGACCGGCAGGGCAATGAGCGCCGCGCCGAAGGTGCCGAGGAAGGCCATCAGCACGGTCTCGAACATCGCCCAGGCCACCGCCGCATGCATCCACATCGGGTTCTGCCAGAAGTCGTGCCACGCCCCGGCAATGTTGCCGCGCGCCGGGTCGATCTGGGCCCCGAACAGGATGCGGCCGAGCCCCTGCCCGTGATAGGGGCTGTCGAGGGTGAAGAAGAACAGCTCCCACCCGCCGAAGTAGCGGAACACCTCGCTCCGCGACCGGGTGAAGGTGAGCCGCGCCCCAGGCAGGGTCACCTGGAGCCGGGTTCCGGAGACCGAAACATAATCGGGATAGGGCGCGTCGAGGTTGGTCACCACGCTGCGCCCCTCCAGCCACGCCTCGATCGTGCGCTCGCCCGGAATGACGAACTGCACCGCATTGCCGGGCAGAAAGCGCACCTCTCGCCCCTGCCCGAGCTCGATGACGGCAACCTCGCCTTCACCGCTCACCCATTGGGGCCGCTGGCCCTCGGGGTAGGCCCCCTTGCGCTCGCCCTCCACCGCATAGCTCAGCTCGCCGTTGCGGTTGTCGCGGGTCACATGGGTCTTGTAGCTCCAGGTGTCGCGGAGCAGGATCTGCGCGTTCTCCGGTCGGGCCCGCTCGACCAGGCCGGGCATGTCGAAGGCAAAGAAGATGTAGCCGAAATAGAGCAGGATCAGCCCCGGCACGGCGAAGGCCACGAGCTTCTTGCGGCCGACGATCCGGTCCGCCTCGGCGTAGCGTGCAGCAAGTTCCATCAGTGCGCTCCCGGGCCAGTCAGCTTGTTGCGGGCGTAGCTCGAGAGCTGATCGACCGCCACGATCGTCAGGAACAGCAGGATGAAGATCGCCGCCGCCTCGTCGAACTTGCCCTGTCCCCAGCTCATCGCGTTCTTCAGCTCGTAGCCGATGCCGCCCGCGCCGACGAAGCCCAGGATGGCCGAGGCGCGGATGTTGACCTCAAAGCGCAGGAGCCCGTAGCTGAGCCAGTTCGGCGCCACCTGCGGCAGCACGCCAAGCCACATCCGCTGGGACCAGGTCGACCCTACCGAGGCGAGCCCCTCGACCGGCTTCAGGTCGGCGTTCTCGGCCACCTCGGAAAACAGCTTGCCCAGCGCTCCGGCGGTATGAAAGGCGATAGCGATCATCGCCGGCACCGGCCCGCCGCCCAGAACGAAGATGAGCATCAGGGCGATCACGATCTCGGGGACGGCGCGCATGATGTCCATGATCCGGCGGAACACCGGGATGAGCCGGGGCCAGCGGGCCAGGCCGCGCGTGGCCAGCAGCGAAAAGATCATCGCGGCCAGCGCGCCCAGCAGCGTGGAGACGGCGGCGATGTTGACCGTCTCGAGCAGCGCCGGAAGGTACTTGACCAGGTAGCCCGGCAGCAGGTTCAGGCGGGGGATCGTGTCGGCCACCACGTCGGCCGGAAAATCGAACATCTGCGGCAGGCCGCTCCAGAACCCGCCCGCGTTGCGCGCATCGGCCAGCCAGAAGCCGGAGACCAGCAGCAGGATGAAGATGGCCAGCGTGATGCCGCCGTAGAGCCGACGCTGCTGCACCAGCGCCATGTAATGCGCCCGCGTCCTGTCGAGCCCGGCGGCCCCGTGCGAGGATATCTCTGCCATCTGCCTGTCCTGCGTTGTGAGGCCCCGCCCGGCGAGGGGCGGGGCCGGATCTGCCGAAGCGGCTCAGTTGCTCTGCGACTTGCGCGCTTCGATGATCGACAGGTAGGCGTCGTGGGTGATCGGGTCGAAGCCCAGGCTCTCACCGGCGGAGATGTTGTAGGTGCACTCCTTGTCGGCATCGTGCATGCCGTCGATGAGCGCGGTCATCTTGGCCTTCACCTCTTCGGGCAGCGCCTTGCGCAGCACGATCGGGCCTTCCGGGATCGGCTTGGAGCGCCAGATCTCGACGAGATCGTTCATGTCGATCAGGCCGGCATCCACCGCCTTGCGGAGCGAGCCGGAGTTGTAGCCGTCTTCCCAGGCGCCCTGGCCGTCGGCCCAGGTCACGCCGGCGTCGACATCGCCGTTGTTGACCGCGACGATGGTCTGCTCGTGGCCACCGGTAAACTTGACCTCACCGAAGTAGTCGCCCGACTCCATGGTGATGCCCTCGCCGGCCATCGGGATCTCCACGGAGGGGATCAGGTAGCCCGAGGTCGAGTTGGGGTCGCCGAAGCCGAAGGTCTTGCCCTTCATGTCGGCCAGCGAGGTGATGCCGCTGTCCTTGCGGGCAAAACCGATCGAGTGGTAGCCGTAGGAGCCGTCGAGGTTGATCTTGACGAGCACGGGCTCCACCGCCTCGGGGTCCTGCACGTAGACGCCGGCATAGGCCGAGGCGCCGAGCCAGGCCATGTCGATGGTGCCGCCGAGCAGGCCCTGCATCACGCCGTTGTAGTCGGCCGGGGCAAAGAGCTTCACCGGCACGCCGAGCGCCTCTTCGGTGTAGGTCTTCAGGCACTCGTGGTTGTTCAGGCGGTCCTGGGCGTTTTCGCCGCCGAGGATGCCGATGTTGAACTCGGTGATCTCCTGGGCGGTGGCGGCCCCGGCAAGGGCTGTCGTGGCCAGGGCGGCGGCAATCAGGTGTTTCATCTGTCTCTCGCTTTTTCCGGTTTGGATGGATGCCCCTTGTCGGTCGGGGCGGTTGGAAACTCAGGCGCTGACGGGCGGATGCTGGATCTCGTCGGCGCGGGGGTGGCGGGCCGTTTCGGGCTGGCCGCGGTCCAGCGTCTCGATCTCGGTCGAGGTGGCGGCCTCGCTGAAGCTCTCGCCGGCGCCGTAGATCTCGCGGGCCATGTCGGTGGTCAGCAGCTCGGGCGTGCCGTCGAAGACGATGCGCCCGTCGCGCATGCCGATCACCCGGTCGCAGTAGCGCCGCGCGGTGTCGAGCGTGTGCAGGTTGGCGATCACGGTGCGGCCGTCTTCCTCGTGGATGCGGCGCAGCGCCTGCATCACCACCTGGGCGTTCATCGGGTCGAGGCTGGCAATCGGCTCGTCGGCGAGGATGATCTTCGGGTCCTGCATCAGCGCCCGGGCGATGGCGACGCGCTGCTGCTGGCCGCCGCTCAGCGCCTCGGCGCGCTTAGGCGCCTGTTCGGCGATCCCGAGCCGGTCGAGGATGTCGATGGCGCGGTGAATGTCGGCCTGCGGGTAGAGGTTGAAAAAGGTGGCCAGCGTCGAGCGGCGGCCGAGCGTGCCGTGAAGCACGTTGGAGACCACGTCCATCCGCGGCACGAGGTTGAACTGCTGGAAGATCATCGCGCAATCGGCCTGCCAGCCGCGGCGGGCGGCGCCGGTGAGGCCCAGCACGTCGCGGCCCTCGAAGGTCACCGAGCCCTCGGAGGCATCGGTCAGCCGGTTCAGCATCCGCAGCAGGGTCGACTTGCCGGCCCCGGAGCGCCCGATGATCCCGATCATCATCGGTTTGTCGACGCTAAAGCTGGCAGCGCTCACGGCGGTATTGGCCCCAAAGCGCTTGGTCAGCCTGTTGATGGCAAGCATACGGTCCCCCGGTCTGGTCGGGGGCAGGTAGCCGCCGCGTCGCGAAGCCTGTGTGACGATCCGATTAAGGTTTCATGACAACTGCGCCCGACCAGACCGGGGCACCGCACTGGCAGCGGGCCGGGCCGGGTGCGCGCGTGACGCCGCCTCAGGCGCGCCGCGCCAGTGGGATGGCCGCGTCAGGCGCTTCGGGCCGGAAGGGTGGCCGCCTCAGGCGCTCCGGGCCGGAAGGGTGGCCGCCTCAGGCGCTCCGGGCCAAAGGGATGGGCGTTTCAGGCGCTCCACGCCGGAGGGGTGGCCGCCTCAGGCGCTCCGCTCCAAAGGGATGGGCGCTTCAGGCGCTCCACGCCGGAAGGATGGCCACCCCAAGCGCTCGGCGCCAGTGGAATAGGCGTTTCAGGCGCTCCGCGCCTGAGGGCGGGCGGTCTCAGGCACTCCGTGCCAGAGGGACGGGTGCTTCCTGCCCCGCCGAGGTTGGTGTGACGGCCCCTTTGGCCGCGGGGAGCGGCGCCTTCGGCGCCCTGGCCCGGCCCTGGGCCGCGCCGGCTTCGGTGGCCGTGCCTTGCGGTGCGGCGGTGTTGCGCGTCCGGAACCGGGCGGAAAGATCGAAAAGCGCGCGCGCCTCCTCGGTGAGCAGCTGGCTCGAGGCCGCCGATTGCTCGAACATCGCCGCATTGTCCTGGGTCGCCCCGTCGAGCCGGGCGACGGCGAGGCTGATCTCGCGCACGCCGGACGACTGCTCGTTAGCCGCGCCGGCGATGGCCGTGATCTGCCCGGAGACTTCGCTCACCAGGTCGAGGATGCCGTTCAGCGCCTCGCCGGCCTCGCCCACCTGGCTCACGCCGCGCGTGATGCGATCGCGGGTGGCGTTGATCAGGTCGTTGATCTCCTTCGCGGCATCCGAGGAGCGGTGCGCGAGCGAGCGCACCTCCATGGCGACCACGGCGAAACCGCGGCCCTGCTCGCCCGCGCGGGCAGCCTCGACGCCGGCGTTCAGCGCCAGCAGATTGGTCTGGAAGGCGATGTCCTCGATCAGGTCGACGATCTTCGAGATCGCGGCGGAGGAGGCCTCGATCTCGGTCATCGTGTCCACCGCGCTGCGCACGGTGGCCTGGCTGGCCTTCGCGTTGTCGCGGGTCACCTGCATGATCCGGTCCGCCTCCCGAGCGCGGTCGGCGGTGGCCCCGGCGCTCTCGCTCAGCTCGGTGACGGCGGCGCTGGTCTCTTCCAGCGTGGCGGCGCTGCTCTCGGTCCGGCGCGCCAGGTCCTTGGCCGCGGCGCTGATGTCCTGCGAGGTGGTGTTGACGGTGCCGGCACTGGCCGCCAGCGCGGTGATGAGTTCCTCCAGCGTCAAGACCGCCGCGTTGAAATTGCGCCGCAGGCTCTCGTAGGGGCCGGCGAACTCGCTATCGATCGTCACCGTAAGGTCCCCCGCCGCAAGCTGGTCGAGCGCGGTGGCGAGCCGGTCGACCACCTGGCTCTGCTCGGCGGCGCGGGCCTGGCGCTCCTCCTCCGCGGCGGCGCGGATCTGCTCGCGCGCCTCGGCCTCGGCGGCCTCCCGGGCGCGGGCCTCCGCCTCGCGCCGGCGTTCGGCCTCCTGCGCCTCGGCCTGGCGCGCACGGTCCCGCGCCTCGGCCTCGCGCTGGCGGGCGCGCTCGCAGGCCTCCCGCTCCTGCTCGGCGGCCTGCATCTGCTCGCGCTCGATCATCCCGTCGCGAAACACCTTCAGCGCCCGCGCCATCCGGCCGATCTCGCCCCCGGTCCGCTCGAAGCCTTCGACCGGCGAAAGATCGCCGCGCGACAGCCGTTCGGTGGCATGGGTCACGCGTGCCATCGGTCGCAGGATCAGCACCCAGGTCACCAGCGGAGCGGCCAGCAGCAGCAGCAGGCTGGCCAGCGCGATGGAGCGGAACTGGTTGCGCGCGAGATCGGCGCGCCCCAGGATCGTTTCGCTGCCCTGCACCACCGCGCCCACGGCGGCGGACGCGTTGGCGCGGGCCTCCGCGACGATGCGCCCGATCGCCGCGCCGGAGGCGATCGACCGGGCCGATGCCGCGGCCTGCGCCTCCAGCATCCGCCGCCGCGCCGCCACCACGCCCGCCTCCGCCGCGACGATGCTGTGCATCTCGTCGACCACCGGCACGAGCCCCTCTGGAAGTTCCCGCCCCGCCAGCAGCGCATCGAGATGGCCCAGGGCGCTGTCGACCGCGGCCTGCGCACCCGCCGCCGCGCTTGCGTCCTGTGCCGCCACGCCGAGGAGGGCCCGGGTGAGCACGCCCTTGATCGCCGCGTCGATCTCGCCCGACATCCGCATCCTCCCCACCTGCACGTCGAGCAGTCCGCGAATCGCAGCCTCGTTGCCGGTTGCCGCCTCCTGCGCGCGCAACTCCAGCGCGAAGGCCATGTCGTCGATCGCGCTGTTCACCGCCACGGCGCTCGATTGCCGCTGGGCAAGCACCTCCTGCCGGAGATCGGGCCGCTGGTAGTCGCGCAAGTCCTGGCGCGCGTGAAAGAAGGCCACGACCTCGCGGATCGCCGCCATCTGCTCGACGGCAATGGCCTCTTCCGGCAGCTCCGCCATGGCCGCGTCGAGGTGGGCGAGGCTTGCGGTGGCGATATCGCCCAGAATCGCCTCGATGAACATGTCGGGCGCATCGGCCAGCACCAGCGTCACGCCGCTCAGCAGGTTGATCTCCGCCCGCACCTTCATCAGCGCCAGCATCTGCGCGAATTCCTGGCTGATGAGGCCGCCCAGCGTGCTGGTCACGGTGCCGACCGTCTCCTCGCCGCCGATCTGCAGCTCGAAATAGGCGTCATCGGCCAGGCTCACCAGCGCGCCGTTGGCCTGCTCCGAGAGGGTCACGAAGGCCTGCACCATCTCGCGGACCCGGTCCTGTTCGGTAAACCGTTGCTCGAGGGCCCGGACCATGGCGGCATTGGCGATGTCGAGCTCCGCCAGCAGCGGTTCGATCTGCGCCTGGGCCTGGTGCGACAGGCTGCGCGACGCCGTCTTGAGCGCCACCACGCCCTCCTGCATGTCGGACGCCGCTCCCTTCAGCGCGTCGTGATCCTCGGCCAGCAGAACCTCTGTCATCGCGCCCTGGACGGCCCCGGTGCGCGCCGTCACCTCGACGCTGGCCTCGATGCCCGGCAGGTTCTCGTCGATGAAGGCCCGGAGCGCATCGGAGAGCGCGCCGAACACCAGAAGCCCGATCACGATGGCCGCCGCGGTCATCGCACCCAGGGCCGCGAGGATGAGGGCGAACTTGGCGGCAATGCTGCCGAAGAGGTCTGTCAGTCGGGTCACCTTTTGCCTCCACCCGGATAGTTGCTGCGCGAAGCCGACCGGCAAGGCGCCTGCGCCGCGCCGCTCGGAATGACGTCAGGCGCCGCCACCGCTCACCACCGTCTCGAAGCCGCCTCCGGCGGTGATCCGGGTGAGAAACACGCTGTCGAGCCCCTGGTTGTCGCCCGCGCCATAGGCAAAGCCGAGGCCGCCCAGATCGAAGGCGCCGAGGCTCGCCAGCGCGGCAAGAAAGCTCTCACGCGTCACATCCGGGCCGGCGGCCTCGAGGGCACGCAGCGCGACGCGACCGGCGAGATAACCCTCGAGCGTCACGAAACCGGGCTGCGCCTCCGGGTCCGCCGCCGTCATCGCGGCCTGGTACTGGGCCACGATCGGCAGGCTGGCATCCCAGGGAAAGGGCACCACCTGGCTGATGATCACCCCCTCGCCCGCCGCGCCCAGCTCGCCCGCCAGCGCCTCGGAGCCGACGAAGGAGATGTTCACGAAGGTCGGCTCGAACTTCAGCTGGCGCGACAGCTTGATGAACTCGGCGATCGGCTTGTAGGCCCCCACCATCACCACCGCATCGGGTTTGGCCTTGCGGATGTCGAGCAGGGCCGACTTCACCGCCACGGTGTTGCGGGTATAGGTGCCCTTGGCCGCAAGCGTCATGCCGCGCGTCTCCAGCGCCGCCGTCACGCCCTCGAGGCCGACCCGACCGAAGCCGTCATCCTGGTAAAGGATGGCGATGCTCTTCATCCCCAGCCCGTCGACCAGGTGCGCGATCCAGGCCTCGGTCTCGGCCCCGTAAGTCGCCCGCACGTTGACCACGTTGGTCAGCTCGGGCGCGCGCAGAAAGCCCGCGCCGGTGAACGGGCCGACAAAGGGCATGCCCGCCGCCGTCGCCTCCGGTTGGGTGGCCTGGCTGGTCGGCGTGCCGACCGGCCCGATGAAGCCGATATGCGCCCCGCCCGCGATCACCTCGAGCACATGCGCCACCGACCGGTCGGGCTCGTAGCCGTCATCGAAGCTCTCCAGCGTGACCTTGCGGCCGTGCACGCCGCCGGCGCGATTGGCCTCCTCGAAGGCGGCGAGAATGCCCGCGCGCATCCCCTGCCCCAGCGCTGCCGCCGGGCCGCCCAGCGCCGCGACCTGGGCAAAATGCACCGCATCGGGTGTTACCCCGTCGGCTGCCGGCAGCGGGCCGGCCATGAAATGCGCCGCCAGGAGGGCGGTAAGTCTGAGAAATGCTCGCATGTCGGGCTCCCTGGTGGGGTAAACTCCGGCCTGCCTTAGCACCCGGACCCTTAAGGAAGGGTTCATCCCGCCCCGATTGCCCTTGCCGCGCCGCCGTTCTGCCCCTTGCGCCGGGCCGCGCCGCCGCGCTTGCCGACCACCGGCAAATCGCCCAGAACGGCGGCAGATGCGTGCCGATATCCAAGCCCCGCCCAGCTCCGCCCCCCGCCGCAAGATCATTCACGGCGGCTTTCTGGTGCTGCTCGCCGTCACCCTGCTCGCCGCCATCCTGGTCGCGGGCAAATACGGTGCGGCTCATGCCCTCGAAACCGCCATCGGCGCGCTCGGCTTCATCGCGGTGCTGTTGCCCAAGGTCGGGGCCGGGCTCTTCCTGGCGGCCAGCATCCCGCTGTTGTTGCCGCGCGAGCGCGTCGCGGCCCTGATCGGGCAGGAGAGCGGGTGGCGCGGGCTGGCCCTCGCTGCCGCCGCCGGAGCCCTGCTGCCCGGCGGTCCGGGCATGACCTTTCCGCTGGCCGCCGCGCTCTTCGCCGCCGGGGCCGACCTCGGCGCGGTGCTGGCCCTCGTCACCGGCTGGTCGCTGCTGTCGCTCAATCGCACCCTGATCTGGGAGCTGTCCTTTCTCGACTGGCACCTCGTCGCCCTGCGGATCGCCCTCTGCCTGCCTGCCCCGCTCGCCGTCGGGCTGGTGGCGCGCGCCCTGATCGCCCGCCGCCGATGAACATCCTCATCGGCACCGTCCTGCTCCTTGGCCTCGCCGCCCTGGCCTGGGCGCGCCTCGCCACCGGCGCCAACCGACGCGCGGCGCTCTCGGGCACCGCCCGGCTCGCCGGCTTCACCCTGCCCCGGCTGCTGGTGGCGATGATCGGCGCCGCGCTGCTGGCCGAGCTGATGCCCGCCGACCGGATCGAGGCGCTCTTCGGGGCCGATGCCGGGCTGCGCGCCCTGCTGCTCGCCACGCTCCTCGGACCGATCACCCCGGGCGGCGCCTTCGTCAGCTTCGCCCTCGCGGCCGCCGCGCTCAAGGCCGCAGCCACGCCCGCTGCGGCAATCACCTATGTCACCTCCTGGAGCCTCTTCTCGCTGACCAAGATCCTCGCCTACGAGATCCCCTTCATGGGCACGCGCACCATGGCGCTCCGCCTCGCCATCTCGCTGCCGGTCCCTCTGGTGGTGGGGGCGCTGGCGATGCTGGTCTGAGCCCTCCCGGCGGGCCGCCGCCAGCCACGGGCTTGTGACCGATGCCCCGTAGCCGCGCCGCCCGGCCCTGGAGTATAAGCGCCCCACCCAACCCCGGAGCCCCCATGACCCCGCGCCGCCTCACGCCCTGCCTCGCCGCCGCCCTGGCCGCGCTCCTCGCGCTGGCGGGCTGCGATTCGACCGGCAACCAGGGGATCTCGCAGGAAACCGAGGAAAGCGTGCAGACCAAGCTGACCGAAGGGGTGACCACCCAGGCCGAGGTCCGGCAGATGTTCGGCGCGCCGGGCAACGTGAGCTTCAGCTCCGGCGGGCATGACATCTGGTCCTACGACTACTCCGAGATGAAGCAGAGCGCGCTCAACTACATCCCCTACGTCAACCAGCTCGGCAGCTCGGCCAAGGGCACCCGCAAGCAGCTGGTGATCCTGTTCAACGCCCGCAAGGTGGTGCGCCGCTACACGCTGATGGAATCCGAGGTCGTCGAGCGCTCCGGCCTCTTCCCCTGATCCGCCGCCCGGCGGCCCGCTTGATCCCTGCCTCCACCCTGCTAGAACCTCCCGACCCCGGGAGAAGACAGCACGGATGACACAGCCCCACGTTCTCATCGCAGGCGGTGGCATCGGCGGCCTCGCCACCGCGCTGACCCTGCACCAGATCGGCGTGCCCTGCACCGTGTTCGAAAGCGCCCGCGAGCTGAAGCCGCTGGGCGTCGGAATCAACCTCCAGCCCAACGCGGTGCGCGAGCTCTACGACCTGGGCATCGGCGCGGCGCAGCTGGATACCGTGGGCCTGCCTGCCCGCGAATGGGCGCTCGTCGGGCAGAACGGTGCCGAGATCTACGCCGAGCCGCGCGGCCTCGATGCCGGCTACAACTGGCCGCAATACGCCGTGCACCGCGGCGGCTTCCACATGCTGCTGGCCGAGACCTTCATGGCCCGCGCCGGCGCCTCGGCGCTGCAGACCGGCACCCGCGTCACCGGCTACAGCCGCAGCGCCAGCGGCGTCATCGCGTACCTCGAGCACGCCGACAACACCACCTCCGAGGCCACCGGCACCCTGCTGATCGGGGCCGACGGCATCCATTCGGCGGTGCGCGCCCAGATGCACCCCGGCCAGCCGCCGATCCACTGGGGCGGGGCGCTGATGTGGCGCGGCACCACCCTGGCCAAGCCCATCCGCACCGGCTCCTCCTTCGTCGGGCTGGGCACGCACCGGCAGCGCATGGTGATCTATCCCATCTCCCACCCCGACGCGGAGACCGGGCTGGCGCTCACCAACTGGATCGCCGAGGTCACCTTCGACGAGACCGAGGCCCGCAAGTCCGGCTGGTTCCGCCCCGCCCCGATCTCCGATTTCCTCCACCACTTCGAAGGCTGGCGCTACGACTGGCTCGACGTGCCCGCCCTGATCTCGGGCGCCGACATCGCCTTCGAGAACCCGATGATCGACCGCGACCCGGTGCCCACCTGGGTCGATGGCCCGGTCGCCCTGCTGGGAGACGCGGCCCACGCGATGTATCCCACCGGCTCCAACGGCGCGAGCCAGGCGGTGATCGACGCCCGCGTGCTCGGCGCGGCCATGCTGTCCCACGGCGTCACGGCGCAGGCGCTCTCCGCCTATGACGCCAAGCTCTGCGGCCCGATCTCCGAGGTGATCCTGCGCAACCGCGGCGCCGGACCGTTTGGCCTGCTGAACATGGTCAACGACCGCTGTGGCGGCACTTTCACCGACATCGACGCCGTGATCTCGCCGGCCGAACGCGCCGCGTTCATGGCCCGCTACCAGCAGGCGGCAGGCTTTGCCCGCGACACGCTCAACGCCGCGCCCGCAACCATCGCCGCAGGCGCCCGCGTTGCGGCCTGACCGGCGATCATCGACGGCCCCGGCACGCCCGATATCCACCCGCCCTCACGCGGATCGGCCAAGGCCCGGCACAGCCTACAAGGATTTCTTGAACCCCACGTGGCTCGGCACAAAGCCCAGCCCCTCGTAGAAGCGCCGGCTGTCGGCCCGGCTGGCGTTCATCGTGAGCTGCACGAGGCTGCACCCCGCCGCGCGCGCCCGTGCCTCGACATCCGCGAACATGCGCTGCCCCACGCCCTGTCCGCGCAGGCGGCCGGCGACCCGCACGCTCTCCACCTGCGCCCGCCGCGCGGCGGCCAGCGACAGGCCGGAGATGAAGGTCAACTGGTAGGTCGCCACCACCTCGCCCGCCTGCTCGCCCACGATCAGAAGATTTCCGCCCTCCTCCGCCATCGCATCGAAGGCGGCGTGATAGGCCGAGAGCTCCGCCGTTTCGCGGCCCTGCCCGAGCATGTCATCGGCAAGCAGCGCCACCACCGCCGGCACGTCCTCCCGGCGCGCCTCGCGGAAGGTCACGCTCACGCGGTCACCCCCGCGACCGCCTCCATGAAGGCGCGGATCAGCCCGGCGTCCTTCACCCCCTTCTCGCGCTCCACGCCCGAGGAAAGATCGACCTGCCGCGCGCCGGTGCGCTCCACGGCCTCGGCCACGTTGCCCGCGTGCAACCCGCCCGCCAGCATCCACGGCACCGGCCAGCGCCGCCCGGCGATCAGCCGCCAGTCGAACGGCAGCCCGTTCCCGCCGGGAAGCTCGTCGCCCGGCGCGGGCTTGGCATCCACCAGCAGCATGTCTGCCACCCGGCCATGATCATCGAGCAGCGGCAGGTCCGCCTCCGTGGCCACGCCCACCGCCTTCATCACCGGAAGGCCGTAGCGCCCGCGCACCTCCTCCACCCGCTCCGGGCTCTCGCGCCCGTGCAACTGGATGATATCGAGCGGAACCGCCTCCACGATCTCGTCGAGCAGGGCATCGCTGGGATCGACAAGAAGGCCCACCTTCGCCAGCCCCTCGGGCGCCAGCAAGGCCAGCTCCCGTGCCAGGGCAGGGGTCACGTAGCGCGGGCTCGGCTCGAAAAAGTTCAGCCCGGCATAGGCCGCTCCGGCCTGCGCCAGGGCGCGCATGTCCTCCGGGCGCTTCAGCCCGCAGATCTTTACCCGGATGTCCTGCACTTCAGCCCGCCCTGCGGTCGTCCAGCAGCGCCAGAACCTCGTCCTGCTCCTGCCCGGTTTCCCGCTTCACCGCGTCGAGCTCCTTCTTGGCCCGCCGCGCTTCCTTCGCCTGCCGCGCCGCCTCGGCCCGGTGCTTGTGCTCGCGGAACCACTCCCAGACGAAGCCCACCAGGATGCCCAGCGCGATCATCCCGAAGAGCGAGATGAAGAGCGGCACGGTGATCTGGTAGGGCACGCCCACCAGATCGGCGAGCTCGCCCGGCAACAGCTTCAGCGTGACCGGCTCGCGGTTGGCGAGGGCCAGGGTGATCAGAACGATGGCGAGGAGGGCCAGAAAGCCCCAGCGAAGATAACGGATCATGCGGTCAGGTTACTTGCCGTTCAGCCGGTCGCGCAAGAGCTTGCCGGTCTTGAAGAAGGGCACGTGCTTCTCCTCCACGTCCACCGCATCGCCGGTGCGCGGGTTACGGCCCACACGGGCGTCGCGTTTCTTGACCGAGAAAGCCCCAAAACCGCGCAACTCCACCCGGTCGCCATCGGCCATGGCGCCAATGATCTCTTCGAAGATGGTGTTCACGATCCGCTCGACATCTCGCTGATAGAGATGCGGATTCTCGTCAGCGACCTTCTGAATCAGTTCCGATCGGATCATACTTCCCCCCATCAGGACGTATTATGGTCCACGATTCCGTGCCGTGGTTTCGTCCTCGACTATAGGCGCAAATTTCCGCAACCGAAACGGGGCGTTTGCGTCAATTCATGAGTTTTATTCGACCTTGCTCCATTTTCCGCCTGAGAAACCAAGGCTTTGCGGGTGCAGCATGACGGGAGCATGCAGTCTTGCAACCCAATGGCGAATCGGCGCCGCGATCAGAACCGCAAGCGCAATACCCCGTAAATCGCCAGCGCCAGCATGGCCCCGCCACCCAGCAGATAGGGCAGCCGCAGCGCCATCTCCCGGCCCAGTCCCGGCTCCGCCAAAGCCACCAGAACGCCGCCGGCGAGTGCACCCAGCGGCATCATGCCCCAGCCGAAGAACCGGTAGAGCGCGTTCACCCGGCCCAGCAGCGCATCGGGAATCACCCGCTGCCTGAGCGAAACCGTGACGATGTTCCACAGCATCCCCGAGATCGCCTCCAGCGCCAGCGCCAGCCCGGCCAGCGCCGCCGAGCCGGTAAGCCCGATCATCACGAAGGGCAGCGGCATCGTCAGCAGCGCCAGCCGCACCGTCGCCGTCTGGCCGAGCCGCGCCGCCACCCCGGGCCCGAGGGTGCCGCCCAGAACGGCACCACCCGCGCCCACCGCCAGCAACACCCCGTGGCCAAAGGCCGTGAGGCCGAGGATCTCCTGGCTGACCAGCACCAGCATCGTGACCGACATGGTGAAGAGCGCGTTGATCAGCCCCAGCATCACCGCCAGCCTGAGCAACAGCCCATGCCCCCGCAGCCAGCGCCAGCCCTCCATGACTTCCGCCACGAGCCGGCGTGGCGGCCCGTCACGCAGCCGCCGCGGTGTGGCGATGGCCCAGACGCACCAGGCCGCCACTCCGAAGGTCACCGCGTCGAGCACGAAGGGCGCGGGCACCGCCAGCGCAATGAGCACCCCCGCCACCGGCGGCCCGACGAAGGCCCCCATGACCTGCTCCACGCTCCAGAGCTGCCCGTTGGCCCGCTCGAGGTCGGCGGGGTCCACAACCGCCGGAAGGAAGGTCTGCGCCGCGTTGTCGCGCACCACCTCGGCCGAGCCGAGCAGAAAGGTCAGCCCCGCCAGCGCAAACACCCCCGCCGCCCCCTCTCCGCCGCCGCCCCGCATCGCCAGCGCCACGATCCCGAAGGTCAGCAGCAGCCGCAGCATGTCGGCCTGCACCATCAGCCGCCGCCGGTCCCGCCGGTCCACCAGCACCCCCGCCGGGATCGAGAACAGGAACCAGGGCAGGCGCGTGGCAAAGACCACCAGCGCGATCAGCACCGGATCCCGCGTCAGCAGCGTCGCCAGCCAGGGCACCGCCAACGCCGAAACCCCGTCGCCAAGGTTGGAGACGGCGGTGGCGGAGAACAGCAGTCGAAAATTGCGGTTACGGGCCAGCAGCATGGCCGCATCAACCCACGCCGCACCCCCGGCGCACAAGACCCCTGCTCGTTTTCTTGCCGAAATTACTCCATCCCGCCCCTGTCACCGGCGCCAGTGTCGCGCTCCTGGCGCAACGCCGCCGCCCGGGCGCGGTGGCGGTGCGGGGTGGGTGGGCGGGAGCACCGCCACCGCGCCCGGTCAATGAAAAGGGCCCCCGCCAGCAGCGGAGGCCCCATGTCTCTCAGGCCGAAGGCCGAACCGACGATCAGTCGTCCTTGTTCAGCGCGGCGCCCAGGATGTCGCCCAGCGAAGCACCGGAGTCCGACGAGCCATACTGCTCCACGGCTTCCTTCTCCTCGGCGATCTCGCGCGCCTTGATCGACAGACCCAGACGGCGGGTCTTGCTGTCCACGTTGGTCACGCGCACATCGACCTTGTCGCCCACGCCAAAGCGCTCGGGGCGCTGCTCGGCCCGGTCGCGGCTCAGGTCGGAGCGGCGGATGAAGGACTTCATGCCCTCGTACTCCACCTCGACGCCGCCATCCTCGATCGCGGTCACTTCCACGGTGATGATGTCGCCGCGCTTCACGCCGCCAACGGCCTCGGCGAACTTGTCACCGCCCAGCGCCTTGATGGAGAGCGAGATGCGCTCCTTCTCCACGTCGGTCTCGGTGACCACGGCCTTGACCATGTCGCCCTTGCGGAACGACTGGATGGCATCCTCGCCCCGCTCGTCCCAGCTGATGTCGGAGAGGTGCACCATGCCGTCGATATCGCCCGGCAGGCCGATGAACAGGCCGAACTCGGTGATGTTCTTGACCTCGCCTTCCACCTCGGTGCCCTCGGGGTGGGTCTCGGAGAAGACCTCCCAGGGGTTGCGCATGGTCTGCTTGAGACCCAGCGACACACGGCGCTTGGCGGAGTCGATCTCCAGCACCATGACGTCCACTTCCTGCGAGGTGGAGACGATCTTGCCGGGGTGCACGTTCTTCTTGGTCCAGCTCATCTCGGAGACGTGGACAAGACCTTCCACACCCGGCTCCAGCTCGACGAACGCGCCGTAGTCGGTGATGTTGGTCACGCGGCCCGAATGCACGGAACCCAGCGGGAACTTGCCCTCGACCGAATCCCACGGATCGTCCTGCAGCTGCTTCATGCCGAGGCTGATGCGGTGGGTTTCCTTGTTGATCTTGATGACCTGCACCTTGATCGTCTCGCCGATCGAGAGAATCTCGGAGGGGTGGTTCACACGGCGCCAGGCCATGTCGGTCACGTGCAGCAGGCCGTCGACACCGCCGAGGTCCACGAAGGCACCGTATTCGGTGATGTTCTTCACCACGCCGTCCACGGTCTCGCCTTCGCTCAGGTTGCCGATCACCTCGGCACGCTGCTCGGCGCGGGACTCCTCGAGGATCGCACGGCGCGACACCACGATGTTGCCACGGCGACGGTCCATCTTGAGAATCTGGAACGGCTGCTTGAGGCCCATCAGCGGGCCGGCGTCGCGCACGGGGCGCACATCGACCTGCGAGCCGGGCAGGAAGGCCACGGCACCGCCGAGATCGACGGTAAAGCCACCCTTCACGCGGCCGAAGATGGCGCCTTCGACACGCTCTTCATCGGCATAGGCCTTCTCCAGGCGATCCCAGGCCTCTTCGCGGCGGGCCTTGTCACGGGAGATGCTGGCCTCGCCCCGGGCATTCTCGACGCGGTCGAGGAAGACTTCAACCTCGTCGCCCACGGCGATCTCGGGAGCCTCGCCGGGGTTGGCGAATTCTTTAAGATCAACGCGGCCTTCCATCTTGTAGCCGACGTCGATGATGGCCTGGCCCGCCTCGATGGCGATGACCTTGCCCTTGACGACCGAACCCTCGTCCGGCGTGTCGATCTCGAAGCTTTCGGTGAGGAGGGCTTCGAATTCCTCCATGGATGCGTTCTGAGCCATGTGGCGCTTTTTTCCTTACGTTTCGGTTTCTGGCCGTGCGGTTGTCTCCGCCGGTCTTGGGGTTGGTCGGGTGCCGTGCGCTGCGCCGGAAAACAATACAGGGCCGGAAAGTTCCGACCCTGCCCGAGGTCTCCGACAGCTGCTCTCACGGCGGCTTGACGAGGGGGCGTTTAGCCGCTCAAACGCCGCATGGCAAGGGGTTTCCCTGCTTTTCGGCGGGCCCGCGCCGGCCTAAGGTCGCGCCCATGCGCGCCCTTCTCGCCTCCCTCCTCCTGCTCGCCGCCTGCGCCGCGCCCCGCACCCTGCCCGAGGGCGAGAGCCCGCTGGCGGTCAACCCCGCCCGCTTGGCCCAGATCGAGGCGGCGCCCCGGCTCACCGTGATGATCCCCGGCGCGCTCGCCTCTGTCGATATCTTCGCGCCCACCAACGGCTGGGCCGCGCGCGGGCACGGGCTCGCCTACTACCGCTTTCCGGGGATGGACGGCCTGCCGCTCGACCACGCGCTCTCGATCACCGACGCGGCAGAGGAGATCGCCCGCTTCGCCCGCCGCTATCCCGACAAGGAGCTGACCCTGGTGGGCTACTCCGCCGGCGGTGCCATCGCGCTGGAGGCGGCGGCCCTGCTCGCGCCCCGGCCCGTCACCGTCGCCGCCATCTCGCCCTCGCCCGAGCACGCGGGCGGGCTGCAAACCATCCTGCGCGGCGCGGGCGATGTGATCTCCGCCGCCACCCGCGCCGAGGCCTTCACCAGCAAGGCCATCTGGGACGAATACTGGAAAACCCTGCTCTACGGGCGCGAGAACCGTGCCGATCCGGCTTTTACCGGCCAGATCGAGGCGCTCTCCGCCGAGCACGCCCCCCAGATCACCGACCCGAGCCCTGCCCTTGTCCGTGCCCATTCCGCCAGCCTGCGCCGCTGGAAACTCAGCGAAGGCGCCGACCTGAGCCATGCCCGCATCGGCTTTTTCTTCGGCATGGCCGACCCGGTGTTTTCCACCCGCCAGACAGACACCCTTCGCCGGCGCGCGGGCGGCGGGCGGCTCATCGGCTTTGCGGATGACGGGCACCTGCTCCTGCTGACCCGCAAGAGCCTCTTCGCCCATGTGCTGAGGTTCGTCGAAGGCGGCTGACCGCCTGGCCGGTCAGAGACCGCGTGCCGCCTTCAGCCGCTTCACCCAGGAGTCGACCGGCTCGGAGGGCTTGCGGCCATAGGGCGAGCTGCCGCCCCATTCGGCCTCGCTCCGCGACTGCTCGATCATCGCGTTCCAGATCTCGCGGGCCTTCGCGGGCGGAATCATCGGTCGGCTGCCGTCGGTCTCGAGCGAGATGCCGAGCTCGTCCTCGGCCACGTAGTCGTAGCCCATCGCCCATTCGGCAAAGGGCGACGGCGCATCGCCGTCTTCCGAGATCAGCACTTCCACATCGCTGTGTCTTGTGTCGGCACTGATCCGCTCCATCAGCGGCAGCACCACCACGCGCGGCCCGTGCAGCGCCTGAAAGAACTGCCCGCGCCCGCGCCACAAATGGCCGGTGATCCCGTTGTTCGCGTTGAAATCCAGAGCCTGCAGCAGAATGTCGAGGTCGCTGTCGCCAAACTCTTCGTCCCGCGCGATCGAACGATAGAGAAGTTGGTGCATCTACGTTGTCTTCCTTGTGCCTGACTTGCGCTACCCTGGCCCGGCCGAGATCGGGACATGAATAGAAAAGGGATTCTGCTTCGGCATGCAATCGTCGTTGTTAGGTTCTGGTTAACTTTTGGGCTGTAGATTGCTCGAATCGGTCAACCTGAAGTTCCTTGCATGGTTAACACCGAGTCCGCAGTGTCATTTTACGTATGCATGGGTTGTGCATGGGTTGTGCATGGGTTGTGCTACGGCGCCATTCCGCCGACCGTTTTGCGCAACACTAGCGTTAACCCTGATTTTTCACTTCATTTTCAAGAGGATATGCGCCCGCGCCCTGTCAAGCGCCTGCTCGATGGTCATTTCGGTCGTATCGAGCAGCACCGCGTCCTCAGCGGCCACCATCGGCGCCGCATCACGGCTCGAATCCCGCGCATCCCGCGCCTTCACATCGTCCAGAACCTGCTCCCGCGTCACCGCGTGCCCCTTGCCCTGCAGCTCCAGGAATCGCCGTTCCGCACGAGCCTCGGCGCTCGCGGTGACGAAGAGTTTCACCTCCGCCTCGGGGCAGATCACCGTGCCGATATCGCGTCCGTCGAGCACCGCACCGCCTTCGCGACGGGCGAAATTGCGCTGGAATTCCAGCAGTTTCGCCCGCACCTCCGGGTCCGCCGCCACCCGGCTCGCGGCCTGGGCCACTTCCGGGGTGCGCAGGCTGTCTTCCGGGGTCAGGTCGTCGGGGGCCAGCGCCTCGGCCGCCGCCACCGGCTCGGCCCCGGCAAGCACCTTGGCCCCCACCGCACGGTAGAGCAGCCCGGTATCAAGATGCGCGAGGCCAAACTCGGCCGCGATGGCCTTCGAGATCGTCCCCTTCCCCGCCGCAGCCGGCCCGTCGATGGCCACCGTGAATTTCATCGCGCCCTCTTTCATGCATACGCAAGCCGGTCGCCCGGTTAACGTTTCACTTACCCTGCCGTCTCCAGCTTCGCGCCCAGCCCGCCCATGAGGTCCATGAAAATCGGAAAGGAAGTTGCGATCGGCCCGGCGTCATCCACCTCAACCGGCTGCTTCGCGGCCATCCCGCAGATCAGGAAGCTCATGGCGATCCGATGGTCCAGCCGCGCCTCCGCCCGCGCTCCGCCGGGCACGCCCTCGGGGCCCAGGCCCTTGACGGAAAACCAATCTTCGCCCTCGTCCACCTCCACGCCGCAGGCCCGCAGACCCACCGCCATGGCGTCGATCCGGTCGGATTCCTTGACCCGCAGCTCCTTCACGCCGGGGCATCGAGTGATGCCTTCCGCAAAGCTCGCCACGACCGAGAGCACCGGGTACTCGTCGATCATCGAGGCCGCCCGCTCGGCCGGCACCTCTATGCCCTTCATGTCGGGAGAGAACCTTGCCCGAAGGTCGGCCACCGGCTCGCCGCCCTCCTCGCGCTCGTTCTCGTAGGTCAGATCCGCCCCCATCTCGCGCAGGGTGGTGAACAGCCCCGCCCGCGTCGGGTTCAGCCCGATGCCGGGCACCAGCACGTCACTCCCCGGCACGATCAACGCTGCACAAACCGGGAAGGCCGCCGAAGACGGATCGCGCGGCACGGCAATCACCTGTGGCTTGAGCTCCGGCTGCCCCACGAGCGAGATCACTCGCCCCTCGGCGGTGTCCTCCACCGTCACCTCGGCCCCGAAACCGGCCAGCATCCTCTCGGTATGGTCCCGCGTCGCCTCCTTCTCGGTCACCACCGTCACACCCGGCGCATTGAGCCCGGCGAGCAGCACCGCGGACTTCACCTGCGCCGAAGGCACCGGCGTGGTGTAGCGCACGGGCACCGGGCTTTCCGCCCCCACCATCGTCAAGGGCAGCCGCCCGCCCGCGCGCCCGAAAGAGGTTGTGCCAAAGAGCGAGAGCGGCTCGGTCACCCGCCCCATCGGGCGTGACCGCAGGCTCGCATCACCGGTAAAGGTCACTGCAAAGGGATGGGTCGCCACCGCGCCCATGATCAGCCTTACCCCGGTGCCGGAGTTGCCGCAGTCGATCACGTCGTCCGGCTCGCCGAACCCGCCGACACCCACGCCATGCACCGACCATGCGCCATCGCCGTGCCGCACCACCTCGGCCCCCAGCGCCCGCATCGCCTTGGCCGTGTCGAGCACGTCCTCGCCCTCCAGCAAGCCGGTGATCTGCGTCTCTCCCACTGCCATCGCACCGAGGATCAGCGAGCGGTGGCTGATCGACTTGTCGCCGGGCACCTCCGCCACGCCCTTCAACGGCTCGGCCTTGCGGGAAATCATCGGGGTGGGCGTGCCGTGAGACGACATATGCGGGCTCCTTGCTCTGTCGCGCTTCGCATATCCGCTTTCACAGGCGGCTTAAACCCTGCGGAAGGTCAGATAATGCGGCGTGCGGCCCTCGCGGAGCGCCTTCTGCTCGTAGCGCGTGCTGATCCAGTCACCCCAGGGCGAGCGCCAGTCCTCCGGCCCCTCGGCCAGCCATTCAAACCCGTGCCGTGGCACCTGCTCCAAGGTCTGGCGCACGTAGTCGGGGATGTCGGTTGCCACCCGAAAGATCGCGCCCGGCTTAAGCACCCCGGCCAGCGCCTCGAGGTAATCGGGCGTCACGAAGCGGCGCCGGTGGTGGCGCTTCTTGGGCCATGGATCGGGATAAAGCAGGAAGGCCCGGCTCACCGAGCCCTGGGGCAGCACGTCAAACAGGTCGCGCACATCTCCGGGATGGACCTTCAGGTTTTCCACCCCCGCCTTGCGGATCTTGCCCAGCAGCATCGCCACGCCGTTGATGTAAGGCTCGGCCCCGATAATGCCCACGCCGGGGTTCTGCGCGGCCTGGTGCACCATGTGCTCGCCGCCGCCGAAACCCACCTCGACCCAGATCTCCTTGCCCGGAAACAGCGCCTCCAGGTCGAGCGGCAGCCGGTCAGGGTTTTCTTCCCAGCCGACGGCACCGGGCGAAAGCGCAGCGAGATCTTCGTCGAGATAGGTCTCCTGGCTCGGGCGCAGGGTCTTGCCCTTCAGACGGCCGTAGAAGTTGCGCCAGGGCGCGCCGGTGGGGTGCTTGTCGGGGTGCTCGTCAGTCATGGGGCGGCGATGTAGCCGCAGCCCGCGCCTCGCGCAACAGCGCTCAGTGAAACTCGGCTTCCTCCACTTCGCTTCGGGTGATCTCGCGTATGCCCTCGTAGGGCGTGCCGGCCACGGCGTTGCGGATGATCTCCTCGGCCATGTCGAAATCGGCCACGTCGAAGCCGAAGTTCACCTCCGGCTCGCCGGTGGCCTCGCAGGAGCCGATCTCGGCCCCCGCCCAGGCGCCCGCCCGCGCCTCGATCAGCGCGTTCTCGATGAGCTCCATGGCGGCGTTGCGAAAGTCGAGGGCAGCATCCCAGTCGCCGGGATACAGACCGGGGATACGGTTGACGTTGTAGAAAACTTCGACCGACTTGATCACCATGCCAAGCCCTCCATGCCCTTCTGACTAAAAGGAAAACATGAAAGTTCGGCTAATTTGCGGCCAATTCGCGCCGAGGCCGGCAATTTGCGGCAGATGCGACCTATCGGGCACAGGGGGCTGCGGGAGCTTGGAACGCGGCAAGCGCCTGTGGCGCGCCGCGTTCCGGCCTTGCGTTCCCGTCAGATCGCGGCCTTCAAGGCCTCCACGAGATCGACCTTCTCCCAGGAAAACCCGCCATCGTCTTCCGGCGCGCGGCCGAAGTGGCCATAGGCCGCGGTCCGCTGGTAGATCGGCTTGTTCATCTCGAGATGGGTGCGGATGCCGCGCGGCGTGAGGTCCATCGCCTTGGCGACGGCCTTCTCGATCTGCGCCTCGGCCACTTCGCCGGTGCCATGGGTATCCACGTAGATCGAGAGCGGCTTGCTCACGCCGATGGCGTAGGAAAGCTGCAGCGTACAGCGCTTTGCCAGCCCGGCGGCGACCACGTTCTTGGCAAGGTAGCGCGCAGCATAGGCGGCGGAGCGGTCCACCTTGGTCGGATCCTTGCCCGAGAAGGCGCCGCCCCCGTGCGGCGCGGCACCGCCGTAGGTGTCCACGATGATCTTGCGGCCCGTGAGCCCTGCGTCGCCATCCGGCCCGCCGATGACGAACTTGCCGGTCGGGTTGATCCACCATTCGGTCGAATCGGTCAGCCAGTCCTCGGGGAGGATGCTGCGAATGTAGGGCTCCACGATGGCCCGCACGTCATCGGAGGAGAGGCTCGGGTCGAGATGTTGGGTCGAGAGCACCAGCGAGGTCGCTTCGACCGGCTTGCCGCCTTCGTAGCGCAGCGAGAGCTGGCTCTTCATGTCCGGCCCCAACTTGGGCTCGGTGCTGTTCTTGCGCACCTCGGCCAGCTTCTTCAGGATCGCGTGAGCGTAGTGGATCGGCGCCGGCATGAGCTCCGGCGTCTCGTCGCAGGCATAGCCGAACATGATGCCCTGATCGCCCGCCCCTTCATCCTTGTTGCCAGAGGCATCGACGCCCTGGGCAATGTCGGCCGACTGCGCGTGCAGGTAGTTCGACACCTGCACGTTGGCCCAGTGAAAGCCCTTCTGCTCGTAGCCGATATCCCGCACGCACTGGCGCGCGATCTCCTCGACCGCCTGGATCACCTTGCCGGGGCCGCGCACCTCGCCGCCGATCACCACGCGGTCGGTGGTGGCAAAGGTTTCGCAGGCCACGCGTGCCTGCGGGTCTTCTGCCAGGAAGGCATCGAGAACGGCATCGGAAATCCGGTCGCAGACCTTGTCGGGGTGCCCCTCGGACACGGACTCCGAGGTGAAGGTGTATTCGGAACGAGACATGTGGGGTAGTGCTCCATTGAGTTTTAGACCGCCACGCCAGGAAGCCGTTGTGGCGGCAGATGCGCCCTCTGCTAGTCGCTCCCACCTGTGGGGTCAACCGGCTTGGCGACCGCACGGGCAACAGCCAGCATCAGGGCAAAGGCGGCCAGCAAGGCCAGCACGCCCCAATCGCCCCAGAGGCGATAGGGCGGCGTTGCGGCGAGCCTGGGCGGCAGCGCCACGTCGAGGTATCCCTCCTCGCCCAGCGGCAGCGTGGCAAGCACCCGGCCCTGTGCGTCGATCACGGCCGAAATGCCGGTGTTGGCCGAGCGCAGCACCGGCACGCCCTGCTCCACCGCCCGCAATCGCGCCTGCGCAAGGTGCTGATAGGGGCCGGAGAGCTTGCCGAACCAGGCGTCGTTGGTGATATGCAGGATCCATCCGGGGCGCGGCGCGGCAATGATCTCCTCGGCAAAGATCGCCTCGTAGCAGATCAGCGGCAGGATCTGCCCCAGCCCCCCGCCGAGGTCCACCAGCCGGAGCCCGTCGCCCGGCATGAAGCCCGACATCGCCTGCTCGGCCAGCCCGCCCGGCGCCCATCTGCCCAGCAGGCTTGCCCCCGGCATGTATTCGCCAAAGGGCACAAGGTGGGACTTGTCGTAGTAGTCTGTCACATCCGCACCGGGAGTGATGACGGCCAGCGAATTGCGGGCGGTGTCGCCCTCGCGGCGTTGCAGACCCACCACCACGCTGGCCCCCTGCGCCGCATCGGCCACCACCTGCGCGGTGCCGTTGCCGGGCGCGAGAAGGTAGGCCAGCGATGTCTCCGGCCAGACTACGAGATCGGGCGCAGGCCCCTCCGGCGCGGCGGCGCTGAGGCGCAGGGCCCGCTCGAAAAGCACCGGGATCATCTCTTCCTGCCATTTCAGGTGCTGCGCCGCGTTGGGCTGCACCAGCCGCACCGTCACCGGCGCACGCGGCTCCACCTCCTGCCCGAGCCGCCAGAGCCCGTAGGGGACAGGCAGGGCCAGGAAGGCCACGGCGGCCATCACGCCCAGCGCCGCACGCCGCACGCCAAATACCGTGGGCAAGGCCGCCGCCAGCGTGGTGAAGAGCGTCAGCCCGTGAGGCCCGGTCAACGCCGCGAGATGCATCTGCGGCTGACCGACCCAGATATGCCCTATGAGCGCCCAGGGAAAGCCCGTCCACAGGTGCGCGCGCAGCATCTCCGCCGCCGCCAGCAGCACGGCGCCCCAGAGCGCCCGCTGCTTGCGCCGCCGCCCGAGCACTGCCGCCCCCCCGAAGGCGGCCGCCCAGAACAGCGCAAAGCCCCCCGCATGGGCGGAGAGCGCAAAGGGCGCCATCCAGCCATGCCGCCAAGGGTCCACGAAGAAGGGCTCGACGATCCAGAACATCGTCGCCACCACGTAGCCCACACCCATCGCCCAGCCGCGCCAGGCGGCTGCGCGCGGCGCGGGCACGAGCGAGAACAGCGCAAACCCCAGCGCGAGCGCCGCCACCGAGAGCCAGACCCACCCCAGCGGCGCCTGCCCGGTGCCCACAAGCGCACCGAGGCCGGCGAAGAGCGCGAAGCTCGTCCACCGGTCATCCAGCCATCCGGCCATCCGCTCTGGAAGGTCAATCTTCGTCGGCACCCGCACCCTGCCGCAAGGAGTACTCGGGCAACCGCACCCGAAGCCGCTTCACCCGCCGTGGATCGGCGTCGAGCACCTCGAACTCGGCGCCGCCCGGATGCGGCACGACCTCGCCCCGGGTCGGCACCCGCCCGGTGAGCATGAACACGAGGCCACCCAGCGTGTCGACCTCTTCGAGGTCCTCGGCATCGGCCAGCGCCACGCCGGTCTCCTCTTCGAAGTCCTCGAGCGGCGTGCGCGCCATGGCAAGATACTGCCCGGGCTTCTCCTCGGTCCAGAGGTCGCCCTCCTCGATGTCGTGCTCGTCCTCGATCTCGCCGATCACCTGCTCGATCAGGTCCTCGATGGTGGCCAGGCCGTCGGTACCGCCGTATTCGTCGATCACCAGCGCCATGTGCATGCGCTCGCTCTGCATCTTCTGAAGCAGCACCCCGATCGGCATCGACGGCGGCGCATAGAGCAAGGGCCGCAGCATCGGCTTGAGGTCGAAGTCCTCGCCATGGCCGTTGAATCCGTATTTCAGGGCGAAGTCCTTGAGATGCACCATGCCCACCGGGCTGTCGAGCGTGCCTTCGTACACCGGCAACCGGCTCATGCCGCTGTCGCGGAACACGGCCACCAGGTCCTCCTTGCCGATGTCGAGCGGCACGGCGACGATTTCCACCTTGGGAATGGCAACGTCTTCCACCCGCATCCGGTGCAGGTTGCCCAGGCCAAGCATGGCCACGGCCTCACGACCCCCGCCCCTGCGCGGCTCGGCACCGTCCTCGGCGTCGCTCTCATCTGCGGGAAAAATCGCCTCGGCAAGCCGGCCCCAAAGGCCCTTGCCCTCACTACTGTCGGTCTCCAGCGCGCCCTGCGCGGCGCTAGACGACCCGTCCGAACTTTCGCCCATCGGTCCTTTCCATCATCTGCCCCGGTGTGGGGCTGTCACTCATATGGGTTTTTCACACCCAGCTTGGCAAGTATTTCCGCCTCGCGGGCCTCCATCAGCTCCGCGTCGGCATCATTAATGTGATCGTAACCTAGAAGATGCATCATCCCGTGAACAACAAGGTGCGTCAGATGGTCCCGCAGGTTCAGGCCGCCTTCATTGGCCTCGCGCGCGCAGGTTTCGTAGGCGAGGGCGATGTCGCCAAGAGGCAGGGTGCCATCCGGGTCCGGCTCGGGCGTCAGCGGATCTCCGCCGGGTCGCTCCGGCGCCAGGTCTTGCGACGGCCAGGAGAGCACGTTGGTTGGCTGCGGCTTGCCTCTGAAATCGCCATTCAGCGCGGCGACGCGGGCATCATCCGCACCCAGGACCGAGAGCTCGACCTGCTCGGGCAGGCCGTGAAAGGCCAGAACAGCCGGAGCGGCCAAAGCCACGACCGTCTCCAGCCCCGCCGCGTCCCAGCGGGCGTCTTCCAGAACGACATCCAGTTCCATCTTCTTGGCTCAAATACCCTCGGGGGTTTGGGGGCAGCGCCCCCAACTCAAAGGATCGCATGCGCCGCAGGCGCTCGATTGAGCAACTGTTACCCTGCGCTCAGCCCTGCGCCTCGGCCTTGTCATAGGCCTCGATGATCCGCGCCACCAGCGGGTGCCGGACCACGTCCTTGGCGGTGAAATAATTGAACGAAATGCCCTTCACTCCGCCCAGCAGGCTCTCCGCCTCGCGCAGGCCCGACTGCACGCCGCGCGGCAGGTCCACCTGGCTGCGGTCGCCGGTGATCACCATGCGGCTGCCCTCGCCGAGGCGTGTCAGGAACATCTTCATCTGCATGGTGGTCGCGTTCTGCGCCTCGTCGAGCACGCAGAAGGCATTGGCCAGCGTCCGGCCCCGCATGAAGGCCAGGGGCGCGATCTCGATCCGCTTCTCCTCGATCAGCTTCTGCACCTGCTTGGCGGGCAGAAAATCGTTCAGCGCGTCGTAGAGCGGCTGCATGTAGGGGTCGACCTTGTCCTTCATGTCGCCCGGCAGGTAGCCCAGCTTCTCGCCCGCCTCCACAGCCGGGCGGCTGAGGATGATCCGGTCCACATGCCCGGCGAGGAACATGTTCACGCCCACCGCGACGGCCAGGTAGGTCTTGCCGGTGCCGGCGGGCCCGATGCCGAAGCCCAGCTCGTTCTCGAAGAGGGCCCGCACATAGGCCTTTTGCGCCTCGGTGCGCGGCTCCACGATTTTCTTGCGGGTCTTGATCTCCACGCGGCCGCCCTGAAACATCTCCAATTGGTCGCCATCCCGGCTCACCCGGTCATCACGCGCCTCCCGGCCCATCCGGATCGCGCCGTCCACGTCGCCGGGCTCGATCGTTCGACCGGCCTCCAGCTTGGCATAGAGCTCTTGGAGAATCACCGTCGCCTCGCTGCGCGGCCCGGCCTCGCCAATGATCGCCAGCTGGTTCCCGCGCCGCAATATCTGCACGCCGACCGCATGTTCGATCTGCGCCAGATTGCGGTCAAACTCGCCGCAAAGCTCGATGAGCAGCATGTTGTCGGGGAATTCCAGCGGAGTTTCCAGAATATCCTTGGGGTTTGGCGGGGCGGTCAGGGCACTGATTCCCAAAAAGCGCTTCTCCGTGGTTTGCCTAGCAGAACGCTAGATATTGTGGCTCCTGTGTTCAGGTTGCCAATCAGAAGCCCATCGCGCAAGCCGCACGTGCAAAGATTTCACTCAGTTGACATGAAAAGAGGCTGCGAGAGCGGTTCTCGCAGCCTCCGGGTGATTTTGGCGGCAGTTGCCGGATCAGATTGGATCCGGAAAGGCCGACCCGGACTTGTAGCCACCCACTGCGGAGCTCGACGGACCTGCGCCGGAGCACACCGGCTTGCCGAACTTGTCGAGCCGCTGGCTGAGGTACCCCTCGACCCCGTCGTCGATGATCCAGTGATCGCATCCGTTGGGGTCGATCCAGATCCCGGCCTTCAGCTGGGTGAGGTCCTTGTTGTCGAACCCGCGGTCCACCGTCTTGTCGATTTTCTCGCTACAGGCCGCGAGGCTGCCGGCAACGGCCAGGAGAGCGGTGATCTTGAGGATGTTCATGGCGCTTCTCCCGGTCACTTGATGCAGATGATTTCGACGCGGCGGTTCTTCTGCATGCCCGCAGCCGTGCCGTTCGAGGCGACCGGCACGCGCTCGCCGTAGCCGCGCACATCAACGATCTTCGCCCCGGTCGCCTTGCCGATCTTCGCAACGCTCGTGGCCCGGCGATAGCTGAGGTTCATGTTGTACTCGTCGCTGGCGCGTGCGTCGGTGTGGCCGGCGATGATGTAGGCCCGAGCCCGGCTGGAGCGGAAGAAGTCGGCCAGCCGCTTCTTGCCCGCCGCGCTGATGGCCGCGCTGTCCGTGGCGAAGAGCTGGTCGGAGTTCATCACCCCGCAAACGTTGCCCCGCCGGCAGACGGGAATGCCCTGACGGCTGACGTGGGGGGTCATGTACCCTTCGGCCCCGTCGTCCATCACCCAGTGCTCGCAGCCGTCGGGATCCACCCAGACCGTCGGCGCATAGCGCTCCGAACTGACCCGCGTCTGCGCCGTGGCACCGGTTGCGTAGAGCCCGACCGCCACCGCCAGCGCCGCAGCGCCACCCGCCAGCGTCCGGATCGACATGAGAATCCCCTGTGTCACGAGTGTCCGTCCTTTGCTGTTTCGAAAGGCCGAGCAACGGTGAGAAAACCGGTCGAAGCTCCAGCCACATTATTGGCAAATTTTACCAAATTCTGTGGGCGGGCAAAGCGCTTTTCCCTATATATTGTATAGAGTTAGGCAACAGCCAAGGGCACGGCGGAGCATTGTCGCGCAGACGTGGGGCAATTGTGTCGGAAGTTGGGCGGCGTTCTAGAGCAGCCGGCCGGCCAGGGAGTTCGGCCCAGAATCGGTGATCCGCACCTTCACGAGGTCCCCCACGTCAAGGGCGTCGCTCGTCACGTGCACCGCGTGCAAGTGGTCGGACTTGCCCACCATCTGCCCCGGCATCCGTCCGGGTTTCTCGATCAGCACATGCACCTCGCGGCCCACCATCGCATCCTGCGCGGCCCGTTGTTGCCGGGTGATGAGCGCCTGCAGCCGCTGGAGCCGGTCATTGGCCACATCCGCTGCCACGTCGGGCCGTTCGGCCGCCGGTGTACCGGGCCGGGCAGAATACTTGAAGGAGTAGGCCGCCCCGTAGCGCACCCGCTCGATCAGGTCGAGCGTGGCCTGAAAGTCTTCCTCCGTCTCCTCGGGAAAGCCGACAATGAAATCCCCCGAGAGCAACAGGTCGGGCCGGGCCGCGCGGATCCGCTCGATCAGCGCGATGTAGCTCGCGGCGGTGTGCTTGCGGTTCATCCGCTTCAGGATCCGGTCGGAGCCGGACTGCACCGGGAGATGCAGATAGGGCATCAGCTTTTCGCAGTCGCCATGGGCGGCGATCAGGTCGTCTTCCATGTCGTTCGGGTGCGAGGTGGTGAAGCGGATGCGCTTCAACTCGTCGATCTCGGCCAGTCGCCGGATCAGCCGCGCCAATCCCCAGGTCTCGCCGCCGTCTTCGCCATGATAGGCATTCACGTTCTGGCCCAGCAGGGTGATCTCGCGGACCCCGCGCGCAACAAGCTCCTCGGCCTCGGCCAGCACGCGCGCAACCGGGCGGCTTGCTTCGGCCCCGCGGGTATAGGGCACCACGCAGAAGGCGCAGAACTTGTCGCAGCCCTCCTGCACCGTCAGAAAGGCCGTTGGCCCGCGCTGTGCCTTCGGACGGCGCTTCAGCTTCTCGAACTTGTCCTCTTCGGGAAAGTCGGTATCGAGCGCCTTCTGCCCCGCCCGCGCCCGGGCTTCCAGCTCCGGCAGGCGATGGTAGCTCTGCGGACCCACCACAAGGTCGACCATCGGCTGCCGCCGCATGATCTCTTCGCCCTCGGCCTGTGCGACGCAGCCGGCCACGCCGATCTTCAGGTCGGGATTGGCCTGCTTCAGGTCCTTGTAGCGGCCAAGTTCCGAATAGACCTTCTCTGCCGCCTTCTCCCGGATGTGGCAGGTGTTGAGCAGGATCATGTCGGCGCCATCAGGGCTCTCGACCTGCTCATAGCCTTCCAGCACCTCGGCCATCCGCTCGCTGTCATAGACGTTCATCTGACAGCCGTAGGTCTTGATGTAGAGCTTCTTGGTCATGTTCGGGTCCGGGAATGATCGGGCGGTGTCTAGCCCAAGGGGGCCTCGCCCGCAACGGTTGCGCTCAAGGCTTCCTTAACTCACAAATGGCAAAAAATCGGGCAAGGGCCGCCGGTATCATGAACTACAGATCTCTCAACGACTTCCTGGAAAATGGCAGCAAGGCGCTGGCCAGGGGGCCGATCGCCGTGATCTGCGTGGAAGACCTTGTCGAGGTCGAGACCACGATCCGCCATCACCGCATGGCCGGGTTCCGCGAGATCATCCTGCTCGCTCCGCCGGTCATGTCCCTCACGGACACGCTGGCACCCCTCGTGCATCGCGTGACCTACGACATGCATGCGGACAACGCGCTGGTGAACGCGATGAACCCGATCATCGCCGCCACCGAGCCGGGCCAATGGCTCTATTATTGCTACAATGCCGAGTATCTGTTCTTTCCGTTCTGCGAGAACCGGACAGTGGGCGAGATGCTGGCCTTCCACCTCGAAGAGCGGCGCGACGCGATGCTCACCTATGTGGTCGATCTCTATGCCGAGGATCTCGACAGGTATCCCGATGCGGTCTCGATCGAGGATGCGCATCTCGACAAGTCCGGCTACTACGCCCTCGCCCGTCCCGACCCCGTCAATCACAACTACCCGAAGGAGCGGCAGCTCGATTTTTTCGGCGGTCTTCGCTGGCGCTTCGAGGAGCATGTCGACAGGGAGCGGCGTCGGATCGACCGGATCAGCCTGTTTCGCGCCAAACAGGGCCTCACCCTCCTGCCGAACCACACCTTCTCGGAAGAGGAATACAACACCTATGCCTGCCCCTGGCATCACAACCTGACGGCTACGGTCTGCTCGTTCCGTACCGCCAAGGCGCTGAAGAGCAATCCGGGCAGCAAGTACGACATCGAGAGTTTCAAGTGGCACAACTCGACCAAATTCGAGTGGCACTCCCAGCAGTTGCTCGATCTCGGGCTGATGGAGCCAGGGCAGTGGTTTTGAGCCAGAGCGGCGCGCGCCGCCCGTCAGATCAGACCCGGCGGAGGCGGATCACCACGTCGACCTTGGCAATCTCCGTGCCCGCCGGTGCATCGGGGATGCTGGCGAGGCGAAGCTGCTCTGTCGGGGCGTCGGTCAGCTTCTGGGTGTCTTCCCAGTAAAAATGCGGGTGATCGTCGGTCCGGGTGTCGAAGTAGCTCTTTGAGCCGTCCACCGTGATCTCATGCATCAGGCCAACGTCACAGAAGGCCCGAAGGGTGTTGTAGACAGTGGCGAGCGAAACTTTCTCGCCGGCCGCGCGGGCGGCGTCGAAAAGACTCTCGGCAGTCACGTGACGATTGCGGCCATCCCCCACCAGCAGCTCGGCCAACGCAAGACGCTGGCGCGTCGGGCGCAAGTCGCCCTTTTCCAGCCATCTCGATCCGCGGCTGTGCGTCTGACTGTCCATCCGGTCGGGTTCCATCATCCTGCCTGTCTCCACTTATATCTTTGCGCGCCGCGCAATTTCAAATGAAAATGGGTCGCAACTGCGCGGCCGGGTCGCGCCGCGCCGCTATTGCACCCGCGACGGGCCGGGTGGTAGAGGGGGCGAAACCAAGGGCACCAAAAGACATGGGGGAGCAGGGCCGCATGGCGGATCATCCGACCACTTTCGACAAGGAAGGGTTGCTGAAATGCGCCCGGGGCGAGCTGTTCGGGCCGGGGAACCCCCAGCTTCCGGAACCGCCGATGCTGATGATGGACCGGGTCACCGAGATCTCGGCCGATGGCGGCGAGAACGGCAAGGGCCACGTTGTGGCCGAGTTCGACATCCACCCCGACCTCTGGTTCTTCTCCTGCCACTTCCCCGGCGACCCGGTGATGCCCGGCTGCCTCGGCCTCGACGGCCTGTGGCAGCTCACCGGCTTCAACCTTGGCTGGCGCGGCATGCTGGGCCGCGGCCGGGCGTTGGGCGTGGGCGAGGTGAAGTTCACCGACATGATCACCCCCGCCACGAGCCAGATCGTCTACCACGTCGATTTCACCCGCGTCATCGACCGGAAGTTGAAACTCGGCATCGCGGACGGCAAGATATTCGCAGACGGAAAGCTCGTCTTCACCGCCGAAGGCATGAAGGTCGGGCTTTTCTCCGACGAGTAAACAAGGGCCAGCCCCAACAGAACACGAGGTTTCATGCGTCGCGTCGTCATCACCGGAATCGGGATCGTCTCGCCGATCGGGATCACCGCCGAAGAAGTCACCGAAAGCCTGAAGACAGGGCGTTCGGGCATCACGGCGGCCCCGGAATATGCAGAGCACGGCTTCAGGTCCTGCGTCCACGGCAAGCCCGATATCGTCGTCGAGGACCATATCGACAAGCGCAATCTGCGGTTCATGGGCCCTGGCGCGGCCTACAACTTCATCGCCATGGAACAGGCGGTGAAGGACAGCGGGCTGGAGCAATCCGACGTGTCGAACGTGCGCACCGGCCTGATCATGGGCTCCGGCGGCCCCTCCACCTCGAACTTCTTCACCGCCCATTCGATCGTGAAGGAAAAGGGCTCGCCCAAGCGGATGGGGCCCTTCATGGTCACCCGTTGCATGAGTTCCACCAACTCCGCCTGCCTGGCCACGCCCTTCGGAATCAAGGGCATCAACTACTCGATCACCTCCGCCTGTTCGACCTCGCTGCACTGCGTGGGCAACGCGGTGGAGCAGATCCAGATGGGCAAGCAGGACGTGGTCTTTGCCGGTGGCGGCGAAGAGGTGGACTGGACACTCTCCTGCCTCTTCGACGCGATGAGCGCGATGAGCAGCAAGTACAACGACACCCCCACCAAGGCCTCCCGGCCCTATGACGCCACCCGCGATGGCTTCGTCATCTCTGGCGGCGGCGGCGTGGTGGTGGTCGAGGAACTCGAGCACGCCAAGGCCCGAGGCGCCAAGATCTACGCCGAGGTCACCGGCTACGGTGCCACCTCCGACGGGGCCGACATGGTGGCCCCATCCGGCGAGGGCGGCGAGCGCGCCATGAAGCTGGCGCTTTCCACCATCGGCGATCGCAAGGTGAACTACATCAATGCCCACGGCACCGCGACGCCGGTGGGCGACGTGGTGGAGGTGGAGGCGATCCGCCGGGTCTTCGGCGAAGAGAACATGCCGCCGATCTCGTCGTCCAAATCGCTGGCCGGCCACAGCCAGGGCGCCACGGGCGTCCTGGAGATCATCTACTCCGTCCTGATGATGGAAAATCGCTTCATCCAGGCCTCGGCCAACGTGACCGACCTCGATCCGGGCCTGCGTCCCGGCGAGATCGTGACCGAAACCAAGTTTGACGTTGATCTCGATACCGTGCTCTCCAACAGCTTCGGCTTCGGCGGCACCAACGGATCGCTTATTTTGAGCAAGTATCACGGATAGTTATCATGGCTGATTTGATGCGGGGCAAGCGCGGCCTCATCATGGGCGTGGCGAATGATCGGTCGATTGCCTGGGGCATCGCCAAGGCCATGGCCACGGAGGGCGCGGAACTCGCGTTCAGCTACCAGGGCGAGGCCTTCGGCAAGCGGGTCGAACCGCTGGCAGAGAGCCTGGGCTCCGACTTCCTGGTCGATGTCGACGTGATGAACGACGAGAGCATGGATGCGGCCTTCGGCCTGATCGGCGAACGCTGGGGCGCGCTCGACTTCGTGGTTCACGCCATCGCCTACTCCGACAAGAACGAGTTGACCGGCCGCTTCATCAATACCACGCGCGACAACTTCAAGAACTCGCTCTGCATTTCCTGCTTCTCCTTCATCGACGTGGCCCGACGCGCGGCGCCCCTTATGAAGAACGGCGGCACCCTGCTGACGCTGACCTACCAAGGGTCCAACCGGGTGACGCCCTATTACAACGTGATGGGCGTGGCCAAGGCGGCGCTGGAAAGCTCGGTGCGCTACCTCGCCAACGATCTCGGCCCGGACGGCATCCGCGTGAACGCCATCTCTCCCGGTCCGATGAAAACGCTGGCAGGCGCGGCGATCGGCGGGGCGCGCAAGACCTTCCGGCTGACCGAGGCCAACGCCCCGCTGAGGGCCAATGCCACGCTGGAGGCCGTGGGCGGAACCGCCGTCTACTTGGCCTCGGACTACGGCGCCTGCACCACGGGCGAGATCGTGCGGGTCGACGGCGGCTTTCACGTGCTCTCCATGCCGCAGCCCGAGAACCTCTGACCATTTCCTTGTCGACGCCAAATTGAGGCCTGATTTCAGGGCCATGTCCGGCGCATGACATTGCTGATCTTCGCTCTCGCGCTATGCGCCTTTACCGCCGTCTCGCTGCGTGGCGGCCTCGTGGCGCCGCGCGGGATGACCGTGCATTCGCTCGACAGCCAGGGCCTGATGCTGGGCCTTGCCGCCTTCGGTCTGGCAGCCTGGTTTCTTGGCCCGCTCTACGGCATCGCCCTCACGCTCTCGGTCGTGGTTCACGAATTCGGCCATGTCGCCGCCTACCGGGTGGCGGGCCACACCGATGCGCGCTTCCGCCTGGTTCCCCTGATGGGCGGAGTGGCCATCTCGAACCGCCTGCCCGACACCCAGGCCGAGAGCTTCTTCATCACGCTGATGGGCCCCGGCATCTGCATTGCGCCGATGGTCATGGGCTTTGCCGTTTCGGAGGTCTTTGCCTGGCGGGCACCGGAAATCGCCCATGCCGCCTGGGTCTTCGCCATCGTTACCGGGGCGCTGAACTTCTTCAACCTGCTGCCCTTCTGGCCGCTCGACGGCGGACGCTGCGTGAAGATCCTGGCGCAGACCTTCTGGCCTCCGCTGGGCCGGGTGGTGGGCATGGGCATGAGCGCGGCCTTCGCCGCTACCGCGCTGTGGATGCAATCCACCATGCTGTTCTGCTTCGCGCTGCTCTCTGCCCAGTCGCTCTTCAGCGCCCATGACGAGGCCCGCCACCAGCGGCCGATGAGCAAGGCTCAGGGTGGGCTCGCAGCCGCGGCCTATGTGTTTACCACGGCGGCCCATTTCTGGGGGGGCTGGGCGCTGCTAGAGCGGTACGTTCTGTAGGCCCGCGTCGCCGTCCGGTTCGCCCTTCACCGCGCCGATCCGCTCTTCGACGGGCGTCATCAGCCCCACGGTGGCTCCGGACGGATCCTTGACGATCGCGATGCGCCCCGCGTGCGGAATGTCGAAGGGTTCGCGCAGGAGTTCACCTCCCAGGTCACCGGTCTCCGCCACGGTGGCATCCACGTCATCGACCGCGAGATAGGTGAACCAGTGGGGGGAGACCCCGGCCATGCTCTCGGGGAGAGCGATGATCCCGGCCACGCGCCCGCCGTGGGCATGTGCAACGTGATAGGCGCCGCCAGAGGTCGGCACGACCTCGAAACGCCATCCGCAGGTGGCCTCGTAGAACGCGCGCGCTGCCTCGGCGTCATGGGTCATCAACTCGGTCCACCAGACCTTGCCGTGATTGAGCGACATGTGTCTCGCCTCCTTGGTCTGCGCGATTCCTCCCCGCACTCTACCACAGCCCTTTCGCCCCGTGCGGGCCTGTGCCAGTCTGCCGCGGGAAAGGGAGAGAAATGACGATCAAGGCCTGCGTTTTCGATGCCTATGGCACTTTGTTCGACGTTTCGGCGGCGGCCCGGGAGGCGGCGGCAGAACCGGGACGGGAGAGCCTCGCAGCCTGCTGGCAGGCGCTGGCCGAGACCTGGCGCAACAAGCAGCTCGGCTACAGCTGGCTGCGGGCGATCACCGGTGCACATGCCGATTTCTGGCAGGTGACCGGCGAGGCGCTGGACTATGCGATGGAGGAGCAAGGGCTCGACGACGCAGAGCTGCGCGAGCGGCTGCTGGCGCTTTACTTCGAGCTGTCAGCCTACCCGGAAGTGCCTGAAATGCTTGGCACCTTGAAGGCCGCAGGCTTTGCCACCGCCATCCTCTCCAACGGATCGCCCGACATGCTGATGGGCGCCGTCACCTCCGCCGGGATCGGCGAGCTGCTCGACGCGGTGATCTCGGTCGAGGATGTGGGCGTGTTCAAGCCCGACCGCAGCGTTTACGACCTGGTAGGAACCACCCTGAACGTGACTTCCGCCGAGGTGCTCTTTGTCTCCTCCAACGGCTGGGATGCCGCCGCCGGCGCGGGCTACGGCTTCAACACCGCCTGGGTCAACCGGTCGGGCCTGCCGTTGGACCGCCTGCCCTGGCAACCTAGCCATGTGCTCACGGATCTCACCCCTATTCCCGACCTTGCAGGAAGGCTCTGATGCCCAGCTTCACCACCTCGGATGGCACTCGTATTCACTACCGTGACGAGGGCGAGGGCCTGCCGCTCCTCTGCCTCGCGGGTCTCACCCGCAATGCGAGCGACTTCGACTACGTGGCCCCGCACCTCACCGGCTGCCGCCTGATCTGCCCCGATTACCGGGGCCGCGGCGGCTCGGGCTGGTCGGGGGCCGCGACCTACACGGTGCCGCAGGAGGCCAGGGACCAGCTCGAACTGCTCGACCACCTCGGCCTCGGCCGGGTCGCCATTCTGGGCACGTCGCGCGGCGGGCTCATCGGCATGGGCCTCGCGGCGATGCACCGCGACAAGGTGATGGGCCTCTGCCTCAACGACGTCGGCCCCGCGCTCAACCGCGACGGGCTGGAGCGGATCTTCGATTACGTCGGCCGCAACCCGGCGGCAAAGACTCACGCCGTTCTGGCCGCAGCCTACCCCGGCGCAATGCCGGGTTTCGTTAACGTGCCGCCCGAACGCTGGCTCGAAGAGGCGCGGAAACATTACGATGAGACACCGGAAGGGTTGAAAATCAATTACGATCCCGCCCTGAGGCAAGCGTTTCTGGCCGCCTTCGAGGGCGATATTCCCGAGGCCTGGCCGCTCTTCGAGGCGCTCGAAGGCCTGCCGCTGGCGCTGATCCGGGGCGAGAACTCCGACCTGCTCACACAGGACGCGGCGCGCAAGATGCGGCAGGTCCACCCCGAGATGATCTATGCCGAGGTGCCGGACCGCGCGCATATCCCCTTTCTGGACGAGCCCGAGGCGCTGAAGGCGCTCGATCAATGGCTGGAGAAAATGCGTTGAATTTTCAGATGATAGAGGCCGCCGCCGGGCGGCTTGCGGGCCATGTGCGCGAAACACCCCTGCTGAACTCGCCCTTCATCGACGCGATCGCCGGGCGGCGCGTGTGGGTGAAGGCCGAATGCCTTCAGCACACCGGGAGCTTCAAGTTTCGGGGCGGGTGGTCGGCGGTTTCGGCGCTGGAGGGCGCGGGCGGCGTGCTGGCCTATTCATCGGGGAACCATGCGCAGGGCGTCGCTGCGGCGGCGCGGGCGCATGGGCGCGAGGCGGTGATCGTGATGCCTGAGGATGCACCTGCCGTGAAGATCGCGAATACAAGGGCTTACGGCGCCGAGGTGGTGCTTTATGACCGCGCCACCGGCGACCGCGAGGCGATCGGCGCGGAGCTGGCCGAGGCGCGGGGGCTCACGCTGATCCGGCCCTATGACGAGCCGCTGGTGATTGCCGGGCAGGGCACCTGCGGGCTGGAGATTGCCCGGCAGGCGGCCGAAGCGGGGGTGACCGGGGGCGACGTGATTGTGTGCTGCGGCGGCGGCGGGCTGACCTCGGGGATCGCGCTGGCGCTCGAGCGGACCGCGCCGGGCTTCAGGGTGCGACCGGCGGAACCCGAGGGCTTTGACGATGTGGCGCGCTCGCTGGCGAGCGGAATGATCCAGAAAAACAACGCCTTGGGGGGCTCGATCTGCGATGCCATCGTGACCCCGCAACCGGGCGAGCTGACCTTTCCGATCATGCAGAGGCTCTGTGGGCCGGGGGTGGCGGTAAGCGACGAAGAGGCGCTCAGGGCGGTGGCCCAGGCCTTCTTGCGGCTGAAGATCGTGGTCGAGCCGGGCGGTGCCGTGGCGCTGGCCTCGGCGCTGTTTCAAGGCGATGCGATCGAGGGCGAGGATGTTGTGGTCGTGGTCAGCGGCGGCAACGTGGACGCAGGCGTTTTTGCCGAGGCGATAAGGACTTACGGAGACGCCGCATGACCGAATGGACGGTGGCCAGCTTCAACGTGAAGAACCTGATCGGAGCGGAGAAGGAGTACTACCGCTTCGAGAAATACACCCGCGAGGAATACGCCTGGAAGGCCAATTGGCTGGCCGATCAGCTCGCCTCGCTGAACGCCGATCTTGTTGGATTTCAAGAGATTTTCGAAGAAGATGCCCTGCGGGCCGTGGTGGCGCAGGCGGATCGGTTGGGGGAGGCGTCGAACGCGGTTTCGGTGCCGGATGCGTCCAAGCCCTATCACCGGAAGGCGATTTTCCGGAAGCTGGCCTATGAGCCCTATGGCGATGCGGCGCTGGCCTTTGCGGCGAACCTCAATGACGGCGCGCCGGGAGAGCGGCGGCCGGGGCTGGCGGTGCTGTCGCGCAACGGCTTTGCCGAACCGCCGGTGGTGGTGCAAGAGCTTGAAAAACCGCTGGAAATCCCGCTCCGCGATCTGGGCGGCGGGGGCGCGGGGAGCTTCACCCTGAACCGGCTTTCGCGCCCCATTCTGAAGGTGAAGGTGCCGGTGGGCCGCCATGTGGTGACCGTGTTCAACTGCCATCTGAAGAGCAAGCTGGGCGAGTTCATCACCCCGCAGGGCGCCGAATTTGCCAATGAAGCCAACCTGTTGGACTATGACCCGGTGGGCCGCTCGATGGGGTCTTTACGCAGCGCACTCAGGCGCATGGCGGAGGCCTGGGTGCTGCGGCGCGAGGTCGTGGCGGAGCTGGAAAAAGGCAATCCTGTCATAGTGTTGGGCGATCTGAACGATGGCGAGCACGCGGTGAGCACGGAGATCATCACCGGGGAGGCACCGTTCAAGAACTACGCCTGGATGCGCCGGCATGACGCGCGCCACCAAGGCGACCGCTACAGCGTTGAAGAGGCTGCACAAATCACCGAGAGCGTGGACTCGATGCGGCTTCATTCGGCGGAAAAGCTGTTTGTGCGGAAGAGCCTGCGCGACATGGTCTACACGGCGGCCTTCGGCGGGGTCTACGAGAGCATCGACCAGATCCTGCTGTCGCGGCACTTTCACCCAGACTTCGGGCAAGCCCTTGGAAGCATGGAGTATTTCAGCGTCTTCAACGACCATCTGACCGACGGATCGCACCCCGAAGCGCCCTACAACAAGCTCGCCTCGGACCACGGGCAGATCATGGCGCACCTGCGACTGGTCGACTGACCGGCTGTGCCATGCAGAAATGAATGGAAACTGGTTAAATTAACCACGAAATGCCCACCTGTGCCGGATTCCACACATGCACAACCGATGCACAACCCATGCACATCCCATACATATTCAAAAATGCATGGGTGGGCCGAAACAGGGTTAGCCGAGCGGGCGCTGCGCGGAGGGTCGGGGGCGGCCTGGCGACCCGGCCGCGAGCCGGTGCCGGGCCGGAACGGACCCGTGGACGGGCGGGCCGCAACGTGATGGGGTAGCACCATGAAACTTGCCGATCTCGATATCATCGTCACCTCGCCCCCTGCCCCCGGCTGGGGCGGGCGCTACTGGATTTTGGTGAAGCTCACCACCGCCTGCGGGATTACCGGCTGGGGCGAGGTCTATGCCGCCTCGGTGGGCCCCGAGGCGATGCGGGCCGTCATCGCGGATGTCTTTGCCCGGCACATGGCGGGGGAGAACCCGGAGAACATCGAGCTGATGTTCCGGCGGGCCTACTCGGCGGGCTTTACCCAGCGGCCTGACCTGACGGTGATCGGGGCCTTCAGCGGGCTGGAAATGGCCTGCTGGGACATCATCGGCAAGGCGCGGGAGCGGCCCGTCTGGGCGATGATCGGCGGGCGCACGAATGAACGGCTCAGGGCCTACACCTACCTCTATCCCGAGGAGGGGATGGCGCTGCCGGAGTTCTGGAACAGCGCGGAGATGGCCGCCGAGGTGGCGCTCAAGAGGGTCGAGGAAGGTTGGACGGCGGTGAAGTTCGACCCGGCGGGGCCTTACACGGTGCGCGGCGGGCATGAGCCCTCGATGAGCGACATCAGCCGGTCGGTGGCCTTTTGCGAGCAGATCCGGGCCGCCGTGGGCGACCGGGCGGACCTGCTCTTTGGCACCCACGGGCAGTTCAGCGTGTCGGGCGCGCTCAGGATGGGCCGTGCGATTGCCCACACCGGGCCGCTCTGGTTCGAGGAGCCGGTGCCGCCCGACAATGCGGCCGCCATGGCCAAGGTCGCCGGCGGCCAGCCTGTGCCGGTGGCCACCGGCGAGCGGCTGACCACCAAGGCGGAGTTCGCCCCGGTACTGCGGCAGGGCGCGGCGCATATCCTGCAACCGGCGCTTGGCCGGGTGGGCGGCATTGGCGAGGCCCGCAAGGTGGCCGCCATGGCCGAGGTCTACAACGTGACGGTGGCCCCGCATCTCTATGCCGGGCCGGTGGAGTTTGCCGCCAACATCGCGCTGGGCGTGGCGATCCCCAACCTGCTGATGGTGGAATGCATCGAGACCGCATTTCACCGCGCATTGGTGAAGGGCACGATCCGGGTGGAGGAGGGCCATGTGATCCCGCCCGAGGGGCCGGGGCTGGGGATCGAGGTGGATGAGGCCCTGGCGCGGGCGCACCCCTGGGAGGGCGATGGGCTGCACCTGGAGATGCAGGACGGGCCGTGCCGCTACGATGCGCCGAATGCCTTTGAAGGCGGGGCGCCGCGGTGACGGGTGGGTTTCACCTGCCCGGCGGAGGGTTTAGACCGCGCCCATGAAGCCATTTCTTGTTCTGCAGTTGCGGCCGGAGACCGAGGCCAGCGACGACGAGTTTGCCGCCATTCTCGCCAAGGGCGGGCTGACGGAGGGTGAGGTGCGCCGGGTGCGGCTGGATTGCGAGACGCTCGGGGCGGTGCGGCTGGACGACTACGCGGGGGTGATCGTCGGCGGCGGGCCCGGCTGCGTGAGCGATGCGCCGGAGGACAAGACCCCGGTGGAGGCCCGGATCGAGGCCGCCGTGCTGGGCCTGATGCCCGAGGTGGCGGAGCGGGATTTTCCGTTTCTCGGCTGCTGCTACGGGATCGGGATATTGGGCAAGGCGCTGGGAGGCGTGGTGGCCAAGGGGCGCTATGGCGAGCCGGTGGGCACCAGCGCCTGCCGAGTGGTGGAGGCCGATCCGCTGCTGGAGGGGGTGGCGCCGGAGTTCGATGCCTTCGTCGGCCACAAGGAGGCGATGGAGGTGCTGCCCGAGGGCTGCGTGCGGCTGGTGGAGAGCGCGCCCTGCCCCAACCAGATGGTGCGATACGGGGCCAATGTTTATGCCACGCAGTTTCACCCCGAGGCGGATGCGGCGGGCTTCGAGACGCGGATCAGGGTCTATCGCAACAAGGGGTACTTTGACCCCGCCGAGGCGGATGGGCTGATTGCCATGTGCCGCGCGGCGCAGGTGACGGAGCCGGAGAAGATCTTGCGGAATTTCGTGGCGCGCTACGGGTGAGCGGGGGGCGCTGAGGCCAGCGCCCGTCCCGCGCGGGGCGGCTCTCCACAAGCGTTGCCATGACCGCAGCTCGCCCCGGCGCCGTTCAGCATGACGTAACCGAAGCGCCCGCCCCGGGGGGGGGCGGGGCGGGCGCTGGCCGGCGGTGCCGGCCGGGTGCTCCGCATGGATGATGCGTTACGGCAGGGTGATATCGGCATAGACGGGGTAATGGTCTGACGGCCATTCGCCCATGAATTTTTCTCTCAGCACCAGGGGCCTGGAGACCGTGATGCCCTGGCTGGCCGCGATGTGGTCGATCGCGCCCAGGAGGTTGATTCCGGCGTTCAGGTGATAGGTTGCGCCGCGGGTCGGGGCGAAGGTGAGCCCGGCCTCCTCGAGGGTGCGCAGGGTGTTGGCGCCGTGCATGGCGTTGAGGTCGCCGAGCAGGATCACCGGGGTGCCCGAGGCGATGACGGGGGCGAGGCGGTCGCGCACGAGGGCGGCGGAGAGGCGGCGGTTGGAGCGGCTCTTGTACTCGAAGTGGACGTTGACGACGCGGAGGCGCTGGCCGTCTGCCGTGGCGAACTCGGCCCAGGAGGCGAAGGCGGGCCAGGAGCCGTTGAAGGTGCGGGAATAGATCTGCTCGGGCGTGTCGGAGAAGAAGAACCAGCCTTCATCGACCGGGCGCAGGCGGGTGGCGCGGTAGAAGATGGGCTGGGTGGCCGGGAAGCTCTGCCAGGGTCCGGCAGCGGCGGCGCGGTAGGCGGGGAGTTCGGCCAGAAGGTAATCGCGGGCGAGGTTGGTGGAGCCGTCACTGCCGCTCCGGAAGCTCTCCATCTCCTGGAAGGCGATGATGTCGGCGTCGATCGTGCGGAGGGCCTCGGCCATGGGCGCGCGGCGGCGCTCCCAGTCGGCCACGGACCAGTCGCCGGTGGCCCGGTTCAGCACGATGTAGTGGACGTTGTAGCTGGCGACGCGCAGGGCGCTTGCCGGTTTGGGCGGCACCGGGGCGGAGCCGGAATGGGCGACGTGGAGGGCGCAGGCCAGGAGCGGCAGGGCCAGCAGGAGGAGGGCGGTGAGGCGGAGGGCGCGGCGCATGGGCGGAGGGTAGCCATTGGCGCGCGCAGGTCCATCTCTCATTGCCTGATTGGCGAGGCCGAGTCATATTCAGATAAATGGATATGGGAGGACGATATGCGGATAACGCGGCGGAGATTCGTGGCCGGAGCGGCGGCGGGCGTGGTGGCGGGCGGCGTGGTGCCCCTGCGCGGCATGGCGGAGATGATGCTGGGCGAGGCAAGGTTGACGGCCATCAGCGACGGAACCCTGATGCTGCCGGGCGCCTTCATCTTCGAGGGGCTGCCCGAGGAGGAGGTGGCGGCCATCGTGACGCCGATGGGCGTGTCGAGCACCGCGCTGGAGCCGCCCTGCAACGTGACGCTGTTGCAGGTGGGCGACCGGGTGGTGCTCTTCGACGTGGGCTCGGGGCCGGATTTCATGCCCTCCGCGGGTGAGCTGGTGCAGAACCTCGAGGGCGCCGGGGTGGCGCCGGAGGATGTGACCGACGTGATCTTCACCCATGCCCACCCCGATCACATCTGGGGCCTGCTGGACGAGTTCGACGAGCCGCTCTTTGCCGATGCCCGCTACATGATGGGCCGGGCCGAGTGGGACTACTGGTGGAACCCGGAGACGGTCGACACCATCGGCGCCGAGCGGCAGGCCTTTGCGGTGGGCGCCAGGCGGCGGATGGAGGCGATCGAGGACGCGGTGGTGTTTTTCGACGATGGCGAGGAGGTGCTTCCGGGCGTGGCGGCGGTGGCCTGCGTGGGGCACACGCCCGGGCACATGGGCTTCGAGATCCGGCAGGGCAGCGAGAGCGTGATGGTTGTGGGCGATGCGATCGGCAATCACCACGTGGCCTTCGCGCGGCCCGGCTGGGAGGTGAACTCCGACCAGGACAAGGCGACGGCCGCCGCGACCCGCGTGGCGCTGATGGACCGGCTGGCGGCAGAGCAGATGCCGCTGGTGGGCTTTCACCTGCCCGGCGCGATCGGGCGGGCGGAGAAGGCGGGCGACGGCTATCGCTGGGTGACGATCTAGGGGGCCGGGCCAGCCCTCGGCCCCCCCTGCCCGCCCGGCCTAGCGGAACTTGTCGACGAGGCGCTGGAGCGGCGAGCGGTGTTCTGGCGCGGGTTCGGGCGCGGCTTCGGGCTTGGGCTTGGACACGGGCTCGGGCTCGGGCGCGGGGGCCGGGCTGGCGGCGGGTTTCGCGGCTGCGGGCTGCGCCTTTTCCGGGCGGGCGGGCTGCATCCGGCGGGCCACGGCGTTCATGAAGCGCCCGGCATCGCCCGAGGCCAGCTCGCCCGCGCCGTCGGAGATGCCGCGCATCATGTCGTCAAGCCATTCGGCATCGTGCTTGGCGAAATCCTTCAGCACCCAGCCCGGCACCGCCTCCTTGCGGCCCGGATGGCCCACGCCCATGCGCACGCGGTCGTAATGCGGGCCGATGTGCTCGTGGATCGAGCGCAGACCGTTGTGGCCCGCGTGGCCGCCGCCCGCCTTGCAGCGCAGCTTGCCCGGCGCGAGGTCGATCTCGTCGTGGAACACGGTCACGTCGGGCGGCTCCAGCTTGAAGAACCGCATGGCCTCGCCCACGGACTGGCCGGAGAGGTTCATGAAGGTCATGGGCTTCAGCAGCACGATGCGCTCGGAGCCGAACCGGCCCTCGGACAGCTCACCCTGGAACTTGGCGCGCCAGGGCGCGAAGCCATGGTCGGCGGCGATGCGGTCCAGCGCCATGAAGCCGATGTTGTGCCGGTTTCCGGCGTATTTCTCGCCCGGATTGCCGAGCCCGACCCAGAGTTGCATGTGGTGCTCCCTTTGTCGGGTTCAATGCCCTGTGCGGCGGGGAAAATCCACCCTTCGCGGGGCCGGTGTGCCGCCAATCAGCCGGGCAGGCCCGGATCGGAGGCCATGACCACCGGCGCCTCGCGGACCCGCGCCCACCAGGCAGAGAGCGCCGGGAACTGCGCCAGCATCTCCGCCCCGGCCTCGGCGCGGCTGAAAGCGTCGATCATCGGGACAAGGTGGCAGTCGGCGCGGGTGAGCGGGCCGGAGAGCACCATGGCCTCGGCGGCGATGGCCTCGAGCGCAGAGAGCGGGCGGGGCGCGACGCGCAGCCCCTCGGCCACCACCTCGGCGCTGCCCTGGTGGCCCTCGGCGGGGCGGAAGACCGCGTGCGAAAAGACCTGCCGCACCAGCGGCACATAGGCGTAGGCATCGACGATGCCGATGACCTGCGCGGCTCGCGCCGCGGCCTGCGCGCCCGAGGGCATCAGCGGCGGGCCGTCGAAGGCACGGTCGACATAGCCGGTGATCGCCGCCGTCTCGTAGAGGGTGAAGCTGCCGTGGGTCAGCACCGGCACCCGCCCGAAGGGGTTGAGCGCCATCAGCCCGGCGCGGCCCGCCGCGTCGAAGGGGTTCACCTCGCGCTCGGCGTGGGACACGCCCTTGAGGGCCAGCGCCATGCGCGCCGCCCGCATGTAGACGCTGAAGTGATACCCGTGCAGCGTGACGGCCTCGGCCATTGGCAATCCTCCCTGTCACGCTATCCTAAGCCCCTGCGCCCGACCGCGCCAAGGCACTGCCGAAGGACCCCGAGATGACGATCACCCATGAAGACGACCTCGACGGTCTGCGCGAGATCGGGCGGATCGTGGCGGAGGTGCTGCGCGCCATGGGACGCGCGCTGGAGCCGGGGATGACCACCGCAGAGCTGGATGCGATCGGCGCGGAGTTGCTGGAGCGGGAGGGCGCGGTTTCGGCCCCGCGGTCGTGCTACGGCTTTCCCGGCGCGACCTGCATCAGCACGGGCGATGTGATCGCCCATGGCATACCGGGGCCGGAGGTGATTTGTGCCGGGGGGCTGGTCAACATCGACGTTTCGGCCTCGAAGAACGGATTTTTTGCGGATACCGGCGCCAGCTTTCGGGTCGGCGAGGTGCCGGCCTCACTCAGGCGCCTGTGCACCGATGGCCGCAGGGCCTGCCAGATCGGCATCGCCCAGGTGCGCGCCGGGCGACCGATCGGGGCCATAGGCAATGCGATCGGCCAGTTTGCCGCCGGGCGCGGCTACAGCCTGATCCGCAACCTCGCCAGCCATGGCACCGGGCGGGCGCTGCATGAGTATCCCGAGGAGATTCCGACCTGGCCCAGCCGGGACCGGCGCCAGATCACCGAGGGGCTGGTGCTGACGGTGGAGCCCTTCCTTTCACGCGGGGGGCGCTGGGCCGAGGAGGGCGGCGACGGCTGGAGCCTGATGGCGAGCCCCCGCGCCGCCTGCGTGCAATACGAGCACACGGTGGTGGCCACCCGCGGCAGGCCGATCACGGTGACATTGCCGGGGTGAGGGCCGGGGTGAGGGCCGGGGTGAGCCCCTCGGGTCGTCAGGCCTCGGCGGGCAGGACGGGAAGCGAGAGGGTGAAGCGCGTCACGCCGCCCTCGCAATCGACAGCGATCCGCCCGCCGTGGGCCGTGGCGATGGAGGCGGCGATGTAGAGCCCGAGCCCCAGGCCCTCGCCGCGCTCCTCGGAGCCGCGCTCGAAGGGCTTGAACAGCCGCTCGCGCACGGATTCGGGCACCTCCTCGCCGTGGTTGGAGACGGTGATGAGGGTCACGCCGCCTTCGACGGTGCCGTGCAGCTCCACGGGCGTGCCGGGCAGGCTGTGGCGCGCCGCGTTGGACAGGAGGTTGGACACCGCCTGGGCCACCCGCGCGGGATCGCAGCTCACCGGCCGGTCGAAGGCGAGATCGAGCCGGATCTCCTGCTCGGGCGTGGCGGCGCGAATCTCCTCGACCACTTCGGTGATCGCCTGCGCCAGCGGCGCGTCGGGCACCGCGCTGATGCGGAGGCCCCCGCCCAGCCGGTTCTTGGCGTGCAGCATGATGTTTTCGATCAGGTCGTTCATCCGGCGCACCGTGGCGCGCATGAGCGACAGCAGGGTGTTGCCCCGGTCGCTCAGCGGTTCGTGCCCGAGTTGCCGCAGCCCCGCCTCGAAGGCGGCCACCGGGTTGCGCAGGTCGTGGCCCAGCACCGCCACGAACTCCTCCTGAAGCCGGGCGAGCCTGCGCTCGTTCTCCACCAGCTCCTCCTGCGCGCTCAGGCGTTCCTCGGTCTCCAGGCTGCGCCCGATGAGATCGGCGAACATCTCCAGCATCGCCACCGCCCGCGGGTGCTTGATGTTGCGCGGCACCGTATCAATGGCGCAGAGGGTGCCGAAAAAGGTGCCGTCGCTGCGCAGGATCGGGATGGAGGCATAGCTGACGATGCCGAATTTCATCGCGATGGGGTGGTTGCGGTAGACATCGTCGGTGGCGACGTCGTTGAACAGCACCTTCTGGGCGCTCTCCCGCACCGATTGGCAGAAGGTGGACTGGATCTCGATCTCGTCGCCCGAGGCGAGGCCGAAGTTGACCTCGTCGACGGTGCGGCAGGCCACCCAGCGATCGGCGGTGACACGGGCCACGGCGGCGAAGCGCGTGTCGGTCGCCAGCATGACGGTTTCGAGGATGGTGCCGACGAGCTCGCTGGAGGCGAGCATTTCGATATCCGACTGGAAGTCGTGATTTCCGGCCTGAAACACCGAATGGTCCTGCATGATCGCAGACCGTTGTACCGCGTCGCTCATGGATCGCCCCGCTTTGAACCCGCCGAAAGGTTCCACAGGCCCGGAAAGAACTCAACTGCCTTCCGCCCCGGACCCGACGGCACCCCAAGAAGAAAGGGGCGCCCCGCGGGACGCCCCTTGAAAGATCGGTCAGCGCCCGAGGATCACTCCTCGGCCTGCTCCGTCGCCGGCACCTCGTCGGCGGCCACGTCTTCGGCTTCGTCGTCACCGCCCGAGGAGCGGAGGCCCGACGGGGCGGATATGTTGGCGATCACGAAGTCGCGGTCGATGGTGGGCCTGGTGCCCTGCGGCAGGGTGATCGAGGAGATCGTCACGGTGTCGCCGATGTCGAGGCCGGTCAGGTCCACGACCAGCTTTTCGGGGATGTCACCGGCGGTGACCATCAGCTCGACCTCGGGGCGCACCGCGTTCAGCACGCCGCCCTTCTTGAGGCCGGGGGCCGCGCCCTCGTTCTCGAACTCGACGGGGATGAAGAGGTTGACGCGCGAGGTGCGCTTGAGGCGCATGAAGTCGACGTGCACGGGCAGGTCCTTCACCACGTCGCGCTGGACGCCGCGGCAGATCACGCGCACGTCTTCCTGGCCTTCGACCTTGAGGTTGAAGAGGGTCGACATGAAGCGACCGGCCCGCAGGGTGGTCAGAAGCTTGTTGAAGGGAAGGTTGATCGCCACCGGGTCGGCGCCGCCGCCGTAGACGATACCGGGAACCATGCCATCGCGCCGAGCCTGACGAGCGGCGCCCTTGCCTGTCCCCGTGCGTGCTTCGGCAATAAGATCAGGAATCTGACCAGCCATTTGATTTCTCCAAGGTTGAGGCGGACATCCTCCAAGGCTGTATGCCCGCGTGAAGGCGCTCCCTTAGAGGGGCAAGGGCCGTTTGGCAAGGGGATTCGGGGCGCGCGGGCGCTGCCGGCCCGGCGCTAGCGCGCGGGCGGCGGCTCCCAGAGTTCGACAGGATTGCCCTCGGGGTCGTGGATGCGGGCGAAGCGCCCGGTTTCGGGGGTGTCCCATTCGGCACGGGTCTCGGCGGCCAGGCCGGAGCGGGCGAGCTGGGCCAGCATCGCATCGAGGTCGCGGACCCGGAAGTTGATCATCCATTGCTGCTCGGGCCGGCCGAAATAGGCGGTGTCCTGGTCGAAGGGCGTAAAGACCGTGGGGCCGGCGTTCTGGGTCCAGAGGCTCTCGGAGATCGGGTCGATCCCGAGGTGATCGCGATACCATGCCGCGAGCGCCTGCGGATCGCGCGCCCGGAAGAACACCCCGCCGATCCCCGTGACCTTCTCCATGGCGCCCTCCTCCAGCCCTGGCCGATCATGGCACAAAGGGGCCGCCGGGGCGATGGCTTGTTGCGGCGGGGGGGCGGCCGCGGGGGAACATCTGCGCTTTGGCGCTTGCTTCGGAGCGCGGGCCGTGATCGGGATTTGGCCATGTCGCTCCTGCCCGCCATACGGCTCTCGCGCCGCACCCTGCCGCCCTTTGCGGCGGTGGGCATCTTCTGGGGCGCCTTCGCGGCCTACACGCCGCAGCTGAAGGCCGGGATCGGCGCGGATGACGGCACCTGGGGCCTGGTGCTGCTGGGCGCGGCGGTCGGCTCGATCTCGGCCATGTGGCTGGCGCCGCGCTTCGATGCGCGGTTCGGGCGGGCGGCGATGGCGCTGGGCTGCGGGCTGCTCGCGGCGCTGTTTCAGGCGCCGATGTGGGCGGAGGGCATCCTTGTCTTCACCGCCGCCATGGTGCTGGCGGGCGGCGCGGCGGGGCTGCTCGACGTGGTGATGAACGCGCGCCTCTCGGCCATCGAGGCCAGGACCGGCGCTTCGCTGATGAACCTCAACCACGCGACCTTTTCGCTGGCCTATGGCAGCGCGGCGCTGGTGGCGGGCCTGCTGCGCGACGGCGGCACCTCCCCGGCGGCCACCTTCGCGGGGCTCGGCCTGCTCGCCGCGGCCTTCGGGGTCATCGCGCTCCAGCGCGAGTTGCCGCCGCCGGTGCGGGGCGCCGTGAAACCGCCGCGCGTGACCCTGCCGCCGGTGGCCTTCTGGGGCGGGGCGATCATCCTGCTGGCCTTCCTCGCCGAACAGGCGACCGAGGCCTGGTCGGCGCTGCACATCGAGCGCACGCTCGGCGGCGGCGCGGCGGAAGGCGCGATCGGCCCGGCGATGCTGGGCTTTACCATGTGCGCGGGGCGGCTGGCCGGGCAGTTTGCCACGGCGCGGGTGTCGGAGGCGCGGATCACCCTGCTGGCGGCGTTGGTCACGGCGGCGGGCGCCCTGCTGGCCGCCCTGGCCCCGACGCCGCTGGTGGCCTACGCGGGCTTCGGCATCCTGGGCCTCGGCGTGTCGGTCATCGCGCCGATGGTCTTTGCCCTGGCGGGCCGGCTCTCGCCGGCCGAGTTGCGCCCGGCGGTGATCAGCCGGGCCGCGGTGATCGGCTACAGCGGCTTCTTCATCGGGCCGCCTCTGCTGGGTGCGATCTCGGAGCTGGCCGGGCTGCGGATGGCCTTTGTGGCCGTGGCACTGCTGGTTGCCCTGGCCCCGCTGCTGCTGATCCCGCTGCGCGCCTCGGCGCGGGGCACCGAGGCAGACGCGGGGGCGGAAGCGGGCTGAGCCGGGCTCAGGCCTGCCAGCGGCCGCCGAAGTCTTCGGGCACGAGCAGCATGTCACGCCCGAACTGGGAGGGGTTCTGCTTGCCGCAGAGGGCCATGGAGATATCCATCTCGCGTTGCAGCACTTCGAGTGCCTTCTCGACACCCTCCTGCCCCATCGCCCCAAGACCATAGACATAGGCCCGGCCGATCATCGTGCCCTTGGCGCCCAGCGCCAGCGCCTTGAGGATGTCCTGGCCCGAGCGGATGCCGCTGTCGAGCCAGACCTCGGTTTTGGAGCCCACGCGCTCGACGATCTCGGGCAGCATGCGGATGCTGCTCAGCGCGCCGTCGAGCTGGCGGCCGCCGTGGTTGGAGACCACGATCGCATCGGCCCCGAGCTTGGCGGCCTCCTCGGCATCGTCGCCGTCGAGAATGCCCTTGAGGATCACCTTGCCGCCCCATTGATCCATCAGCCGCTTGACCTTGTCCCAGTCCAGCGTCTGGTCGAAGTTCTGCGAGGTCCAGGCATGCAGCGAGCGGGTGTTGCCGACGCCCTTGGCGTGGCCGACGATGTTGCGGAACTCGCGGCGCGGGGTCTGCAGCATCTGCAGGCCCCAGCGCCACTTGGTGGCGAGGTCGAGCAGCACCGGGACCGAGAGCTTGGGCGGGGCGGTCAGACCGTTCTTCAGATCCTTGTGGCGCTGGCCGAGGATCTGCAGGTCGAGGGTGATGACCAGCGCCTCGCACTTGGCCTCCCTGGCCCGGCGCACGAGGTTGTCGGTGAAGTCGGTGTCCTTCTGGGTGTAGAGCTGGAACCAGAAGGGCGCGGAGGTGGCCTCGGCCACGTCCTCGATCGAGCAGATCGACATGGTGGAGAGCGTGAAGGGCACGCCGAACTTCTCGGCCGCCCTGGCCGCGAGGATCTCGCCGTCGGCGTGCTGCATGCCGCAGATGCCCACGGGCGCGAGCGCGGTGGGCAGGGCCACCTTGCGGCCGATCATGGTGCTCTCGGTGGAGCGGCCCGACATATCCACGGCGACGCGCTGGCGCAGGCGGATCTTGTCGAAATCCGAGGTGTTCTCGCGGAAGGTCTGCTCGGTCCAGCTGCCGCTTTCGCAGTAATCGTAGAACATCTTCGGCGCGCGGCGCTTGTGGATGCGCTTGAGGTCGTCGATGCAGGTAATGACGGTCATGATGCTGGCTCCCGGAGTGGTCAGGTTTGTTTACCAATCGTGAGGGAGGGAAGGCAAGCCGCACTCCGCCTGCCACAACGCGCCGGGGATCCGGCAAGCCTGCTATGGCCGCGCGGCACGGCGTCGGCTAAATCGGGTCCGGGGCAAGACGGAGACACCGGAGCAGTGATCAACATTGGCCGAAGCATTCGGGCCGCACTCCGCGGCAAACCTCCCTATCCTGCGATGCAGGGAGATGTCCTGGTCTTCGGGTCAGCGCCGGACCCCGTTGTGCCGCCGGAGTTACTGGAGGGGCATACGATCATCACGGCCAACGCGGCGCAGCTGTCGCTCGAAGCTCTTGGCGTCGAAGCCCCCCACATCACCTGCATGCGCTCAACCATGGGCGACGGCAAGGCAACCAGTGCCGACAAGCTGAAACGGCTGGCGGGCCGCAGAACCGGGCATCTCGTCCTTTTCCCACTCCGCGAAGATCCACAGTGTGAGGTTCAGCGCCGCCTGCTTGCCGAGATCGGCTACACCTACGACACGCTGCAAGTCCTCCATCGGCTCGACGTCGGCACGATCTACAACAGCGTGCTGCATCCGGGCCCCGTGACGCTGCACAGGTCCTATGGACCCTCCATGGGGTTGCGCGCGGTCCTCCTTGCATTGGCCGCAGGCGCAAGCCGCGTGGCCGTGGCGGGCATTTCTTTCCGGTCAGGCGGGGCCTCCTATACGACCATGGACTATACCCGCATCCATGTGGATGCCGATCAGGGCATCTTCGCCCGGCTGCGCGACCTCGGCCTGCCGGTCTTCGCCACCGACCGTGCCCTTTCGGAGGATACCGGGTTGCCGCTCTGGTCATCGGAACAGGGCTGATAGGCGGGCTCTTGGGGTTCCACGAGGTGCTGGGCGACCACCTCCGGTCTTGGCTGCATCTCGATGAGCGCCTTCACCACGTCGAAATCATCCCTGTTGTTGATGTCGATCCCGGTGATCGCGTCGCCGATGATCGGGAGCACCCGCTTGCCCATGTAGCCCGATCCCAACTTCGCCAGGTTCTCGTGGCGCAGGACGTCGAGATTGAAGACCTGGTAGGCCGTGGGAAACTCCGTCCGACGTATGACCGAACGGCCCTCCGGCCAGCCCGAGATGAGCGGCTCGAGAAAGCCCTCGTCGTTGATCGCGCAGAGCCGGGTTTCGGATGCGTTGACATGGCGCACCGAGTCCACATCGGGTCTCGCCTCGAGCAGGTCGATGGCCCGGCGCACATCCTCGACCTTGCGGAACGGGTTGGTGGGCTTCAGCCGCAGCCAGATGTCGGGCATCTCGATCCCGAACCGCGGCAGGTTGGCCTCCATGTCGGCGAGGATGTCCTCTTCCATGGCGGTGTCCGAACTCGCCTCGGCCCCTCTCAGGTAGGGGCACTCGGCCCCGTAGTGCCGCCCGATCTCGGCATATTCCTCGGGATCCGTCGATAGGATCACCCGGTCGATACCGAGGGCCTTGCCGAACGCAATGGCGTAGGCCAACAGAGGGTGCCCGGCGATGGGCAGGATGTTCTTGTGTGGCAAGCCGACCGATCCGGACCGGGCGGGAATGAAGGCGTAGACGGTGCTTTTTCGGGTCATGGAAAAAATCTCAGTGGTTGCTGAATATGATGTCGAGCGCCGCGAAGGTCGGTCGGGCTGCACGGACGGGAAAAAATCACGAAAAATGAAAATAGTAAGTGCAAGGAGACGCTAGCCGGGATCGCTCTGGCAGATCAACCCCGGCACCTCCGCGCGAGTGCGCTGGCGCGGCATTTTCAGCCACCTGCGCGCCTTGGCTGAAGCCATCGATGTGAATCGCGATATGCTCGCGCCCGCGACGCTGACCCGAGCAAGCTCGCCAAGCCTGCGGTGTTCTCGCCGGTTGCACACCAGGGCAGCCCTCCGGCTGGGGCTGTTGCCCGGCGGCGAAGGGGGGTATCCCTCCGCAAAGAGCAAAGACCCGCGCGAAGGAGACCCCCATGAGCATTCTTGCAAGAGCCACCTCGATTGTCGGGGGCACGGTTGCCCTGATGCGGCGGATCGGGGCGCCCAGGACCCAGGCGATGGGGGGCAGGCCGGAGATTCCGGAGGCCAGGAAGCAGGGGCTGATGACCTTGAAGCTGCCCGCCGCCGAGGGCTGGAAGAACGGGCGTCTGCCGCGCTGCGCGCCGGGGCTGAAGGTGAACGCCTTCGCCGAGGGGCTGCAGCATCCGCGCTGGATCGAGGTGCTGCCCACGGGTGACGTGCTGGTGGCCGAGGCCCGCCCGGAGGCCGGGCCGCCGAAGTCGCTGATGGATCATGCCGCGCAGGTGACGATGCAGCGGATCAAGGCGGTCGGGCCCAGCGCCAACCGGGTGAGCCTGTGGCGCGATGCCGATGGCGACGGGGTGGCGGAGCACCGGGAGGTCTTTGTCGAGAACCAGCGCCAGCCCTTCGGCATGGCCGTGGTGGGCGAGACCTTCTATCTCGGCAACACCGACGGGATCGTGGCCTTTCCCTTTCCGCCCGGCACCACCCGGCTCGACGAGAGCGCGGGCCGCCGGCTGGTGGAGTTCAAGCCCGGCGGCCACTGGACGCGGAGCCTGATCGTCTCGCCGGACGGCAGCAAAATCTACGCGGGCGTGGGCTCGCTCACCAACATCGCCGACGAGGGGATGGAGGTGGAGGAGGGCCGCGCCGCGATCTGGGAGCTGGACGTGGCCAGCGAGGAGGCCCGGATCTTTGCCACCGGGCTGCGCAACGCGGTGGGCACGGCCTTCGAGCCTTCCACCGGCGCGCTGTGGACGGTGGTCAACGAGCGTGACGGGCTGGGCGACGAGACCCCGCCCGACTACCTGACCAGCGTGGTGGATGGCGGCTTTTACGGCTGGCCCTATTGCTACTGGGACCGGATCGTGGACGACCGGGTGCCGCAAGATGCCGAGATGGTCGCCCGGGCGATCAAGCCCGATTACGCGCTGGGCGGCCACACCGCCTCGCTGGGGCTCTGCTGGATGCCCGAGGGCACGCTGCCCGGTTTCGGCGCGGGCATGGTGATCGGCCAGCACGGCTCGTGGAACCGCTCCAAGCTCTCGGGCTACAAGCTGCTCTTCGTGCCCTTCGAGAACGGCCGCCCCAGCGAGACCGAGCCGCCGCGCGACATCCTCTCGGGCTTCCTCTCCGACGACGAGAAGCTGGCCTATGGCCGCCCGGTGGGCGTGTGCCTCGGGCCGGATGGCAAGTCGCTGCTGATGGCCGATGACGTGGGCGACGTGATCTGGCGGGTGACCGGCGCCTGAGGCCGCGCGCGATGGCCCGACCCTTCTTCCGGGGCGGCGGTGCCCACCCCGGATCACCGCCACGTCCCGCGACGATACCCAGGTCCTCGCCACCGCCCGCGCCACCGTCGAGGCCATTCCCATTCTTGCGGACCGCCGCTCGGTCGCCTAATCATCTCGCTCACCGTCGTGCGCCTCGACATGTCCATCGCCACCTGCTGGCGCAGCCGGATCTTGTCGGGATCGCTTACATTTTCCCGAAACGTCTACTCCATCCACCTGCCGCTCTCGAAGTAGGCAGAACCAACGTCGGCATCCGCCGCTTGGAGATGCGGTTGCTGTCGGCAGTGCAGTCCGGAGGGATCAGGTTCGATGACCAACTCGGAGCCGGGGAAAAGCAGGGCGAGGGTGAGAAACACGAGAATGCCCCACGATGGCCTCACTATCTACACCCGTCCCGGTCTCTCCTTCAGGGCAGCCCAATCAGAAGCGCCCACAACACATGCTAAAAGGCCCGACCGATGACGATTTCCATGAAGGGTAACTATTCCAGCGACCTCACTTCACTTCCGCAACTCGACATCGACCTGCCGCCGATGCCCGAAAAACCCGGCGGCGCTCGCCAAACCCACGTTTTCACTACAAAGACTCCCGCCTTCTACCGGCCTGTCGACCTGAAAAAGCAAGGCCCAATCACCCCGCGCATCCGGCACTTCGAAACTCTGCTGACAGAGATCTGGCGCGACATGGGCGAACGGCCCGTCCCCTATGCCTTCCGCACCCGCGACGGCAAGATTCGCTCCATGGATGCGGGCTGTCTCGCCCGCCTGCTGAAACAATCCCCGCCGTCCATCAAGCTGGTCCTCGACGATGCGCAAGGCGTCATCCTCGCCGCCGAGCCGATCCCGCGGGGCACCGGCGACGCCCTTCTCGGCTTCCGCCTTACCGACACGCCTGACCCGGATCTCAAGGCCCTCTCCAAACGCACCATTCGCCTCGGGGCCCGGCCGTTTCGCGCCGATGCCTTCCGGCACTGGGGTGACGCCTGCGTTCTGACCGGGACCCGCATCCGCAGAGCGCTCGATGCCGCCCACATATTTCGCTACGGCGGCGAAGCCACGAATGCCACGCATAACTGCCTGCTGTTGCGCGCCGATGTCCACAGGCTGTTCGACGCCCACCTCATCAGTTTCAACTATTCCGGAGAAGACCTGCAGTTCCACGTTTCCCCTGACCTGCACGGCACCGAATACGAGGGCATCGCACGAATCCGCATCCCCGCCCCCCGCCTTCCCCGGCCGCGCCCGCACCCCGAAGCCGTCGCCTTCCACTTCGCCACATTCACGAGGCAGGAACACGCTCGCTGACACACCCTGCCGGGCCGCCCTTCAAAGGCTGTCCATCCGCCTCCATGTTGACTGTGCAATAGCCCGGACAACATCACCCTCATGCCCCGCGACGACACCCACTTCCTCGCCACCGCCCGCGCCACCGTCGAGGGCATGCCCCCGGCCCTGCTAACCGCCGCCCGCGAGGTGCTGATCCGCGTTGCCGAATGGCCCACGCCTGAGATGATGCAGAGCCTCGGCATCACCGATCCCCGCGAGTTGACCGGCCTCTACGAAGGTATCCCCCTACCCGAGAAATCCGCCTCCTGGCCCGCCGCCCTGCCCGACACGGTGTGGCTGTTCCGCCAGCCGATCCTGGCGGAATGGCGCGACCGGCCCGGGCAGGACCTCGACGAGCTGATCGCCCATGTCACGGTGCATGAATTCGCCCATCATTTCGGCTGGTCGGACGAGGAGATCGGGGCCATCGACCCCTGGTGGGAGTAGGCGCGGCTACTTCAGCCGGGCCTTGGCGATCTTGAAGTTGCGCATGTCGACGGAGAGCCCCGAGGGCGGGATGCGGGGGCGCATGGGCCGGCCGTTGACCACCTCCTTGTCGAAGAAGAGCCCGAAGCCCGCGTTGATCCGCCTGGGGTGCTTCACCTTGCCCGGCTCGCAGTGGTTGGCCTCGTGGCAATGGGGGTTCTGATCGGTGGGCTGGCCTGAGACCGCATAGATCGTGCGGCCGTTGCAGCGCGCCTGCATCACCCCGTCGGCCCCGGCGGACCAGCGCACCAGAAGCTCGAAGCGGGTCCAGCCGCCGAGTTGCCCCGGACCGGCGCAGCTGCGCCCGAGAAAGGTCAGCCCCCGTGTCCTGTCGAGTTCGAGCGAGACGAGGTGGTTCTTGATCAGCTCCCCCTGCCAGAGCGCCACGGCCAGCCGGCTGTCGGGCCCGCCGGTGAAGGGCACCGCGCGCGGGTTGTGGAAGGCCGCATGGGTCAGCCCGCCGGCCACGCGCACCTCGAAGGCGTAGAGCATGGTGGCGCCCGATTTCACCTCGCCGGCGGAGAGGTAGGACTTGGCGTTGAGGTTGCCGCAGTCGCTCTCGCCGCGCCCATCGCCGTAGCTGCGGGCCTGGCAGTCGCCGGGCATCAGGGTGAAGCGGATCACCTCGCCCGCCACCTGCGGCGTCCGGGCGCTGTTGCGGCCCTCCTTCATGCCGGCGGGATAGCGTTGCGCCTCGGCCTGGGGCGCGGCGAGGGCGAAGGAGAACGAGAGAGAGAGGAAAAGGAGCGCGAGGGCGCGCGAGATGGAACCGGACATGGCAACAACTCCGAGGTCGACAGGCGCGAGGATAGCACGGGTCGGCCAAGCCTCAAACGGCTCGCCCCATTGAACCCGGGCGACAAATCCCCGACATAAGGCGCAACCGCGAAGGAGCCCTCATGACGCAGAAGAACCCCGCCGCCCTCGACTTCCTGCTCACCCGCCGCTCGCGCCCGGCCAAGACGCTGACCGGCCCGGTGCCCACGCGCGAAGAGCTGGGGCCGATCCTTCAGGCTGCCGCGCGCGCGCCCGATCACGGCAAGCTGGAGCCCTGGCGGTTTATCGTGCTGGAGGGCGCGGCGCTGGAGCGGCTGGCGCAGCTCGCCAACGAGCGCGGCAAGGCGCTGGAGCTGGAGCCGGAGAAGGTGGAGAAGTTCGCCACCCAGCTCGGCCAGCCGGGCCTCGTGGTGGTGGTGGTCTCCTCGCCGGTGGAGAGCGACAAGGTGCCCTTCGTCGAGCAGCTCTACTCGGCCGGCGCGGTCTGCCTGCAGATGCTCAACGCGGCACTGGCCTCGGGCTGGGGCGCCAACTGGCTCACCGGCTGGGGCAGCCATGACCGGGAGTTCATCTCCAGGGGTCTCGGCCTTGCCCTGCACGAGACGGTGGCCGGCTTCATCCACATCGGAACCGAGACGGTGCCCGCGCCCGAGCGCCCGCGCCCGGACCTGACCCGGATCACCGCCTGGGTGTCGGAATGATCTTCTCCGACTTCGGCAAGGCCGTCAGCCAGATGTTCGACGGCCCCTTCCTGAAGGTTCTGGCGATGGGGCTGGGCCTGACGATCCTGCTGCTCTTCGGCGTCTATGGCGTGTTCATCTGGTTTCTCGACTGGGTGACGCCCGACAGTTTTACCATCTTCGGGCGCGAGGTGACGTGGATTGACGACCTGCTTTCCTGGGCCTCGATCGCGCTGATGGCGCTGATGTCGATCTTCCTGATGGTGCCGGTGGCCTCGGCCTTCACCGGGCTCTTCCTCGAAGACATCGCGGCGGCCGTGGAGGCCCGGCACTACCCGGACCTGCCGCCGGTGCCGCGCTTTCCCTGGACAGAGGCGCTTCGCGATTCGATCGGGTTCTTCGGGATCCTGATCGTGGTGAACATCCTGATGCTGGTGCTCTACATCTTTGCCGGGCCGCTGATTCCGCTGCTGTTCTGGGCGATCAACGGGATGCTGCTGGGGCGGGAATACTACCAGATGGTCGCCATGCGGCGGATCGGGCGGCAGGCTGCGGCGGCCTCGCGGCGCCGGCATTTCGGCAAGATCTGGCTGGCCGGGACGCTGATGGCGATTCCGCTGAGCGTTCCGGTCGTCAACCTGTTCATCCCGCTGCTCGGGGTGGCCACCTTCACCCACATGTTCCACCGGCTCGAACCGGGGGCCTGAGGGCGCCGCTCGTCGGGGCCGCGCCTGGCGGTGCGGCCGCTCTTCGCGGTTACTGCCCCTCGGTGATCGGGCCCTTGGGGCCGAAGCGCTCGAGCAGGTCGATGTCGGAGAGCGAGATCACGCCGGAGATGATGGTTGCGCAGATCAGGCCGGCCAGGGGCACGGCGATCAGCGTGGTGATCTTCAGCCGCTTGCCGAGCTTGAAGTCGGCCGGCGCGCCGGCATGGGTGCCGGGCACGATCTCGCCACGGTCGCCTTGAGTTTCCAGCCGCACGGGCAGGACCAGGAAGAGCACCATGAACCATGTCACGGCGAGCACGACGAAGGCGGCGGTGATGCTCATCAGACCTGCTCCAGCTCCACCAGGCAGCCGTTGAAATCCTTCGGGTGCAGGAAGAGCACCGGCTTGCCGTGCGCCCCGATCTTCGGCTCGCCGGTGCCCAGCACGCGGGCGCCCTCGGCCTTCAGCCGGTCGCGGGCGGCGAGGATGTCATCGACCTCGTAGCAGATGTGGTGGATGCCGCCGGAGGGGTTTTTCTCGAGAAAGCCCGCGATCGGGCTGTTCTCGCCCAAGGGGTAGAGCAGCTCGATCTTGGTGTTGGGCAGGGTGATGAAGACCACGGTGACGCCGTGACCGGGCTCGTCCTGCGGGGCGCCCACATCGGCGCCCAGCGTGCCGCGATACTGCGCCGCCGCCGCCTCGAGATCGGGCACCGCGATGGCCACGTGGTTGAGCCGTCCGATCATGTCGTCACCCTCCTTGCCGGTTCGCTGCCGGTTATGCCGGGGGCATCGGAGCCGCACAAGCCGCGCCTTTGTCGCATTCCGGCGGGGGCGTTTACCAATCCTTAGGATTGCTGGTGTCATCTCGGGGGGCAACGCCTTGAGGGAGGCCCCCATGACAGACGACATGCCGCAGTTCTCGATTCCGGTGCAGAGGCCCACGCGCGAGCGGCCGCTGCTGGGCGCCACCGTGCTGGTCGTGGAGGACAGCCGCTATGCCTCGGAGGCGGTGCGGCTCCTGTGCCTGCGCTCGGGGGCCCGGATCCGGCGGGCCGACACGCTGGCCTCGGCGCACCGGCACCTGCAGGTCTACCGGCCAACGGCGGTGATCGTGGATCTCGGCCTGCCGGATGGCTCGGGGCTGGAGCTGATCGGCGAGCTGGCCCGCTCCGACACCCGCGTGCCGGTGCTGCTGGGCACCAGCGGCGACCCGGCCAGCGAGGACGATGCGCTGGAAGCCGGGGCGGACGGGTTCATCCAGAAGCCGATCACCAGCCTCGCGGCCTTCCAGCAGGCGATTCTCTCCCGCCTGCCCGAGAACGGGCTGCCGCAGGGGCCGCGCGGGCTCACGTCCGACATCATCGCGCCCGACCCGCTGGCGCTGCGCGACGACCTCGCCCATGTGGCCGACGTGCTCTCGACCGGCGAGGAGCACCCGGAGATGCTGGACTACGTGGCGCAGTTTCTCGGCTCGGTCGCGCAATGCGCCTCCGACGCGCCGCTGGCCGCGGCCGCCGCCGGGCTGGCGACCGCACGGGCCTCCGGCCAGGGCGGCATGCCGGAAGCGGCGGCGATCTCGAAGCTGGTGGCGCACCGGCTGGAGGGCAACCTGGCGCTCTGACCCGGCACGGGGCACTCCCGCCCGCGGGGCGCAGGCTTGCGCCGACGCCCGGCGTCGGGCCGGGCGCGCGGCTTGCGCCGCGCGTGGGGGCCAGGCGAGAAGCGGTGACGTCGGGAGGCCGGGTTGTCGGTGCGGGGCCTGCGGCGGCTCTTGTCGTGGCAGGTCTCGGGCCGGAGGGGCGACAGGTTGGGGGCGCGGAAGGCCGCCGTTGACTGGCTTGCCTCAAAGCGCGCGGCCTTGGAGCAACGGCGTCAGGACGCGCAGCCGTTGGATCACGTCGCCGCGGCGGGCCTTCCGGCGGCTCTTGTCCTGGCAGGTCTCGGCGGGCCGGAGGGGCGACAGGTTGGGGGCGCGGAAGGCCGCCGTTGACTGGCTTGCCTCAAAGCGCAGCCTTGGAGCAGCGGCGTCAGGGCGCACAACCGTTGGATCACGTCGCCGCGGCGGGCCTTCCGGCGGCTCTTGTCGTGGCAGGTCTCGGGCCAATCCGGGCTGCGGCAGGTCTCGGGCCGAAGGGGGCCGGCAGGTGGGGCACCGGCAGTTTGGCCTTGGCGGGCCAGCCGTGTGGCGCTGGCCGTGGGGCGACGGCGTCAGAGCGCGGGGTCGGAGGCGGCGCGGACCAGCGTGGTGAGGTCGCCCAGGCGTTCGCGCTGGCGGCCCTCGGCATCGAAGTTCTCGGGGCGGAGCCAGGCGCGGTAGGCCTCGCGCAGGGCCGGCCATTCGCTGTCGATGGCGGCGAACCAGGCGGTGTCGCGGTTGCGGCCCTTCACCACCTGCGCCTGTCGGAACACGCCCTCGTAGGACAGGCCGAGCCGCTGGGCGGCGCGGCGCGAGGGCATGTTGAGCGCGTTGCACTTCCACTCGAAGCGTCGGTAACCGGCCTCGAAGGCCCAACCGATCAGCAGCAGGAAGGCCTCGGTGGCGGTGCGGGTGCGCTGCAGCTCGGGCGAGAGCGCGATGTAGCCCAGCTCGATCGAGCCGGCCTCGGGGGCGATCCGCAGCAGCGCGCAGGTGCCGCCGACGCGGTCGGTCTCGCGGTTGCGGATGGCGAAATGCAGCGGGTCGGCGCTGGCCTCGGCCTCGCGCGCCCAGCGGTGATACTGCGCGGCGGAGGAGAACGGACCGTTGGGCATGTAGTCCCACAGCGCATCATGTCCGGAGTAGGCGCGGAACAGCGAGGCGGCGTGGGCATCGGCGGAGAGCCGTTCGAGCCGGGTCCACTGGCCTTCGAGCACGTCGAAGGCGGGGCGGGGCGGCGGCGCCCAGCCCTTGACCTCTTCTCCCAGCTGCCCCGGACGGCCCATCGGTTAACCCCTTTTCAACCTTGATGATTTCCTATCGGCCCCGGCGGGAGAGGAAAACCCGCAAAATGGCCCCTCCGTTTCATCCCTTTGCCGCATTTCGCGGCGAGGCAGGGGGGAGAACGCAGGCACCAGGCCGGGGAGAGGCGAGATGAAGCGCATCGCAAATGCATTCTGGTCGGAAGACGAGGGCAATGTCGCCATGGACTGGATGGTGCTGATGGCCGGCATCGTCTCGCTCGGGTTTGCCGTGGTCGCCTCAGTCGCCCTGAGCGCGCCGGAGGTGACCGCCGACAGCGGTGCGCCGGCCCAGACCCGCGAGATCGCTGCCGGGGCCTGACCCCGATCCGGACCCTTCAGAACACCAGCCGGGGCGCGGCGGAGAAGTCGAGCCCCGGAAACACGCTGCCCGACAGCACGGTGCCGGAGAGGCCGAAGAGCCCCTCCATCGCGCGGGCGGCATAGGCGCGAACGTCTTCGGTGGGCATCAGGTCGCGCCGGTCGTAGAGCGCCGCCTCCTCGAGACCCGGCCACCTGCCATGGACCTTGCCGCCGCGCAGCGCACCGCCGGCCATGACCATCAGCCCGCCGGTGCCGTGATCGGTGCCGCGCGACCCGTTCTCGCGCACGGTACGGCCGAACTCCGTCATTGCCAGAACGCCCGTCTTGCCCCAGAGCGGCCCGAGCCCGGCGTGCAGCAGGCCGATCACGTCGGAGAGCTGCCGCAGGGCGCGCGGCAGCGTGTTGGCCTGGTTGCCGTGGGTGTCCCATCCGCCGAGCGAGAAGGCGGCGATGCGGGTGTCGCCGCGCAGGCGGTCGACGGCGAATTCGGCCATCTGCATGTGGGCGGCGTTGCCCGGGGCCTCGTCCATCATCGCCTGCATCTCGGTGTCGGCCTCGTCCTCGCCGGTTGCGGCGCGCAGGGCCTCGGCCGCGGCGATATCCTCGGTCAGCTCCAGCGCCTCCAGCACCGCGGCCTGGTACACCGGGTGCTCCTCATAGACCAGCTCGATCAGCCGCCGCGCCTGGGGCGAGAGCTCCAGCCGGGTGCCGGGCGACCAGTTGGCGACGGGCGCGGCGCCGGCGAGCAGGAGCAGCTCTTCGCGGCCGATGGCATAGGCGGTGTCGGCCTCGAGCCCGGGCACGGCCTGAAGCATCCGGTTGAGCCAGCCATCTCGGGCGGCGCCGGTGGTCACGTCGAAGCCGGTGCCGGCCTCGAGCAGATCCTGCCCGTCGAAGTGGCTGCGCTTGTCGCGGTAGGGCGTGGAGACGGCATGGGCGAAGCCGAGTTCGCCCTTCGCCCAGAGCGGGTGCAGCGGCGCGAGGGCCGGGTGGAGGGTGAAGAAGCCGTCGAGCGGCAGGCCGTCGCCCGCCGCCAGCGTGGGCCGGGTGGCGGCGAAGGAGGGGTCGCCCACCGGGCGCACCACGTCGAGCCCGTCCATCGCGCCGCGCAGGATGAGCACCACGAGCCGGGTGTCCCAGGGCGCGGAGGCGAAGGCCATGGGGGTCAGCAGCGGAGAGGCGGCGACCGAGCAGCCGGTGGTGGCGAGAAACCGGCGGCGGGTCATCAGGAGCTTGCTCATCGGGTCATCTCCGTTGGAACGCGGGCGAGGCGAGGATGATGCCGACGCCCTCGGCGCGGCTTTCGGCCGCCCTGGCCGCGAATTCGAGCTGCGGGCCGCCGAGGTCGGCCAGGGCCGTCGGCAGCAGCTCGCGGGGGTCGGGCAGGTCTAGCCCCTTGATCCGCTCGGCAGACATGGACCAGTTGATCCGCACCGCGAGCCCCTGGGGTGTGAGCCAGTGGCTGCTCTCCTCGGGCCAGCCGTCGGGGCCGGTGGGGTTTTCCCAGGTCTGGCCCATCAGCTGCATGGGGCGGAGGAGGACGTGCCGGGCCTGCTGCAGGGTGAAGTCCGCGATGTGGCGGCCCTCGAGGCCCAGGGCCCGCAGCGCGGAGGCCAGGAAGTCGAAGGGTTGCTTGGTCTTGTCGAGCGGGCCCCAGGCCTCGGGGTGCCGGAGCAGTGTGGCCATGACCGCGCCGAGGTTGCCGCCGGTCTCGGCGTAGCGGGCGCGCAGGGCCTCGACCAGCGCGGGCGGCGGCGTGTCGGAGACGAAGTGCACGGCCAGCTTGCGGGCGATATGGGCCGCCGTATCGGGGTGCAGGGCGATGTCGTCGAGGGCTGCGTGGATATCGGCCAGCCGGGGGGTCTTGCCGCCGTAGCGGAGGCCCAGCACCTCCTCGGCCCCCGGCTCGCCCTGCCGGGGCACAAAGCGCATGCCCTCGCGCAGGTTGACGGTGAGCCCGGCCAGGAGCTCGGCCAGCTGGCGCACGTCGGCCTGGTCATAGGCACCGCCGACGCCCAGCGTGTGCAGCTCCAGCACCTCGCGGGCGAGGTTTTCGTTCAGGCCGCGACGGCGGCCGCGCTCGGCGTTGCGGGCCGCCACGGGCGAGCCGGGGCCGATGGACTTGTCCTGATCGAGGTAGATCAGCATCAGCGGGTGGGTGACGGCGGCCTTCAGCATCGCGCCGAAGGGGGCGGTGAGGTGGGGGCGGATCGCATCCTGCACGAAGCGCTGCACCATCAGGTGCGACACGCCCCGGCCCACCACGGTGAAGTGGTCGGCCCAGAACCGGGTGAGCCGCTCGCGCAGCGCGTCGGGGGCGTCGAGCGCCCGGGCGACGGTGTGGCAGAGCATCTGCGCGTGGGCCTCGCGGTTGGAGCGGCGCCAGTCGATGTATTTCTTCCGGGCGGTCTCGTCGCCGTCGCGCTCGGCCTGCTTGAGGTCGCGCAGATACTCGAAGTCGGCGCGGGTTTCCTCCATCGAGCCGATCGGCCAGGCCGCCGACATGGCATCGGGGGCGTCGAGCGCGGCCACCATGGCCTCGGGGCTCTCGGGCGGGGCGTGGCGCGGCGACAGGCCGTAGCCGAAGCGGATCGCGGCGATCTCGGGGCGGAATGACACGGCGGCGGCTGCTCCGGTTCGGGGGCCTGTGCGGGGCGGGGCGCGGGGTGCCCCTCTCCGGGGGAAGATAGGGCAGAAGCGGCGGCGCCGCGAGCCCCGGCACGCTCACGGTTTCGCGGGGCTGCCGGCGGGGCGCGGGAACCCGCCGCAGCCGCGCGGCGTTGGCCAGCAGTCCTTATCCAAAATTTCTCGGAGCCAGACCGATGCCAGACATCTATGACGCCATTCGGGCCGATCACGACCGCCACCGCGCCTTGCTCGACACGCTCGCGGAAACCTCCGGCGACAGCGAGGAGCGCCGCGCCGCCTGGGAGGAGTTCTACCACGACGTGAAGGCCCATGCCGCCGCCGAGGAAGAGACCTTCTACTCGAAGCTCATCACCCAGACCTGGGGCCAGGAGCACGCCCGCCATTCGGTGCATGAGCACCAGCAGCTGGACGACATCATGGAGGAGCTGAACGAGATGGAGATGAGCTCGCCCGGCTGGCTCACGCGGTTCAAGACTCTGAAGGACGAATACGAGCACCACATGGACGAAGAGGAGAACGAGGTGTTCGAGCGCGCGCAGGAGGTGATTCCGCAGGCCGAGCTGAAGGGCCATGGCGAGAAGTTCCTGGCCCGGAAGGAAAAGGAGGCCGGGTTGATCGAGAAGAAGAAGGAAGACGCGCTGGAGGAGTGACCCGGTCGGGCGGGGGGGCCTGAGGCGCCGGTGGCGTCAGTTCCCTGCCCGCTCCATCATCATCTCGTGCACCGCCTGCATGCCGCTGTCGGCCATGCGGCTGACCTCGCCGGCATGGATGTGCAGGGCCTCCACCACCTCCGGGTCGGTGGAGGTTTGGGTGACCACGATGCCGGCGTCGGTGACCTCGACATCGGAGGCGATCGCGCCGGGGCGGGCGAAGAAGATGTCGAGCGTGGGGGACTGGATGAAGATCTTCGGGTCGCGCCCCTGCCCTACCCGGTCGATCATGCCGACGACATGGCTCACCAGCGCGTCCATCACTTCCGGGTCGGAGGCGCTGGTCACGGTGCGGATGCCGTTTGGCAGGAGTTCGACCTCGCGGGAGAGGGTGGTGAAGTTGCGGAAGAGGGTGGCCAGCTCGGCGCTCTCCACCTCGGTCGCGTCCTCGCCGCGCAGGCCGGGCATGGTGGCCATGTCGTGGCCTGTGCCATCTGCCCCGTGGCCGTGCATCCCGCCGCCCCCGTGCATCTGAGCCGTCGCCGGGGTGAAGGCGCCAAGGGCGGTGACGAGGGCAAGGGCGATGCGCAGCATGGGAGACCTCCGGTGTGTTGGCCCGGATCATAGCCGCAAACACATTCAACATCACGCATGGATGAGGCGATCTGCATGCGCCAAAACGCCCCAAGGCCGCTGGGGCCCCGGGGCGCGGGTTGGGTCAGGCGCGGCGGCGCTTGCGCAGGAGTTTCTGTGCGAGCTTCCAGACGGCCCAGTACTTGAACAGCTTCTTCATCGGTCGGTCCTCCGTTTGGAGCACCAACCCGCGACGCGACCCCGGGTTCCGGGGCCGCCGTGCGAGGTCAGGCCGCCTTGGTGCCCTGCTTTTCCCAGGCGAACTTCTGCATCACCTCGTCGACCGGCGTGTCGGCCAGGTGGTTGGTGTAGTTCGACATCACCTTCTGCGCGATGCCCAGGACGATCTCGAGCACCTGGCGCTTGGTGTAGCCCGCGTCGAGGAAGGTTTGCAGCTGCGCGTCGGAGACCTCGCCGCGCTGGCGGACCATGGCGAGGGTGAAGCTGCGGAGCGCCTCGAGGCGCTCGCTGGGCAGCGGGGTTTCGTTGCGCAGCGCCTCGGTGATGGCGTCATCCACCTGCATCGCCTTGGCGATGCCGGTGTGGGCAGGGACGCAGTAGTGGCAGGCATGCTCGACATTGATGGTTTGCCAGACGACGGTGATCTCGTCCTTGTCGAAGCTGGTGTTGTTCTGGAAGAGGCCGTGGAGCAGCTGGTAGCCCTCCATCAGCGCGGGGGCCTCGGCCATGACCTTGTGCAGGCCCGGCAGGCGGCCGAAGGCCTTTTTCGACTTCTCGATCAGCGGCAGGCTCTCGGCCGGGGCGGTGGTTTCGTCGTGCAGGGTGAATTCGGCCATGATGGGCTCCGTTGGTTGGCGTGATGGGCCGGTGGTGGCCCTTGGCACCCAACATGGCGCCTTTGAGCGATCACTCAAGCCATGATTTGAGCGATCACTCAAACGTGAGGCAGACAAGCCGGCCTGTTGCCGCTATATTCGGCCCATGACCCGTGCCGCCCCCTATGACCGCGAGACCGCCCTCGATGCCGCGCTGACCCTGTTCTGGCGCAAGGGCTTTCATGCGACCTCGCTGAAGGACCTTGAGGCGGCGCTGGCGATGAAGCCCGGCTCGATCTATGCCGCCTTCAGCAGCAAGGAGGCGCTGTTTCGGGAGACGCTGCGGCTTTACCGGGCGCGGAGTGCGGCCAATGTGGCGGCCCGCGCCGAGGCGGCGACCACACCGTTGGAGGCGTTGGCCGACCATGCCCGCGCCACCGGGCGCCCGACGCAGGAGAGGCCGGGCGGCTGCATGCTGACCAAGACGGTGCTGGAGCTGGCCGAAGACCCCTCGGAGGCCGGCGCGGATGCGCGGCGCTACCTGATGGAGGTGCAGGACCTGTTCTTCGGGCTCTTCGAGCAGGCCCGCGCGGCGGGCGAGCTGCCCGCCGGGGCCGACAGCCGCCGGCTGGCGCGGCGGTTCCAGTCCAACATGTTCGGGCTGGCGGTGGAGACCCTGCGCGGCTCTCCGGCCGAGGACCTGGCCGCGCTGGCGGATGACATTGCCGAGGAGGTGCTGCGGCTCAGGCAGCGGCAGTAGGCTCAGGCCGGATCGACCGGCGCGAAGCTCTCCCAGTTCTCGCCCATCGCCACGATGCAGGCGCGGCCGTCGGTGTAGTTCTGCACCATGGTCCAGTCGCCCGAGGCTTGCGTGACCCAGAACTCGATGAAGGCATCGGGGCCGCGCAGCGCCCGGCCCGCGAGGGTGGCACCGAAACGGGTTTCGAGCTGCTGGACGATGCGGGCGCGGTCATCGCAGAACACCTCGCCCAAGGGCCCGCCCGCCGTGGCGGCGAGGGGCGCGAGGGTGAGTGCGATGGTGAGCCAGGCCCGCGTCATGGGCGAATCGTAGCACGCGGATCAGGGTTTCGTAACGGTTTTATGACGGCTTGGCCGTGGTCTTGCCGCGGGTCAGGCGAAGAAGCGCGAAACGCCCTGCCGCGCCTGCCAGGCTGCGACGAGGCGGGTTGCGTTGGCGGCGGCCCCTTCCTCGCTCCGCAATTCGATGTCGTAGCTCTTGCCCGCGTGGATGTGGGCGGCATCCCGCGCCGCATCGCCCGGGGTCCGGTCGCCGCGGGCCGACTCGCGCCGCTCCAGTTCGGCAAGGCCGCAATGGAGCCCGACGAAGAAGAGGTCGCGCCCGGCAAGGAGCGCGCGCAGATCTTGGTGCCACGCGGGGGCTTCGATGATGTGGTCCCAGATCACATCTGCCCCCGACGCGCCGAAGGCGGCTACGGCGCGGTGCCAGCCGTCGAACACTTGGGCGCGCACCGCTGGCCATCGAGGGCCGCGGGGCAGTGCGCCGCTGTCGATCAGGTGGTCGAAGGTGAGGTGCGTGAAGGGCTCGGGCAGTGCCGCCTGCACCGCCCGCGCCAGAGTGGATTTGCCCGCACTGGAGGCGCCGTGGATCAGGATGACCCGCCCCGGCGCCGGCACGGTCACTCCTCCTTCACCACCCGCAGCGCCAGCTCGCGCATCTGCTCGTTGGTCGGCAGCGAGGGGGCGCCCATCATCAGGTCTTCGGCGCGCTGGTTCATCGGGAACATGACCACCTCGCGCAGGTTCACCTCGTCGGCCAGCAGCATCACGATGCGGTCGATGCCCGCCGCACAGCCGCCGTGGGGCGGGGCGCCGTAGGAGAAGGCGGTGTAGAGGCCGCCGAAGCGGGCCTTCACCTCGTCCTCGCCGTAGCCGGCGATCTCGAAGGCCTTCAGCATCACCTCGGGCTTGTGGTTGCGGATCGCGCCCGAGACCAGCTCGTAGCCGTTGCAGGCGAGGTCGTACTGGTAGCCCTTCACCGCGAGCGGGTCGCCCTGCAGCGCCTCCATCCCGCCTTGCGGCATGGAGAAGGGGTTGTGCTCGAAGTCGATCTCGCCGGTCTCGGCGTCCTTCTCGTAGATCGGGAAGTCGACGATCCAGGCGAAGGCGAAGCGGTTCTGGTCGGTCAGGCCCAGCTCCTCGCCGATGACGGTGCGGGCGCGGCCTGCGACGGCCTCGAAGGTCTTGGGCTTGCCGCCGAGGAAGAAGGCGGCGTCGCCGACGTTCAGCCCCAGCTGCTGCCGGATCGCCTCGGTGCGCTCGGGGCCGATGTTCTTGGCCAGCGGGCCTGCGGCCTCCATGCCGTTCTCGCCGTCGCGCCAGAAGATGTAGCCCATGCCCGGCAGGCCCTCTTTCTGGGCGAAGGCGTTCATCCGGTCGCAGAACTTGCGGCTGCCGCCGGTGGGCGCGGGGATGGCGCGGATCTCGGTGCCCTCCTGCTCGAGCAGCTTGGCAAAGATGGCGAAGCCGGAGCCCGCGAAGTGCTCGGAGACCACCTGCATCTCGATCGGGTTGCGCAGGTCGGGCTTGTCGGTGCCGTATTTCAGCGCCGCCTCGGCATAGGGGATCTGGGGCCAGGTCTCGGGCGCGTCGACCTTGCGGCCGCCGCCGAACTCCTCGAAGACGCCCGCGATGACCGGAGAGACGGTATCGAACACGTCCTGCTGGGTGACGAAGCTCATCTCGAGGTCGAGCTGGTAGAAATCGGTGGGCGAGCGGTCGGCCCTCGGGTCCTCGTCGCGGAAGCAGGGCGCGATCTGGAAATACTTGTCGAAGCCCGAGACCATGATCAGCTGCTTGAACTGCTGCGGCGCCTGCGGCAGGGCGTAGAACTTGCCGGGGTGCAGGCGTGAGGGCACCAGGAAGTCTCGGGCGCCCTCGGGCGAGGAGGCGGTGATGATCGGGGTCTGGTACTCGCGGAAGTCCTTGGCCCACATGCGCTTGCGGATCGAGGCGACCACGTCGGAGCGCAGCGTCATGTTCTGCTGCATCGCCTCGCGGCGCAGGTCGAGGTAGCGATACTTCAGCCGCGTCTCCTCGGGGTAGTCCTGGTCGCCGAACACCATGAGCGGCAGCTCGCCGGCGGCGCCGAGCACCTCCATGTCGCGGATATAGACCTCGATCGCGCCGGTGGGCAGCTTGGGGTTCACCAGGCTTTCGTCACGCGCCTTCACGGTGCCGTCGATGCGGATGCACCATTCGGAGCGGACCTTCTCGACCTCGGAAAAGACCGGCGAATCCGGGTCGCAGAGCACCTGGGTCACGCCGTAATGGTCGCGCAGGTCGATGAAGAGCACGCCGCCGTGATCTCGCACCCGGTGGACCCAGCCGGCGAGGCGGACGGTCTCGCCCACGTTCTCTTTGGTGAGCTGGGCGCAGGTGTGGCTGCGGTAGGCATGCATGGTTCGGTCCCTTCCGGTCGGGGTATCGGTTCGCGCCGATACAGCGCCTTGGTGCGCGGAAGTCAACCCGGGCTGCCCCTGCCGGGCCTTGACGTAGGGTGAAACTGTAGCATCCTGTTCGGCGTTAACCTTTTTTGGGAGGACGAAACGCGCTGCATCGGGGGGTGTGGTTCAATGTGGAAGATGATGATCGACCGGCTGCTGCGCGGCCTGATCGTGGAAGGGCGGCTGGTGCTGCACTGGCCGGACGGCACGGTGAGCCGCTACGGCCCCGGCGGGGGGATCGAGGCCGAGGCGCGGTTGACCGACGAGAGCCTCCTGCGCCTGATCGCGCTGCGCCCGCAGCTCGGGATCGGCGAGGGCTACATGGATGGCCGGCTGCTGCTGGACAACGACGATTGCTACGGCTTTCTCGCGTTGCTGGTGCGCAACCGGACCCGGGGGCGGATGCCGCCGTGGTTCAGCGTGGTCGAGCGGATGCGGACCGCCACGCGGGCCCTGGCGAGCCGCAACGGCCTGAGCCGCGCCCGGCGCAACGTGCAGCATCACTACGACCTGTCCGACGAGCTCTATGCAAGGATGCTCGATGCCGACATGCAGTACTCTTGCGCCTATTTCGCGCGGCCCGGCATGAGCCTCGAGGAGGCGCAGGCGGCGAAGAAGGCGCATATCGCGGGCAAGCTGCGGCTCGAGCCCGGCATGCGGGTGCTCGACATCGGCTGCGGCTGGGGCGGCATGGCGCTGACCCTGGCGCGCGACCACGGCGCGCGGGTCCTGGGGGTGACGCTCTCGCAGAACCAGGCCGCCCGGGCGCGGGCGCGGGCCGAGGCGGAGGGGCTGGCGGGGCAGGTCGAGTTCAGGCTGATGGACTACCGCACGCTCGAGGAGCGGTTCGACCGGATCGTCTCGGTCGGGATGCTGGAGCATGTCGGGCTGGCGCAGTTTCCGACCTATTTCAGCCGGGTGCATGACCTGCTGGCGGAGGACGGCGTGGCGCTCATCCACTCCATCGGCAACCTCGGGCGGCCCCATGCCACCTCGCCCTGGCTGACGAAATACATCTTTCCGGGCGGCTACATCCCGGCCCAGAGCGAGCTTGCGCCCGCGATCGAGACGGCGCGGCTGGCGGTGACCGACCTGGAGGTGTGGCGCGGGCATTACGGGCGGACGCTGCGGGCCTGGCGGGACCGGTTCGAGGCCAGCCTCGACTGGGTGCGCGCGCAGTATGACGAGCCCTTCGTGCGGATGTGGCGGTTCTACCTTTGCGCCTGCGAGGCGGCCTTCGTGGAGGGGCCGCAGGCGGTGTTTCATTACCAGTTGGCGCGGGACCAGCACAGCGTGCCGATGACGCGGGACTATCTTTACCGCGAGGAGGCCGAGGAGATGCTGCAAGCCGCGCAATAGGGCGTGGGGCGGCGGGGGGTCAGTGGGCCACGGGCCGCCGCAGCAGCGCGACAAGGGCGAGGCCGGTCCAGAGGACGAGGCTGCCCATGGCGAGCGGGATGGTCGTGGTGGTCGGGAGGCCCTGCTCGGACAGGAGCGACAGCACGATGGCGGAGAGCGCGAGGAGCCCGAGGAGGATGACCCGCGCGCCGGCCCTGGGCTCCAGGGCGAGGTAGAGCGCGGGCAGCAGGGCCACGGTGGGCTGGTAGTAGTAGCACCAGGCCAGCGGGGTCACGAGCGTTGGCGCCGTCAGCCCCACGAACCACAGCAGGGGCAGCGCCGCGCGCGCGGGCCTGCGGGCAAAGAGCCAGGCGCAGCCGGCGAGCACGGCGCAGAACAGGGCCTTGGAGAGCAGGCCCCAGAGCGGCGGCCGGGGCATGGCCAGCCAGGATTGCAGGCGCAGGCCCTCGGGACGGGCATCGAAGGCGGGCTGGACGATGAGCTCGTGCCGGAAGACGGCCTGGGCGATCAGGGTATCGAGGTTGTAGGTGGCGCCGGTGACCAGCACCGTATCGGCGACCTGGCGCACCGCGCCGAGAAAGGCCTGGTGCAGCGGCCAGCCCGCCACCCCGATGGAGGCGAGGCCGAGGCCCGCGCCGGTGGCGGCGAAGCTGCCCAGCGCGCGCCAGTCGCGCCGGGCGAGGAAGTAGAGCGCGAAGGCGGCCGGGTAGAGCTTGATCGAGGCGGCGAGGGCCAGTGCCGCGCCAGCCGCCAGAGGCGCCCCGGTGCGGTGGCGCTCGACGCAGGCCACGAGCAGCAGCGAGACCAGCATCTGCGGCTGGTTCTGCACCGCGGCCGCCAGGCCGATGGGCGTGAGCGTGAAGGCCCAGATCGCCGCACCGCCCAGCAGCAGCGCCTCGCCCGCATCGTTGCGCCGGAACACGCCACAGGCGCTCTGGCCGAGCCAGATCATGGCGCAGACCAGCCCGGCATTGAGCACACTGGCCCAGCGCGCCACCGAGGCGAAGGGCAGATCGGCCAGAAAGCTCGCCGCCCAGGCCCAGATCGGCGGGTAGAGAAAGGGGTAGACCGGGCCGAGGTAGCCGGTGCGCTCGCGGGCCAGCTCGCGCCAGCCTTCGGGCGGGTGCATGGTGAAATACTCGGCGGCGGGCGGGTAGACCTGGCCCCACTGCCCGGCATCGTAGACCACCCCGGCCAGCCAGACCGCCATCAGGTCGGCCGAGTCGGCGCCGCGGTAGGCGAAGGCCGCATAGACGGCGTAGAGCGACAGCAAGGCGAGTGTCACCTGTCTTGCAGTCAGAGTTTTCATCCGCCCTCGCTCGCCCGGTGATGTCTTGCGTTTTGCTAGCCGATCGGCGCCCGCCGGGCCAGCCGGGGCACTATATCGCCCCTGAGGGATGGTATCGGGACAACACCCCTTGCCCTCGCCCTCTCCATCCCTATAACCCACGACAATTTGCGCCGACCCGGGGAATGACCATGCCGAAGAGAACCGATATCAAGTCCATCATGATCATCGGCGCGGGGCCCATCGTCATCGGGCAGGCCTGCGAGTTCGATTATTCCGGTGCCCAGGCCTGCAAGGCGCTGCGCGAGGAGGGCTACCGGGTGATCCTGGTCAACTCCAACCCGGCCACCATCATGACCGACCCGGAGCTGGCCGACGCCACCTACATCGAGCCGATCACCCCCGAGATCGTGGCCAAGATCATCGAGAAGGAGCGGCCCGACGCGCTCTTGCCCACCATGGGCGGGCAGACCGGCCTCAACACCTCGCTGAAGCTCGAGGAAATGGGCGTGCTGGAGAAGTTCGGCGTGGAGATGATCGGCGCCAAGCGCGAGGCCATCGAGATGGCCGAGGACCGCAAGCTCTTTCGTGAGGCGATGGACCGGATCGGGCTGGAGAACCCCAAGGCCACCATCATCACCGCCCCCAAGAAGGCCAACGGCGCCCCCGACCTCGACGCGGGCGTGCAGCAGGCGCTGGCGGAGCTGGAGCACATCGGCCTGCCCGCGATCATTCGCCCCGCCTTCACCCTCGGCGGCACCGGCGGCGGCGTGGCCTACAACCGCGAGGACTACATCCACTACTGCCGCACCGGCATGGATGCCTCGCCGGTGAGCCAGATTCTCGTCGACGAATCCCTTCTGGGCTGGAAGGAGTTCGAGATGGAGGTGGTGCGCGACAAGGCCGACAACGCGATCATCATCTGCTCCATCGAGAACGTGGACCCGATGGGCGTGCACACCGGCGACAGCATCACCGTGGCCCCTGCCCTCACCCTGACCGACAAGGAATACCAGATCATGCGCAACGGCTCGATTGCCGTGCTGCGCGAGATCGGGGTGGAGACCGGCGGCTCCAACGTGCAGTGGGCGGTCAACCCCGCCGATGGCCGGATGGTGGTGATCGAGATGAACCCGCGGGTGTCGCGGAGTTCGGCGCTGGCCTCCAAGGCCACGGGCTTTCCCATCGCCAAGATCGCTGCCAAGCTCGCGGTGGGCTACACGCTGGACGAGCTGGACAACGACATCACCAAGGTGACGCCCGCCAGCTTCGAGCCGACCATCGATTACGTGGTCACCAAGATCCCGCGCTTTGCCTTCGAGAAGTTCCCCGGCGCCAAGCCCGACCTCACCACGGCGATGAAATCGGTGGGCGAGGCGATGAGCATCGGCCGGACCATCCATGAATCGCTGCAGAAGGCGCTGGCGAGCATGGAAACGGGCCTCACCGGCTTTGACGAGATCGAGATTCCCGGTGCGCCGGACGTGGCCGCCGTGACCAAGGCGCTGGCCCAGAAGACCCCGGACCGGCTGCGGGTGATCGCCCAGGCCATGCGGCACGGGCTCTCGGACGACGACATCGGCGCGGCGACCCAGTTCGACCCCTGGTTCCTGGCCCGCATCCGCGAGATCGTGGAGGCCGAGGAGAAGCTGCGCAAGAACGGCCTGCCGATGGACGAGGCCGGGCTGCGCCACGTGAAGATGATGGGCTTTACCGATGCCCGCCTTGCCGCCCTCACCGGCCGCGACGAGGCCAACATTCGCCGCGCCCGGCTGAACCTGGGCGTGACGGCGGTGTTCAAGCGGATCGACACCTGCGGCGCCGAGTTCGAGGCGCAGACGCCCTACATGTACTCGACCTACGAGCACCCGGCGATGGGCGAGGTGGAATGCGAGGCGCGGCCCTCGGGTGCCAAGAAGGTTGTGATCCTGGGCGGCGGGCCCAACCGGATCGGCCAGGGCATCGAATTCGACTATTGCTGCTGTCACGCCTGCTTTGCACTCACCGGGCAGGGCTACGAGACGATCATGGTCAACTGCAACCCGGAGACGGTGAGCACCGATTACGACACCTCCGACCGGCTCTACTTCGAGCCGCTGACCTTCGAGCACGTGATGGAGATCCTGCGGGTGGAGCAGGACGCGGGCACGCTGCACGGGGTCATCGTGCAGTTCGGCGGGCAGACGCCGCTGAAGCTGGCCAATGCGCTGGAGGCCGAGGGCATCCCGATTCTGGGCACCACGCCGGATGCGATCGACCTTGCCGAGGACCGCGAGCGGTTTCAGGACCTCGTCAACCGGCTCGGGCTCAAGCAGCCGAAGAACGGCATCGCCCATTCCGACGCCGAGGCGCTCGCCATTGCCGCCGACATCGGCTTTCCGCTGGTGATCCGCCCCTCCTACGTGCTGGGCGGCCGGGCGATGGAGATCGTCCGCGACATGGCGGGGCTGGAGCGCTACATCCGCGAGGCGGTGGTGGTTTCGGGCAAGAGCCCGGTGCTGCTCGACAGCTACCTCTCGGGCGCGACCGAGGTGGACGTCGACGCGCTTTGCGACGGCGAAAACGTGCATGTGGCGGGGATCATGCAGCACATCGAGGAGGCCGGCGTGCACTCGGGCGACAGTGCCTGCTCGCTGCCGCCCCATACCCTGCCCACCGAGGTGGTCGACCGGCTGATCGAACAGACCGAGGCGCTGGCGCTGGCGCTGCATGTCGTGGGCCTGATGAACGTGCAGTTCGCGGTGAAGCCCGACGAGACGGGCGAGAACGAGATCTACCTCATCGAGGTGAACCCGCGCGCCTCGCGCACCGTGCCCTTCGTGGCCAAGGCCACCGACTCGGCCATTGCCTCCATCGCCGCCCGGCTGATGGCGGGCGAGAAGCTCTCGGACTTCCCGCAGGCCGCGCCGCATGTGCCGGTGGACGAGAACACGCCGATCCCGATGGGCGACCCGCTGAGCCTGGCCGATTTCCGCACGCCGTGGTTCTCGGTGAAGGAGGCGGTGCTGCCGTTCAACCGCTTCCCCGGCGTCGACACGCTGCTTGGCCCCGAGATGCGCTCGACCGGCGAGGTGATGGGCTGGGATCGGTCCTTCCCGCGCGCCTTTCTCAAGGCGCAGATGGGCGCGGGCACCCACCTGCCCAAGCCCGGCGCGGGCAAGGTGTTCCTGTCGATCAAGGAAGACGACAAGGGGCCGGTGCTGGTGGAGACCGCACAGGTGCTCACGGACCTCGGCTTTCCGCTCGTGGCGACGCGGGGCACGGCGAAATACCTCGCCGAGCATGGCATCGCGGCCGAGGTGGTGAACAAGGCCTACGAGGGCCGGCCGCATGTGGTGGACGCGATGAAGAACGGCGACATCTGCCTGGTGATGAACTCCACCGAGGGCGCGCAGTCGGTCGAGGACTCGCGCTCGATGCGGGCGGTGTGCCTGAGCGACCGGATCCCCTATTTCACCACGCTGGCCGCGAGCCACGCGGCGGCGCTGGCGATGAAGTCGCGCGACGAGGGCGAGCTGGTGGTGCGGTCGCTCCAGCAGGCGTGAGGGCGGAGGGGGTCACACCCCCTCGGCGCTGTCGCCATACTCCGCCCGCCGCCGGGTCTTGAAGGCCAGTTTCTCGGGCCTCAGCACGTAGTCGTTGACGTCGGGGCCCTCGATGACCTTGGCGAGGCGCATGTGCATGAAGGCGCGCAGCACGCGGTTGATGCGGGGCTGGTAGCCGGGGCCGAGGCTGCGGAAGAACTTGAGCACGTCGGCATCGAGGTTGAGGGTGACGCGCTCGCGCCTGGGGTCGCGGCGGTCGTCGTCGTGCCAGATCTCGTGCCACTCGGGCGGGCAGCCGTTGATGTCCCACAGACGGTCGTGGATGTCGTGTTCGATCATCCGCAGCGCATCGACGCCATACATGAAGTGCTGGCGCTCGGTCTTGGTCATCTTCTCGGGATCGACAGGCATGGCGCTCTCCTCGGCTCGGGCGCGGCCAGTCTGGGGCGAAAGGGTTAATGCGGCAGCGACGGGGCGTGCGGCGCGGTTGTCTGCGCGGGCGGGCTGTGGTTTTTGAGCGGCAAGGCACCGAGGGGACCGGAGGCACATGGCCAAGCTCTACTTTCACTACTCCACGATGAATGCCGGCAAGAGCACGATCCTGCTGCAGGCCTCGCACAACTACCGCGAACGCGGGATGGAGACCTACCTGCTGAACGTGGCCTTCGACGACCGCGCGGGCGCCGGCACCATCGGCAGCCGGATCGGGCTGGAGGCGGCGGCGGATACCTTCACCGACAGCGAGGACCTCTACGACAAGATCGACGCGCGGCTGAAGGCGGGGCCCTGCGCCTGCGTCTTCATCGACGAGGCCCAGTTTCTGACGACGGAGCAGGTGTGGCAGCTCGCACGGGTGGTGGATGACCTCGGCGTGCCGATCATGTGCTACGGGCTCAGGGTGGATTTCAGGGGCGAGCTGTTTCCGGGCTCGGCGGCGCTGCTGGCGCTGGCCGACGAGATGCGCGAGGTGCGCACGATCTGCCATTGCGGCAAGAAGGCCACCATGGTGGTGCGGATGAGCGAGGACGGCGAGGTGCTGCGCGAGGGGGCGCAGGTGCAGATCGGCGGCAACGAGACCTATCTCAGCCTGTGCCGCCGCCATTGGCGCGAGGCCATGGGGCGCTGACGCGGGGGGCTGTGCAAGGTGAGAGATCCTCGGGTCAGACCCGAGGAGGACGGGGGTTCTGGCGGCGGGAGGTCCTCGGGTCAGGCCCGAGGATGACGGGCATGCTCCGTCAGAACATGCGCCCGCCGATGGGCACCGCCTGCCCGGGGCCGAGGAGGACGACCTCGCCGTTCTCGTCGGGAATGCCCAGCACCAGCGCCTCGGACATGAACGGCCCGATCTGGCGCGGCGGGAAGTTGACCACGCCGATCACCTGCCGCCCGACCAGCTCTTCGAGCGTGTAGTGCGCGGTGATCTGGGCGGAGGATTTCTTGACGCCGATCTCGGCGCCATAGTCGACCCAGAGCTTGTAGGCGGGCTTGCGGGCCTCGGGAAAGGGCTCGGCGCGGGTGACGGTGCCGACGCGGATGTCGACCTTCAGGAAGTCGTCGAAGGTGATCTCGCTCATGCGCGCAGCTCCTTTGCTCGGTTGGTGGCGGCCTCGACCGTGCGGCGCATCAGGTCGGGCAGTTCGGGCATCAGCACCTCCAGCCCGGCCTGGGTGGTGCCGTTGGGGGAGGTGACGTTGATGCGGAGTTGTTCGGCCGTCGCGTCCTCCTGGTGGGCCAGCTCCCCTGCCCCGCAGACGGTGGCGCGGGCCAGCGTCATGGCGAGGTCGGGGGCGAGGCCTTGCGCCTCGCCCGCCTGGGCCAGCGCCTCGATCATGTGGAACACATAGGCCGGGCCGGAGCCGGAGACGCCGGTGACCGCGTCGATCTGGTCTTCATGGTCGAGCCGCACGACCTCGCCGACGGCGGAGAGCAGGGCGCAGGCCATGTCGAGCTGTTCGGGCGTGACCGCGCTGTTGCCGATGACGGCAGAGATGCCGCGGCCCACGGCGGCGGGGGTGTTGGGCATGGCGCGGACCACGGGCACAGCGCCAAGGGCTGCCTCGAAGGCGGCGATGGGGGTGCCGGCGGCGATGGAGACGAAGGTGGTGGCCGGGCCGAGGGCTTTCAGCGCCGGGAGCGCATCGCCCATCATCTGCGGCTTCACGGCGATGATCGCCACGGCGGGGCTTTGGGGCAGCGCGGTGTTGACGCGCACGCCGGCCTGGGCCTTCAGCCAGTCGGAGGGGTGCGGGTCGAGCACGGTGACGGCCTCGGGTTTCAGCCCGCGCGCCAGCCATCCGGCGAGCATCGCCCCGCCCATCTTGCCACAGCCCAGGAGCACCAGCCCGCGTGCGTTGAGTTCATCCATCATGGTTTCGGCCTCACTTGAATGCCGGGCGAGACTACTGCGAGGCGGCGGGGGTGCAACCCGAATTGGGGCCCGACAAACAGACAGCGGGCGCCCCGTGGGGGGAGCGCCCGCTGCGTGGGAGTCCTGCGGTGACGCGGGTCAGGCCCGGCCGTAGGCCTCGGCAATGGCAACCTGCATGGCGTCCTTGGCGGTGCGGTCGCCCCAGACCACCAGCTGCATCGCAGGGTAGAAGCGCTCGGCCGCCGAGACCGCCGCGCCGATCAGCTTGTCGATCTGCTCGGGGTGGGCCATCTGGCCGCCGCCCATGACCAGGCCGTAGCGGTAGACCATGAGCTTCTGCTCGGCCCAGTAGGTGAAGGCCCCGGCCCAGCACATGTCGTTGACCGAGTTCAGCACCTCGTAGAGGGCGCCGTGCTTGTCTTCGGGGGGCTCCATCTCGAAGGTGCAGATGAGGCGCAGGGTCTCGTCGTAGCCCGACCAGGCGAGGGTGATCGAGTAGGTTCGCCACTGCCCTTCGACCGCCATGGCGATCTGGTCGTCCGCGATGCGGTCGAAATCCCAGTCGTGGTGCTCCGCCAGCGTCTCGACGATGTCGATCGGGTGGAGATCCTCGGATTCAAAATAGGATTCTGAGAGTGACATGCCCGGCCCCTTCTGTGTTCGTTCCGCTGGCTCTGCGGCCGCCAGAACTTGTTGCCTGCTCCAAGGGCAGTGGGTTTGGCACCGGCCCTTACAAGATATGGTGCGCGTGAAGGCGGGCGTGTGTAAAGCCAAATCTTGCGGCACAAGGCAATAACTTGTGGACAACTCCAAGGCAGCCACGAAATACGGCGGGTCCGGCAGGGCCAGCCAGGCCGCGCGGACGAAAACGGCGCCCGAGGGGGCGCCGCGCGATCTGCCAGCGGGGGCGGGTTACTTGGAGGCGACGGCCTCCAGCGCGTCGAGCCGGGCCTTGAGGGCCTCGTTCTCCTCGCGGGCCTTCTGGGCCATGGCGCGCACCGCGTCGAACTCCTCGCGGGTCACGAAGTCGCGGTCGACGAGCCATCGGTCCATCCAGCCGCGCAGCGCCGTTTCGGCCTCGTCCTTTGCACCCTGGGCCACACCCATGGCGTTGGTCATCAGTTGGGACAGGTCGTCGAACAGCTTGTTGCGGGTTTGCATGGGGCCTCCTTGGGCGTGGGTCGCACCTGCCGCCGCATATGGGCTTTCGGGGGCGGATTTGCAAGGTTGACACCGCCCGGCCCGCGCGGCCAATTGCGCCCATGCAGGCGCTCATCCCCTTCCCCGACATCGACCCGGCGATCTTTACCATCGGCCTCTTCGGCATGGAGTTTTCGCTGCGCTGGTATGCGCTGGCCTATATCGCGGGGATTCTCGCGGGCTGGCGGATCGGGGTGACGCTGGCGGGCAAGGCGCGGCTCTGGCCGGGCGACAAGGTGCCGATGAGCCGGGACCAGGGCGACGACATGCTGACCTGGATCGTGCTGGGCATCATTCTGGGCGGCCGGCTGGGCTATGTGCTGTTCTACAAGCCTGCCTATTACTGGGCCAACCCGGCCGAGATCATCCGGCTCTGGGATGGCGGCATGGCGTTTCACGGCGGGCTGCTGGGCGTGGTGATCGGGGTCTGGATCTTTTGCGCGCGCAACGCGATCTCGAAGATCAACATCGCCGACCTGCTCGCCGTCTGCGTGCCGCCGGGGCTGTTCTTTGGCCGCATCGCCAACTTCATCAACGCCGAGCTCTACGGCCGCCCGACCGATGTGGCCTGGGGCGTGAAGTTTCCGTCGATGTGCTTCGACCCGATCCGGCAAGGCTGCGCGGTGGCGGGCGAGTGGTTTTATACCGGGGCGGAGGTGGCGCGGCATCCGAGCCAGCTCTACGAGGCGGGGCTCGAAGGCCTGCTGCTGGGCGCGATCGTGCTGGTCATGGCGCTCAAGGGCAGCTTCAAGGTGCCGGGGCTGACGGTGGGCGTGTTCTTTGCCGGCTACGGCATTTCGCGATTCATCGTGGAGTTCTACCGGCTGGCGGACGCGCAGTTCATGACGCCTGACAACCCGGCGGGCCACGTCATGCGGATCGGCGAATGGGGCATCACCAAGGGTCAGCAATTGAGCCTGCCGATGGTGGCGCTGGGGCTCGGGCTGATCCTGTATGCGCTGCTGCGCAGGCGGCGCGCCGCGGCGGCATGACCGGGCTTGTCGCGCGGCTGAAGGCGCGGATCGCGGCGGAGGGGCCGATGCGCATGGATGCCTACATGGCCGCCTGCCTGACCGACCCCGACCATGGCTACTACGTGACCCGCGACCCGCTGGGCGCGGGCGGCGACTTCATCACCGCGCCGGAAATCTCGCAGATGTTCGGAGAGCTGATCGGGCTCTGGCTGGCGCAGGTCTGGACAGACCAGGGCGCGCCGGGGCGGTTCGTGCTGGCCGAGCTGGGGCCGGGACGGGGCACGCTGATGGCCGATGCGCTGCGCGCGGCGGCGCGGGTGCCGGGGTTCGCGGAGGCGGCGCAGCTGGTGCTGGTGGAGGCCTCTCCGGCGCTGACGGCGGTGCAGGCGGAGACCCTGCGGGGCCACGGCCCGCGCTGGGTGGAGCGGGTGGAGGCCCTGCCGGAGGGGCCGCTCTACCTGGTGGCCAACGAGTTTTTCGACGCGCTGCCGGTGCGGCAGTTCATCCGGGTGGAGGAGGGCTGGCACGAGCGCTGCGTGGGGCTGGAGGGCGACGGCCTCGGCCTTGCCACGCGGCCCGTGGAGGCGCCGGAGCTGGCCTATCGGCTGGGCGACACGGCGCCGGGCGACTTGGTGGAGACCTGCGCGGCGGCGGCGGCGATCGCGGGCGAGATCGGCGCGCGGCTGGCGCGGCACCGGGCGGGGGTGGCGCTGATCGTGGATTACGGCGAGGTGCTCTCGAAGGGCGACACGGTGCAGGCGGTGCAGGCCCATGCGCCGGTGGGCGTGCTCGACACGCCGGGCGAGGCCGACCTGACGGCGCATGTGGACTTCGGCGCGCTGGCGGCGGCGCGGGGGCCGGCGGAGGCCGCACCGCTAACGCCGCAGGGGGTGTGGCTGGAGCGGCTGGGGATCACCGCGCGGGCGCAGGCGCTGGCGGCGCGGCTCGAGGGCGAGGCCCTGAGCCAGCACATCGCCGCCCATCGCCGCTTGACCCACCCCGAGGAAATGGGGAGGCTCTTCAAGTGTCTTGCCCTTCATCCCTCCAACACGGCAACGCCGCCCGGTTTTTGACCAAGTGACCCTCGAGATCATCACCTCCCCTGCCCTCGGCCCCGTGGCTCACGGGTTCTTCACCCGCAAGGGCGGGGCCTCTTCGGGCGTGTTCGAGGGGCTGAACTGCGGCGGCGGATCGAGCGACCTGAGCGACGCCGTGGCGCTGAACCGGGCACGGGTGGCGGGCGCGATGGCGGTGACGCCGGAGACGCTGCTGACGGTGCACCAGGTGCATTCGCCCGACGTGGTGACGGTGACCGGCCCGCTCGACGGCGAGAAGCCCAAGGCCGACGGGCTGGTGACGGCAACGCCGGGGCTGGCCATTGCCGTGCTCACCGCCGATTGCCAGCCGGTGCTGTTTGCGGACCCGGAGGCGGGCGTGGTGGGCGCGGCCCATGCCGGCTGGCGCGGTGCGTTGGCCGGGGTGCTTGCGGCCACGGTGGAGGCGATGGAGGCGCTGGGCGCGCGGCGGGAGACCATCGCCGCCGTGATCGGGCCCACGATCAGCCAGCGGGCCTATGAGGTTGGCCCCGAGTTCCTTGACGCCTTTCTGGCCGAAGACCCCGGCTTCAGCCGGTTCTTTGCCGGTGGCGAGGCCGACCGGATGCAGTTCGACCTGCCGGGCTTCGGGCTGCACATGCTGCGCGAGGCGGGCGTCGGCACGGTGGAGTGGACCGGCCACTGCACCTATTCCGACCCCGGGCGATTCTACTCCTTCCGGCGCACCACGCATCGGGGCGAGGCGGATTACGGGCGGCTGATCTCGGTCATCCGGCTGTAATCCTGGCCTAAATGGGGCGCGGGCCGCCCCTTCGGTGCCCCAATGGCGGGCCGAAACAATGCCAGCTTGAGCGCTCCACTGTTTCCGCCACATTCGGGCGGCCTTGTTTTGCAGGCCCGGACGCCGCGCCTCGGTTTTGCCCGAATTCGCCGCGCCGGTTGCGAAAGTTTTCCGAAAAATCTCGTGGATCGCCTAAACAGCGCCGCGTTCCGGGGGGAGATTGTTGATGAAAGGGCAACGAAGCCCGCGGCCACAGAGCAGACGAGCAGGAGCTGGAGAGATGAAGACACGCTGGATCAAGACGACCGCAGAGGCCGCCGAGGCGCTCAAGGTCGAGATGCCCTGGGCACGCGGCACCCGACGCGCGGCGATGATCGCCCGCCGCGAGGCCCGCATGGCCGCGCTCAAGCTGCTCTCGGCCTGAGCCGAAACCGAGTTTCCCTCGCCGGGCTGTCTCCTCCCGGCACAAAGTGCAGCAGCCCGCCGGATGGCCTCCGGCGGGCTGACTGATTCCGGGGCCCGTTCAGGGCGCTCGGCCCGCCCCGCAGAATCAGAATGTGGCAGCCTGGGCCACGGGCGCGAAACAGTATGCCGAGACAGCCGTTGATTGGCCCGGCCGCGGCGCGAAATGGCATCGGAACTTTGACAGCGCGGCGCCTGAGCCGCCATTTTCTTCCTCAAGACAAATCCTTCTGCGCTCTTTGGTGGGGGCCAGCAGATGTGATCGAACCGGAAGGTGGAATCGCATGGTGTACCCTCGCCACCCCGTCGCTGGCCTCGCGACGGACCCTATTCGCCCTCAGGGGCAAGCCTCCTGGACGTCTCGCTCGGACGTTCGCTCGAAACCTCGGCGGGTGATGCCTCTCACCCGCCGATTCGAGGTTTCCTATCTCGCTCCCAACGGTGACATCCGAGAGTTCCAGCGCGTCGCGCCGGCCACGCCGCTGTTCGAGGATGCCTTCTCGACCTTGGGCCGCGGCGCCCTGATCTCGACCACAGAGGGCCTGGTCGCCGTGGAAGACCTGTTGCCCGGCATGCTGGTGGAAACCCTGCAAGGCCCCAAGCCGCTGCTCTGGATCGGCTCGATGACCGTGTTCCCCGACAGCGGCGAGCTTGCCGCCCGTGCGCCGGGCCACGAGCCGCAGAAGATGCTGCGGATCTCGACCGACACCTTCGGCTTCGGCCGCCCGGTCCATGACCTCATGCTCGGCCCGCGCGCGCGGCTGCTCTACCGCAGTTCGTGCTGCATGGAGGCGGTGGGCACCGACGAGGCCTTTGCACCGGCCCGCGCCTTCGTGGACGGGGTGAACGTGGTGGAGATCTCGCCGCTTTCGCCGCAGCGGGTGTGGCAGCTGTGCTTCGACGGCCAGCAGAGCTATTTTGCCCATGGCGTCGATGTGGAGAGCTTTCACCCCGGGCCGAAATCCGAGGCGCTGCACGACCGCGAGATGGCGGCGCTGTTCCTCGCGCTCTTCCCGCATGTGGAGCGGTTCGAGGACTTCGGGCCGATGGAGGTGCCGCGGCTCACCGCTTTCGAACTGGAAAACCTGCGCGTCGCCTGAGCCGGCACGGCAGGATGCAGCACGGCGGCCCCGCTCCCTCGGCGGGGCCGTTGCCGTTTGCGGGGGTCAGGCGGTTTTGGCCAGCCGGGCCTCGAGCACGTCGAAGGGCACGCCGGGATCGTCCTTGGCGACGCGGATCACCAGCGAGGTTTTCACGCTGGCCACGTTGCGCGCGGTCAGAAGCTGGCCGGTGAGAAAGCTCTGGAAGCTGGACAGGTCGGGCGCGACGCATTTCAGGATGAAGTCGATCTCGCCGTTCAGCATGTGGCACTCGCGCACCAGCGACCAGTCGCGGCAGCGCTGCTCGAAGGCGGCCAGATCGCTCTCGGCCTGGCTGTTCAGCCCGACCATGGCAAAGACCTGCACCTCGAAGCCCAGCTCGCGGGCATCGACATCGGCGTGGTAGCCCTTGATGTAGCCGGCATCCTCCAGCGCGCGCACCCGGCGCAGGCAGGGCGGCGCGGAGATGCCGACCTTCTCGGCCAGCGCGACGTTGGTCATCCGCCCGTCGGATTGCAGCTCCGACAGGATGTGACGGTCGATTTCGTCGAGCTTGGATGTGGCCATTTACCCCTCCGGTTTGCCGTTTTGTACGCTGGAGCGTCGCGGTGCGCAAGAATGTTTCACATTTGCGCAAGAACCGGAACAGCAGGACGGGGTTGCGCCTGCCGCCCTTCCTCTCGCCGGACCTGCGGCCTATATGGCCTGAAGCAAACGATTCCTGAGAGGCAAGGGGGCCGCCATGAGCGAGACGCGCCACACCAAGACCCTGATCATCGGTTCCGGCCCGGCGGGCTACACCGCAGGCGTATACGCCAGCCGCGCGATGCTGGACCCGATCCTCGTGCAGGGCATCGAGCCGGGCGGCCAGCTGACCACCACCACCGAGGTGGAGAACTGGCCGGGCGACACCGAGGTGCAGGGCCCCGACCTGATGGTGCGGATGGAGGCTCACGCCAAGGCGATGGGCTGCGAGATCATCGGCGACATCATCGTGGAGCTCGACACCGAGGCCCGGCCCTTCGTGGCGAAGGGCGACTCGGGCACCACCTACACCGCCGACGCGGTGATCCTCGCCACCGGCGCACGGGCCAAGTGGCTGGGGCTGCCGAGCGAGGAAAAGTTCAAGGGCTTCGGCGTGTCGGCCTGTGCCACCTGTGACGGGTTCTTCTATCGCGGGCAGGAGATCGTGGTGATCGGCGGCGGCAACACCGCCGTGGAAGAGGCGCTCTTTCTGACCAACTTCGCCAGCAAGGTCACGCTGATCCACCGACGCGACGAGCTGCGGGCGGAGAAGATCCTGATCGACCGGCTCTTGAAGAACCCCAAGATCACCCCGCTCTGGCATCATGTGCTGGAAGAGGTCGTGGGCGAGGACAACCCGCTGGGCGTGGAGGCCGTGCGGGTGAGGCACGTGCAGACCGGCGAGATCACCGAGATCCCGGCCAAGGGCGTGTTCGTCGCCATCGGCCATGCGCCCGCGACCGAGCTGGTGAAGGGCAAGCTGGAGCTGCACAACGGCGGCTACGTGAAGGTGAAGCCCGGCTCGACCGAGACCTCGATCCCCGGCATCTTTGCCGCGGGCGACCTGACCGACCACAAGTATCGGCAGGCCGTGACCTCGGCCGGCATGGGCTGCATGGCCGCCCTCGACGCCGAGCGCTGGCTGGCCGAACGGGGCGAGGCCGCCGAGCCTCAGCCGCAGGCCGCCAACGAGCCCGCCAGCGCCTGACTTTATCTTGCGCCGCCGCCGCGCCGCCCTTCCACGGGCGGCCGGCGCAACCTATGTGATGGCAGCGGCGTTATGCGCCGGGTGTTTCTTGCGCGCGGTGCAACATGGCGGTGATCGCTGACTTCGTCTCGGACTGGCAGGTGGCGATCGCCCTTGGCCTGGTCGGGCTGCTGATGCTTCTCTTCGTGCTCGAGCTCTACCCGCCCGAGGTGCCAGCCGCCGGGGTGGCCGCGCTCTTCGTGGCGCTGGGCTACGTCGACGGCAAGGAGATGCTTGGCGTCTTCTCCAACTCCGCCCCTCTGACGGTGGCGGCGATGTTCGTGCTCTCGGGTGCGCTGGTGCGCACGGGCGTGCTGGAGGCGGTCTCGGACGCGGTGATCGCGCGGTCGGCCAGCCACCCGCGGCGGGCGCTGGTGCTGATGGTGCTGGTCACGCTGCTGGCCTCGGCCTTCGTCAACAACACGCCGGTGGTGCTGGTGCTGATCCCGGTCGTCATCCGGCTGGCGGGCGCGCTCGGCGTGGCCTCGACCCGGCTGCTGATTCCGCTCAGCTATGTCGCCATTCTCGGCGGCACCTGCACGCTTATCGGCACCTCGACCAACCTCGTGGTCGACGGCGTGGCGCAGGAGCAGGGGCTGGAGGCCTTCTCGATCTTCGAGATCACGCCGGTGGGGCTGGTGGTGGCGGCCACCGGGATGGCCTACCTGCTGCTGGCGGGTCGGTTCTTTTTGCCGTCGCGGCCCGACAGCGACCCCGAGGACCTGATGGGCGAGTCGGTCTACATCACCGAGGTGGCGGTGCTCGACAACGGGCTGGTGGGCAAGCCGCTGGGCCAGGTGCCGGCGCTGAACCGCACCGGCATGAAGGTGACCGGCCTCAAGCGCAGGGGCGAGACCCGGCGGACGGGGCTGGCGGAGGAGGTGCTGGAGGCGGGCGACCGGCTGATCGTGACCGCCACCACGTCGGAGTTGCTCACCCTGCACGAGGAGACCGGCCTGCAGGTGGGCCTGCGCCGGGGCGACCGTTACGAGGGCGAGGTGGCCCGGGTGGAGGTGGTGGTGGCGCCGCAGAAGGCCCACGCGGGCCGGAGCCTGCGGGAGATGTCGCTGGGGCGGCGCTACGGGGTGCGGGTGCTGGGTGCCCATCGCCACGGGCACATCGCCGGGCCGGACCTCGGCTCGGTGCAGCTGCGCGCCGCCGACAAGCTGCTGCTGGAGGGCCCGCCCGAGGCCTTCTCGACGCTGGAGGAAGAGGCGCAGCTGGTCTCGGTCAGCCGCCCGGTGGGCCGGGCCTTTCGCCGTGGCCGCGCGCCGCTCTCGCTCATCGCGCTGGCGGGCGTGGTGGGCTTTGCCGCCTTCGGGCTGGCCGACATTGCCACCCTGTCGATGATCGCGGTGGCCGCGATGCTGATCCTGCGCTGCATCGACGCCGACGAGGCCTGGGGCGCCCTCGACGGCGCGATCCTGGTGCTGATCTTCGCCATGCTCATCATCGGGATCGGCTTGCAGAACACCGGCGCGGTGGAGGCGATCGTGGGCCTCGTCTCGCCCGTTCTGGCCACGATGCCGCCGGTGATCGCGCTTGCGCTGGTCTACCTGCTGTCCTCGGTGCTGACCGAGCTGGTCACCAACAACGCGGTGGCCGTGCTGCTCACGCCCATCGCCATCGGCCTGGCCGCCTCGCTGGGCGTGGATGCGCGGGCGATGGTGATCATCGTGATGTTCGGCGCCTCGGCCAGCTTTGCCACGCCGATCGGCTACCAGACCAACACGCTGGTCTACGGCGCGGGCAACTACCGCTTTGCCGACTTCCTCAAGGTGGGCGTACCGATGAACATCGTTGCCGGGCTGGCGACGGTGCTCGCGGTCTGGGTGCTCTATCTCTGAGGCGGCACCAGCGGGCGCGGTTTTTCGGCAACAACGCGCCTTTCGGGCAGGTTTAGGGTTTTCTTTACGGCTCTGATGTCAGATGTGTTCATCCGTGAACATACTTTGAGTCGCCCGTGATGCCGGACAGCCCGTCTGCCCTCTCTCTGCCGGAAGAAGACCAGCTCTTCCGCCTTCTGCGCCAGCTCGATGCGGCGCCGGAGGCCAGCCAGCGTGTGACGGCCGAGGCGCTCGGCATCTCGCTGGGGCGGCTCAACACCTGGCTGCGCGCCGCCACCGAGGCCGGGCTGGTGAAGGTGACCGAGCGCCCCGGGCCCGACAAGCGCCAGCGCTTCGCCTATGCCCTCACCCTGCGCGGCGCCACCGCGAAGACCCGGCTCACCGACCGATTTCTGGCCAGCAAACTTGCCGAATATGACGCCCTGCATGCCGAACTGACCGGCACCGCCAGCGGCCTAGTCCCCCTCAAGCACAGGAGTAACCCGATGCAGAACAACCTCGCGCCCATCCCCGAGCTCTACGTGTCCTACGAGAGCGCCCAGAAGCTGAAGGTGGAGGCCGGAGAGCTCATCTCGCACGATCTGACCCCCCGCCAGATCTGCGACCTCGAACTGTTGATGAACGGCGGCTTCAACCCGCTGAAAGGCTTTCTGTCGGAAGAGGATTACGACGGCGTGGTCGAGGCCATGCGGCTGGCCGACGGCACGCTCTGGCCGATGCCGATCACCCTCGATGTGAGCGAAGCCTTCGCCGAGGGCATCGAGCTGGGCCAGGACATCGCGCTGCGCGACCAGGAGGGCGTGATCCTCGCCACCATGACGGTGACCGACAAGTGGGTGCCCAACAAGGCGCGCGAAGCCGAGAAGGTGTTTGGTGCCGACGACCAGGCCCACCCGGCGGTGAACTACCTGCACAACAAGGCCGGCGCCGTCTATCTCGGCGGCCCGATCACGGGGCTTCAGCAGCCGGTGCACTACGACTTCCGCGCCCGCCGCGACAGCCCCAACGAGCTGCGCGCCTACTTCCGCAAGCTGGGCTGGCGCCGCGTGGTGGCGTTTCAGACCCGCAACCCGCTGCACCGCGCGCACCAGGAGCTGACCTTCCGCGCCGCCCGCGAGGCCCAGTCCAACCTGCTCATTCACCCGGTGGTGGGCATGACCAAGCCCGGCGACGTGGATCACTTTACCCGCGTGCGCTGCTACGAGGCGGTGCTCGACAAGTACCCCTCGGCGACCACCACCATGAGCCTGCTGAACCTCGCCATGCGGATGGCCGGCCCGCGCGAGGCGGTCTGGCACGGGCTGATCCGCAAGAACCACGGCTGCACCCATTTCATCGTCGGCCGCGACCACGCCGGCCCCGGCAAGAACTCGAAGGGCGAGGATTTTTACGGACCCTATGACGCGCAGGAGCTGTTCAAGCAGCACGAGGCGGAAATCGGGCTCGAGATGGTCGACTTCAAGCACATGGTCTACGTGCAGGAGAAGGCGCAGTACTACCCGGTCTCCGAGGTGCCCGAGGGCTCGACCGTGCTCGACATCTCCGGCACCGAACTGCGCCGCCGCCTGGCCGAGGGGCTCGAGATTCCGGAGTGGTTCTCCTTTCCCGAGGTGGTGAAGGAGCTGCGCCGGACCCGTCCGCCGCGCTCCAGGCAGGGCTTTACGGTGTTCTTCACCGGCTTCTCCGGCTCGGGCAAGAGCACCATCGCCAATGCGCTGATGGTGAAGCTGATGGAGATGGGCGGCCGCCCGGTGACCCTGCTCGACGGCGACATCGTGCGCAAGAATCTCTCCAGCGAGCTGGGCTTCTCCAAGGAGCACCGCGACCTGAACATCCGCCGCATCGGCTACGTGGCCTCCGAGATCACCAAGAACGGCGGCATCGCCATCTGCGCGCCGATCGCGCCCTACGCCACCACCCGCCGCGCCGTGCGCGAGGATGTCGAGAGCTACGGCGCCTTCGTGGAGGTCCATGTGGCCACCACGATCGAGGAATGCGAGCGGCGCGACCGCAAGGGGCTCTACAAGCTCGCCCGCGAGGGCAAGATCAAGGAGTTCACCGGCATCTCCGACCCCTATGACGTGCCCGAGAACCCCGAGCTGCGGGTCGAGACCGAGAACGTGGACGTGGACAACTGCGCCCACCAGGTGCTGCTCAAGCTCGAGCAGATGGGGCTGGTTGCAGGCTGAGCTGTCACAGGCCGGGGCGGGCACCGCCTGCCCCGGTTTGCGCCATGCGGCCGGGGTGCTGTTCACCGCCGAGGGCTAGCGTGGCGCGAGCAGTGATGCAGATGCGCTTTGGCGCAACGTGATCGACGGGGCCGACAACCCTGCGGCCAACCTCAGATGCGCCGAACTCATGCGGGACGAACACGGGGTCTGGACCCCTTGAAGGCCTAGTGCACCGTCACCGGGGTCATGTCGTGCTGGCGGGCCAGGATGAAGGCCAGCTGGCGGCCCTGCACAAGGGCGAGGCGTTCGCCCTCGGTGTTGTGCACCGCGTAGATCTCGCCCGAGGCGCGGGCCTGGGCGCGGACCTCTTCGGGCAGGTCGTCGGCCTCGACCTTGCGCACGTAGACGATGGGCCGACCAACCAGGGTTTCTTCCGTTTCAGCAAACTTCGTGTCCATTACACGTCTCCTTGACTTGGCCTCTTCTCTGGCCATCGCGCCGGACCGCCGCGCTCAGGCGCGCTCGATCCGGATGGTCTGAACCACCGTCTCGGGCTCGGCGCGGGTGAGATCCACGTGCAGCAGCCCGTTCTCCAGCTTCGCCCCGGCGACCTCGACGCCTTCGGCCAGCACGAAACTGCGCTGGAACTGGCGCGCGGCGATACCGCGGTGCAGGAACACCCGCCCCGCGTCATCCTCGGTCTGGCGGCCGCGAATGACGAGCTGTGACTCCTCAACCGTGATGGCGAGATCGGGTTCCGCGAAACCTGCCACGGCGAGGGTGATGCGATAGGCATTCTCGCCGGATTGCTCGATGTTGAAGGGGGGATAGCCCTCGTTGCCCGACTTGGCGGTTCGCTCGACCAGCCGCTCGAGCTGCTCGAAACCGAGAAGAAACGGGTGGGACCCGAGTGTGAGTTTGCTCATCTGGCACAGCCCTTTGCAAGAAGCGACGATGCGAAACGCGGCCCCGTCCTGGCGACCACGGGAGAAATATGGGGGCGGAGGAGGCGATGGGCAAGGGCCGGGCATTGAGTGGAAGGCCCGAATCTCTATAGTCGGCACACTGACCCCGGATCGAAGACCGCCGCGCATGAAATCGCCCGAAGAAATGAACCACGAAGAGGTGCTGCGGGTGAAGCTCGCGGTGCTGAAGCGGGAACACCGCGACCTCGACGACTCGATCCGCGCGATCCAGAGCAGCGGCACCGGCGACACCTTCACCCTGCAACGGCTGAAGAAGAAGAAGCTGGCCCTGAAGGACGAGATTGCCCGGATCGAGGACGAGCTTTATCCCGACATCATCGCCTGACATTGCGTAACCGGGCGGCGCGGCTATAAAGGCCGCTCTTTCGAGGGACGAGGAGCCGTGAGCATGGCAGAGCCGCAAGTGGGCATCATCATGGGCAGCCAGTCGGACTGGCCGACGATGAAGCACGCCGCCGATGTGCTGGACGAGCTGGGCGTGGCCTGGGAGGCGAAGATCGTCTCGGCCCATCGCACGCCGGACCGGCTGTGGAGCTACGGCAAGGCGGCGGCGGGCCGGGGGCTGAAGGTGATCATCGCAGGCGCAGGCGGGGCGGCGCATCTGCCGGGCATGATGGCCTCCAAGACGCGGGTGCCGGTGGTGGGGGTGCCGGTGCAGACGAAGGCGCTTTCGGGTGTGGATAGCCTCTATTCCATCGTGCAGATGCCGCGAGGGTTTCCGGTCGCGACCATGGCGATTGGCGAGGCGGGCGCGGTGAACGCGGGGCTGATGGCGGCGGGGATCCTGGCGGTGTCGGACGAGGCGCTGGCCGAGCGGCTGGAGGCCTGGCGCGCGGCGCTCTCGGCCTCGATCCCGGAGGAGCCTTCGGATGTCTGAGCCGCTGGCGCCGGGGTCGGTGATCGGAATCCTGGGCGGCGGACAGCTGGGGCGGATGCTCTCGGTCGCCGCCGCACGGCTGGGCTACAAGGCGCATGTCTTCGAGCCGGGCGCGGCCCCGGCGGGCGACGTGGCGGCCAGGGTGACGCGGGCGGGATATGACGACGAGGCGGCGCTCAGGGCCTTTGCCGATAGCGTGGACGTCATCACCTACGAGTTCGAGAACATCCCGACCGCCGCGCTCGACGTGCTGGAGGCGATCCGCCCGATCCGGCCGGGGCGGACAGCTTTGGCCGTTAGTCAGGACCGTCTTATCGAGAAGGCCTTTTTGAGAAACCTGGGTTTGAAGACTGCTCCTTACGCCGCCGTTGCATCCGGCCGGGAGATGCAGGCAGCCCTGGACGCGGTGGGCGCACCCTCAATTCTTAAGACCCGACGAATGGGCTACGATGGCAAGGGACAGGTTCGTATCTCCGAGCCCGATGACGCCATGGACGCATGGGTCGCAATGGACGATGCAGAGTCGATCCTGGAGGGCTTCGTCGACTTCTCGCTGGAGGTCTCGGTGATCGCGGCGCGGGGGCTGTCGGGCGAGGTGGTGTGCTTCGACCTGGGCGAAAACGTGCACAGGTCCGGTATTCTGGCCACCACGACGGTGCCGGCCAAGCTGCCGCCCCGGCTGGCGGTGGATGCCGCGCTCATGGCCGGCAAGATCCTGAACGCGCTCGATTACGTGGGCGTCATGGGGGTGGAGCTCTTTGTCACGCCGGGGCAGCTCATCGTGAACGAGATCGCGCCGCGGGTGCACAACTCCGGCCATTGGACGCAGAACGGCTGCGCGGTGGACCAGTTCGAGCAGCATATCCGCGCGGTGGCAGGCTGGCCGCTGGGCGACGGCAAGCGGCACTCGGACGTGGAGATGGAGAACCTGATCGGGAATGACATCGACCGCGTGCCCGAAATCGCGCGGGAGCCCCATGCGGCGATCCATCTCTACGGCAAGGCCGAGGCCCGGCCCGGGCGGAAGATGGGGCATGTGAACCGGGTGAAGCCGGTTACTCGGTGATCTCCTTCAGGCCCATCGCCACGGCGTCGGCATAGCTCAGCGACGGATCGAAGGCGCCGGTTTCGAGAAAGGTCAGCACCTGCGCCATGACGACCGGGTTGGTCATCATGAAGGTGTGGGTGACGGGCAGCGCGATCCAGTCGGCCTCGCCCTCCACGTGGGTCCGGTCGACGGCGACCTTGCTGTCATCCGGGCCGGGGATCAGGGAGGAATAGACCGGGTTGAAGCTGAGGGTTCCGGCGATGATGCCGGGGCCGAACCAGGCCGCGCCGAGCTGTTGCGGCACGCTGGCCGCATCGGTGCCGAGCTGGTCGCCCGCCGGGCCGTTGACAGCCTCGAAGAGCGCCCAGTCGGAGAGCTCGTCGACCAGTTCGCTGCCCTCGTTGGGCGGCCCCATCATCACCACCCGGCCGAGGCGCTCGGGGCGGGCCTCCTCAAGCCACATGCGCAGCAGGATGCCGCCCATGGAATGGGTGACGAAGTGCACGCGCGCGCCCTCGCAGGCCTGGTAGGCCTCGGGGACGGCGGCGACCAGCTCTTCCACGGGCTGGCGGGTGGAGGGGTAGCCCTGGTTGACCGTGCTGTAGCCCGCCTCGGAGAGGGCCAGCTCCAGCGGCGCCATTGAGCCGGTGCCGCGGGCGAGGCCGTGGAGCAGCACGACGCAGTCCCCCGCGGCGGCGGCGGGGAGGGCCAGGAGGGAGAGGCAGAAGGCGAGGATCAGGCGCATGGAGAGCAGATAGGCAGCGCGGCGGGGCCTTGCCAGTGGCGCGCCGCAGCGTCACGGTGCGGCCATGCCCATTCGCCTCGCCACCCGTGCCGTCATCGTGGAGAACGACCGCCTGCTCATCGTCAACGCCTGGGCCGACCCCAGGGTGCAGCTCTGGTGCGCGCCCGGCGGCGGGGCGGAAATGCACGCCTCGCTCCCCGACAACCTGGCGCGGGAGGTGCATGAGGAGACCGGACTGGTGGTGAAGGTCGGCCCGCCCTGCCTCGTGAACGAGTATCACGAGCCGGCCACGGGCTTTCATCAGGTGGAAATCTTCTTTAGGTGCAAGGTGTTGGAGGGGGAGTTGCGGGAGGACTGGCAGGACCCGGAGCGGGTTGTCACCCGGCGGCGCTGGGTCAGCGCGGCGGAGCTGGCCACCCTGCCCCACAAGCCCGACAGCCTGGGCGCGGTCGCCTTCAGCCGCGGGTTCGGCTACGACCCGCTGGAGCCGCTGGCGCGGTGACCGCGAGGGCGATGCCCCCCACCACCACGGCCCCCGCGACCACCAGCTTCCAGCTGAGCGCCTCGCCCAGCAGCAGCGCCCCGGCGGCCACGGCGATGACCGGCACCGAGAGCTGCACCACGGCGGCTGTGGTGGTTTCGATCCGGGGCAGGACGGCATACCAGAGCGCGTAGCCCAGCCCCGAGGTCAGTGCTCCGCCGATCACCGCCAGCGCCACGCCGCCCGGAGCGGGCCAGCCAGGGAGGGCGGCGAGCGTGGCCAACGCCACCAGCGGCAGGCACCAGGCGAAGTTGGCGGCGGTGGCGGCGAGCGGGTCGGCCGCGCCGCGCCCGTCGAGGGTGTAGAAGGCCCAGCCGATGCCGGCCACGATCATCAGCGCCGCACCCGCGGGATCGACGGCAAGACCGCCGCCGGGCCAGAGCAGCGAAGCCAGCCCGGCGAAGGCCAGGGCCGCCCCGGCAAGGCGCTGCGGCCCGAGCGCCGCGCCGCGCAGGGCCGCGACGGCGAACATGGTCACCTGGATCACCCCGAAGAGGATGAGCGCGCCCAGGCCCGCGCCGAGGGTGAGATAGGCCAGCGAGAAGCCCAGCATGTAGGCGGTGAGGGAGAGCGCGCCGATCACCGGCACCGGGCGCAGGGCGAGCCCCCTGCCCCGCAGCGCCAGGAGCAGCCAGAGCATGGCCGCGCCCGAGCCCACCCGGATCAGGGCATAGCCCAGCGGGTCGATCAGCCCGCCCTCCACCGCCGCACGGTTGAGCAGGGAGTTGGCCGCGAAGGCTGCCATGGTGACGGCGACGAGAAGGGCAAGGCGCATGGCACAGCCATAACCCGCGCGGCGGAGGCGCAAAAGCAAAGAGGGCGCCACGGGGGCGCCCTCTCCGAATTTTGTCTCTGACGAGAGCAGCTTACATCATGCCGCCCATGCCGCCCATGTCGGGCATGCCGCCACCGGCGCCGGCGCCTTCCTTGGAGGGCTTGTCGGCCACCATCGCCTCGGTGGTGATCAGCAGGCCGGCCACGGAGGAGGCATCCTCCAGCGCGGTGCGGACCACCTTGGCGGGGTCGATTACGCCGAATTTGAACATGTCGCCATATTCCTCGGTCTGGGCGTTGAAGCCGAAGGTCTTGTCGGAAGACTCGCGGATCTTGCCAGCCACCACGGAGCCGTCGACGCCGGCGTTCTCGGCGATCTGGCGCAGCGGAGCCTCGAGCGCCTTCGCCACGATGGCGATACCGGCGTTCTGATCGGAGTTCGCGCCGGTCAGGCCTTCGAGCACCTTGGCAGCCTGGACCAGGGCCACGCCGCCACCGACGACGACGCCTTCCTGCACGGCCGCGCGGGTCGCGTTGAGCGCGTCATCGACGCGATCCTTGCGCTCCTTCACCTCGACTTCGGTCATGCCGCCGACGCGGATCACGGCAACGCCGCCGGCCAGCTTGGCCACGCGCTCTTGCAGCTTCTCGCGGTCGTAGTCCGAGGTGGTCTCTTCGATCTGCTGACGGATCTGGGTGACGCGGGCCTCGATCTCGGCCTTCTCGCCGTGACCGTCGACGATGGTGGTCTCGTCCTTGGTGATCGAGACGCGCTTGGCGGTGCCGAGCATGTCGATGGTGACGTTCTCGAGCTTCATGCCGAGATCTTCCGAGATCACCTGGCCGCCGGTCAGGATGCCGATATCCTGGAGCATGGCCTTGCGGCGGTCACCGAAGCCCGGAGCCTTGACGGCGGCGATCTTCAGGCCACCGCGCAGCTTGTTCACGACGAGCGTGGCCAGGGCCTCGCCCTCGACGTCCTCGGCGATGATCAGCAGCGGCTTGCCCGACTGGATCACGGACTCGAGCAGCGGCACCATCGGCTGGAGCGAGGAGAGCTTCTTCTCGTGCAGCAGGATCATGCAGTCTTCGAGCTCGGCGACCATCTTCTCGGGGTTGGTCACGAAGTAGGGCGACAGGTAGCCGCGATCGAACTGCATGCCCTCGACGACCTCGGTCTCGGTCTCCAGGCCCTTGTTCTCCTCGACGGTGATGACACCCTCGTTGCCGACCTTCTGCATCGCGTCGGCGATCTGCTGGCCGATCTCGGCTTCGCCGTTGGCGGAGATGGTGCCGACCTGGGCCACTTCGGCGCTGTCGTTCACTTCACGGGCGGCGTCCTTGATGGCCTGAACCACCTTGGAGGTCGCGAGGTCGATGCCGCGCTTGAGGTCCATCGGGTTCATGCCCGCGGCGACCGACTTCATGCCTTCCTTGATGATGGCCTGGGCCAGCACGGTGGCGGTGGTGGTGCCGTCGCCGGCCTCGTCGTTGGTGCGGGAAGCGACTTCCTTCACCATCTGGGCGCCCATGTTCTCGAACTTGTCCTCGAGTTCGATCTCCTTGGCGACCGACACACCGTCCTTGGTGATGCGGGGCGCGCCGAAGGATTTTTCGAGCACGACGTTGCGGCCTTTGGGGCCGAGGGTCACCTTCACCGCGTCGGCGAGGATGTTGACACCCTTCAGCATGCGATTGCGGGCGTCGGTGTTAAACTTGACGTCTTTGGCTGCCATGTTCAGCTCCTTTGAATTGTGTGAGTGGGATCAGACGATCAGGCGGCCTTGGCGGCCTTGGCACCGGTGATGATGCCCATGATGTCGGATTCCTTCATGATCAGCAGCTCCTCGCCGTCGATCTGGACTTCGGTCCCGGACCACTTGCCGAAAAGAACGCGGTCGCCCGCCTTCACATCGGGGGCGATACGGTTGCCGGCTTCGTCACGGGCACCGGCGCCGACGGCGACGATCTCGCCCTCGGCGGGCTTTTCCTTGGCGCTGTCGGGGATGATGAGGCCGCCGGCGGTCTTTTCGTCGGACTGCACGCGGCGGACGACAACACGGTCATGAAGCGGGGTAAATGCCATCTCTGAACGCTCCTTCGTTCGAGGTTGATTCCTGCGTTAGCACTCACCGGGGGCGAGTGATAACGGAGCCGATGTAAGGAGGTCACCGGCGCGAGTCAACCGGAACGAGGCGGAAAATTCGACCTAACCGCGCTCGTCCTTGGGAGAGCCCACGACGACATAGGTGGTGATCGAGTTCACTTGCGGCAGGGCGCCGAGGATATCGGTGTGAAAGGTCTTGAAACTTGCGATGTTCTCGACCTCGACACGCAGCAGATATTCGATGGTGCCGGTCACGCCGTGAACCTCCCTGACCTGCGGGGCCGCCATCATCGCGCGTTCGAAGGCCTCCTGGCTCTGCTTGCTGTGCACCGAAAGGCCCACCCCGAGAATTGCGACAAACCCCTGCCCCATCGCGGAAGGGTCGAGCACGGCGCGGTAACCCTTGATGACGCCCGAACGCTCGAGCTCCTGCACCCGGCGCAGGCAGGCGGAGGGCGAGAGGCCCACGCGCTCGGCCAGCTCGATGTTGCTGACGCGGCCATCGCGGGACAGCTCCTGCAATATTCGGCGGTTGATGTCATCAATCTTGGTCATTTGTTGCGAACTCTCTGCACCAAACATGCAGAACGCAAGCACATTGCGCGCGAAACCGCGCACAACTTGCGCCATGATCCATGCACTCCTCCCCGCCCTGCTCGCCTTCTGTGCCGTCAGCACCGTCACCCCGGGGCCGAACAACATGATGCTGATGGCGAGCGGGGCCAACTTTGGCTACCGCCGCACCCTGCCGCACATGCTGGGCATCGCGCTTGGCGTGGCGGGGCTGGTGCTGGGCGTGGGCACGGGGCTGATGGCGCTGTTCGACCTCTGGCCCGCGAGCTACACCGCCCTGAAGGTCGCCGCAGTGGCCTACATGCTCTGGCTCGCCTGGAAGATCGCCAACGCGGCGACGCCGGAAGGGGCCAGCGCCGGCGGGCGGCCGCTGACCTTCCTGCAGGGCGCGGGGTTTCAATGGGTGAATCCGAAAGCCTGGAGCATGGCGCTGACCGCGATCACCGTCTACGCGCCCGACCGGACGCTGGCTTCGGTGGCCCTGGTGGGCGCGGCCTTTGCGCTTGTGTCGCTGCCGCTCATCAGCCTCTGGGTGGTGGCCGGGCAACAGCTGAAACGCTGGCTCACCTCGCCCGCACGGCTGCGCGGGTTCAACTGGACGATGGCCGCGCTGCTCCTGGGCTCGCTCTACCCGGTGCTGATGTGAAACCGGGCACGACCTGGGGCGTTTGACCTCCGGTCGCGCCGGGCGGCCGCAACGGGACTGCACGCCATGCTCTTTCTGACTGTCGCCGCCGTGTCTGCCGCGCTCATCGCGGGTGCGGCCTGGGGCCTCTGGGGGCGGTTGCCGAAAGGCTTGGAGGGATTCCTGGTGGCGATGGCGGGCGGCGCGCTGATCGTGTCGGTCACGCTGGAGCTGATCGAGCCGGCCTCGCATCATGTTTCGGTGCCTGCGCTCTCACTGGCGGTTGCCGCCGGGGCGCTGGTGTTCACCGGGCTGGACTGGCTGATCGAGAAGCGCACGAAGGGCAGCCAGGGGGCCGGGCTGCTGCTGGCGATCACGCTCGACGGCATCCCCGAAAACCTCGCGCTCGGCGTGGCGCTGATCGGGGCGGGCCTGCCCGAGGTGGCGGCGCTGGCGGGCTCCATCCTGCTTTCGAACCTGCCCGAGGCGGCGGGCGGTGCAAAGGAGATGCGCGAGGGCCGGATGAGCCGGGGCCGCATCATGCTGCTCTGGACCGTCACCGCCTGCGTACTGGCGGCGGCGGCGCTGATCGGAAACCTAGCGCTGGCCGATGCGGGCGACGAGGTGCTGGCGCTGATCCGGGGTTTCGCCGCGGGGGCCGTGACGGCCTCGCTGGCGACGGAGGTGTTTCCGCAGGCCTACCGGGAGGAGCGCATGGGCACCGGCATTGCCGTGACGCTGGGCCTGCTTGCGGCCTTTGCGCTCTCTACCCTTTCGGGCGGGTGACATCGCCCCCTGCCCCGCCTATAAGGCGCGCGACTCCATCCCCAGACACGCAGGCACGACATGACGATCAAGGTTTTTGGCCACAAGTCCCCCGATACCGACAGCACCGGCTCCCCGCTCATCTGGGCGTGGTACCTGACCGAGCACCGGGGCCAGAAGGCCGAGGCCGTGCTGCTGGGCGAGCCCAACACCGAGGCCGCCTTCGTGCTGAAGACATGGGGCTTCGAGACGCCGTCGATCATCAGCGACGTGGCCGAGGGCGACAAGGTGGTGATCGTGGACACCAACAACCCCGCCGAGCTGCCCGACGCGATCAACAGCGCCGACATTCTCCAGATCATCGACCATCACAAGCTGACCGGCGGGCTGGAGACCAAGGGCCCGATCGACATCACCATCAAGCCACTGGCCTGCACCGCGACCATCATGCACAACCTGATGGGCGACAACGCCGACAAGATGCCCGAGGGGATCAAGGGGCTGATGCTGTCGTGCATCCTCTCCGACACGCTGGAGTTCCGCTCGCCGACCACCACCGAGCAAGACAAGGCGCTGGCGCAGGAGCTGGCCGCCGACCTGGGCGTGGACCTGGGCGCCTATGCCAGCGAGATGTTCGAGGCCAAGTCGGATGTGGGCGCCTTCTCGGATGCCGAGCTGCTGCGGATGGACAGCAAGGAATACACCGTGGGCGGCAAGGAGTTTCGGGTTTCGGTGCTGGAGACCACCGCGCCCAAGCTGATTCTCGACCGCAAGGACAGCCTGATGGAGAGCATGAAGGCCGTGGCCGCCGAGGATGGCGCCGACCAGGTGCTGCTCTTCGTCATCGACATCCTGAACGAGGAGGCCACGCTGCTGGTGCCCAACGATCTGGTGAAGACCGTGGCCGAGAAGAGCTTTGGCGCGAGCGTGAGCGGCGACACGGTGGTTCTGCCCGGCGTGATGAGCCGGAAGAAGCAGATCATCCCGGCGCTGAAGGTCTGAGCGGTTGAGCCAGGTCATCGGATCGCTCTCGGAAGTCGCGCATCAGTATGACGCGGCCTTCGTCGACCTCTGGGGCTGCGTGCACAACGGGGTGACGGCCTTTCCGGAGGCCGTGGCCGCCTTGCAGGCGTTTCGCGCAGCGGGCAAGAAGGTGGTTCTGCTGACCAACGCGCCGAGGGCGCGGGCGGAAGTGCAGAAGCAGCTGGTGAAATGGGGCGTGCCGGATGACGCCTGGGACGTGATCGCCACCTCGGGCGATAGCGCGCGGGCGGCGATGTTTCGGGGCGCGGTGGGCCGGAAGGTGTGGTTTGTCGGAACCGATTTCGACCTGACCTTCTTCGAGCCGCTGCACCTGGTGACGGATCCGGTGGAGATCGAACGGGTGGAGCTGGAGGAGGCCGAGGGCATCGTCTGCACCGGGCCGTTCGACCCCTTTGCCGATCCTTCGGTGATGCGACCCCAGTTTCTTTACGCCAAGCAGAAGGGCCTGAAACTGCTCTGCGCCAACCCCGACATCGTGGTGGACCGGGGCGAGAGCCGGGAGTGGTGCGCCGGTGCCCTGGCGCAGCTCTACACCGAGATGGGGGGCGAGAGCCTTTACTTCGGCAAGCCGCATCCGCCGATCTACGATCTCGCGCGGGCGCGGCTGGCGGAGGTGGGAGGCGACCCATCCGGGCCGATCCTGTGCATCGGCGACGGGGTGCTGACCGATGTGAAGGGCGCGATGGGCGAGGGGCTGGATTGCCTGTTCATCTCGGGCGGCCTTGGCGCGCTGGAGACCGGCACCGCGCCGGGGGGCCAGCCGGTGCAGGAGAAGCTCGACGCCTACCTCGCGCATCACCAGATGGCGACCACCTACGCGATCGGCTTTCTGCGCTAGTTCACGTCGGTCCGGATGTAGCGGCGCCCGAGTTCGGCGCCGTCGCGGCGGTGGATCACCGTGCCGCTGTAGGTGCCCCAGGGCCAGCCGGCGGCGGGGGTGCGCTTGCCGTAGGCGCGCAGCACGAAGGGCTGAGCCTTATCAAGCACGTCGGTGTGGCGGCCGATCTCGCCCTCGGGGCCTTCGAAGATGATCTCGATCTCGTCGCCCGGCTCGCCCGCGAAGGCATAACCCCAGATCACCATGGCGGGCGCCTTGGGGGCGGTGACGGCGGCGGTGGGCAGGCCGCTGCGGACCTCGGCGATGGTGGGCACGCGGTCGGTGAGCCCGACGGCGATGAGGCCGCCGGGCACATAGGCCGGGGGCTCCAGCCAGAGGCCGGTGCGCCCGCCGGGCATGGCGCGGGGGGTATCCTCGGTGCTGGTGGTCTCGGGGGCGGTGTCTTGGGTCGCGCCCTCCTCGGCGGGCAGGGCGCAGGCCGGGGCCGGGCCGGGCTCGGGCGCGAAGGGATCGCGCGCCTCGGTGCCCTCGCGGAGCGTCAGGTGGAGGTGCGGAAAGCTCGCGCGGCCCGACATGCCCACCAGCCCCAGCGGCGTGCCCATCGCCACGCGCTGCCCCTCCTCGACCACCACGGACCCCTGCCGCAGATGGCAGTACTGGGTGGTCCAGCCATCGCCGTGGTCGATCACCACGCCATTGCCGCAGTCGCGGCCCTGTAGGTCTGGCGCGTTTTCGGCGAGCGAGGAGATGTCGGCCATGCCGTCGCGGATGCCGAGCACGGTGCCGGGCGCGGCGGCCACCACGGTGACGCCCGCGCTCACCTCGGCGAGGGTGGCCACGGCAAAGTCTGTGCCGCTGTGGCCATCGTTGGCGAGCGCCCCGCAGGCATGGTCCTGCACCGCGCCCTCCTTCGGGTCGCGGTCGAAATACTGCTGGATGTAGCAGCTGCGGCCCAGCGTGCAGTCGACCGGCAGGCCGAGCAGCGGCGGGCCGGCGAGGAGCGGCGAGGGCAGAAGGGAGAGGGCCAGAACGTGCAAAGGGAGCGCCCGTGAGCGCTCCCTGCTGTTGTCTGGCCGTGCCGTCATTCTGCGGTGAGCAGCGGCGGCTTCTTGCGCGACCCGATGCGGGCCTTGGCGGGCTCCTCGATGCGCAGGTCGATCTCGCCGTTCTTGACGCCGACCTTGACGATGCCGCCCTTGGTCAGCTTGCCGAAGAGCAGCTCTTCGGCCAGCGGCTTCTTGATGCTCTCCTGGATCACCCGGCCGAGCGGGCGGGCGCCCATCTTGTCATCATAGCCCTTTTCGGCGAGCCATTCGGCGGCCTTGGGCGTGAGCTCGATGGTCACGTCGCGGTCCATCAGCTGGGCCTCGAGCTGGAGTACGAACTTTTCGACCACCGAAACGATGGTGTCCTTGCCCAGCGGCGAGAAGCTGATCACCGCGTCGAGACGGTTGCGGAACTCCGGCGTGAAGGTCCGCTCGATGGCGGCCTGGTCCTCGCCCTCGCGGCGATCCCGCCCGAAGCCGATGGCCTCCTTGGCCTGCTCCGCCGCACCGGCGTTGGAGGTCATGATGAGGATCACGTTGCGGAAGTCGGTGGTGCGGCCGTTGTGGTCGGTCAGCTTGCCGTGGTCCATCACCTGCAGGAGGATGTTGTAGACATCCGGGTGCGCCTTTTCGATCTCGTCGAGCAGGAGCACGCAATGCGGGTTCTGGTCGACGCCGTCGGTCAGCATGCCGCCCTGATCGAAGCCCACGTAGCCCGGAGGCGCGCCGATGAGCCGCGAAACCGCGTGCTTCTCCATGTATTCCGACATGTCGAAGCGCAGCAGCTCCACCCCGAGCTGGGCCGCGAGCTGCTTGGCCACCTCGGTCTTGCCCACCCCGGTGGGGCCGGCGAAGAGGTAGTTGCCGATGGGCTTTTCAGGCTCGCGCAGGCCGGCACGGGCCAGCTTGATGGCGGAAGACAGGGCGGTGATCGCCTTGTCCTGCCCGAAGACCACGCGCTTGAGCGAGGCCTCGAGATCCTTCAGCACCTCGGCGTCGTCCTTGCTGACGTTCTTGGGCGGGATGCGGGCGATCTTGGCCACGACGGCCTCGATCTCCTTGGTGCCGATGGTCTTGCGGCGCTTGCTCTCGGCCACGAGATGCTGGGCCGCTCCGGCCTCGTCGATCACGTCGATCGCCTTGTCGGGCAGCTTGCGGTCGTTGATGTAGCGCGCCGAAAGCTCCACCGCGGAGCGGATCGCATCGGCGGTATACTTGATGTCGTGGTGCTCCTCGAAATAGGGCTTGAGGCCCCGGAGGATCTTGACGCTGTCTTCCACGGTGGGCTCGCTGACGTCGATCTTCTGGAACCGGCGGGAAAGCGCGCGGTCCTTCTCGAAGTGCTGGCGGAACTCCTTGTAGGTGGTGGAGCCCATGCAGCGCAGCTTGCCGCCCTGAAGCGCGGGCTTCAGCAGGTTGGAGGCATCCATCGCGCCGCCCGAGGTGGCGCCGGCGCCGATCACGGTGTGGATCTCGTCGATGAAGAGCACGGCGTCGGGGTGCTTCTCGAGATCGGTCACCACGGCCTTCAGCCGCTCCTCGAAGTCGCCCCGGTAGCGGGTGCCCGCCAGCAGAGCGCCCATGTCGAGCGAGTAGATGGTGGATTTGGACAGGACATCGGGCGTTTCGCCCTGCACGATCTTGCGGGCGAGGCCCTCGGCGATGGCGGTCTTGCCGACGCCGGGATCTCCCACCAGCAGCGGGTTGTTCTTGCGGCGGCGGCAGAGCACCTGGATGCAGCGCTCGACCTCGGCCTCGCGGCCGATCAGCGGGTCGACATCGCCGTGGCGGGCCTTGGCATTGAGGTCGACGCAATACTTGGAGAGCGCGCTCTCCTTCTCCTCGGGCTCGGCGTTGACGGTCTCGGGGCCTGCGCCGTCCTCCTCGGACTCGGGGGCGCCGGTGACGGAGCGGGTCTCGCCGAAGGCGGGATCCTTGGCGACGCCATGGGCGATGAAGTTGACCGCGTCATAGCGGGTCATGTCCTGCTCCTGCAGGAAGAAGGCGGCGTTGCTCTCGCGCTCGGCGAAGATCGCCACCAGCACGTTGGCGCCGGTCACCTCGGTGCGGCCGGAGCTTTGCACGTGGATCGCGGCGCGCTGGATCACGCGCTGGAAGGCGGCGGTTGGCACGGCCTCGGAGCCTTCGATCTCGGTGACGAGAGTCGACAGGTCCTCGTCGATGAAATCGTTGAGGGTGCTGCGCAGGTCGTCCAGATCGACCGAGCAGGCCTGCATCACCTTGGCGGCGTCAGGCTCGTCGATCAGCGCCAGCAGCAGATGCTCCAGCGTGGCCAACTCGTGCCGGCGCGCGTTGGCGAGCGCCAAGGCGGCGTGAATGGCTTGCTCGAGGGTGTTCGAAAACGATGGCACGCTGAGTGCTCCTTTCCCTTGTGGACGAGGAGGGCGGGGCCCGTCCTTGACCGTGGCCTCATATGATTAAAGTTCGGTGGAAAACCCGAACCTTCAAGTGTTTTGTGAGAGATTTTTCACGCGGAGGGCCGATTTGCACGAATTGTGATCGGGATGTCCGGGTGCCTCGTCACACCCTTTCGGGCGCTGGCGGCAATATAGGTGCTTTCTCTCAAAATGCATCCTTTCTCCGCCGGATTTCGGCGAAAACCTCTGCATCCGACGCGCTTTCCATCCCGAGTGTTGCGCGGATACCCGGATCGCCGCAGCGCAGAAACGGGTTGGTCGCCAGTTCCTCGGCGAGGGCCACCTGGGCGGTCGGCTGACCGGCCTCACGCGCTTCTGCCACTTTTTTAATCCGTTTCTGCAACGCCGGGTTGTCGGGGTCGATCGTCAGGGCGAAGCGGCCGTTGCCGGTGGTGTATTCGTGGCCGGAGTAGACCATGGTTTCGGGCGGCAGGGCGGCGAGCTTTTGCAGGCTGGCGTGCATCTGCTTCATGGTCCCCTCGAACACGCGGCCGCAACCCAGCGCCATCAGGCTGTCGGCGGTGAAGAGCGCGCCGGCGTTGGCGAAGTGGAAGGCGAGATGGCCCAAGGTGTGGCCGGGCACCTCGAGCGGTTCGGTATAGCCCTCGCCCTCGCCGCCGTTCATGCCCTCGGCAAGACCCATGTCGAGCGGCGGCAGCTTGGCTTCCTCCGCCTTGGGGCCCATGACCTTGAGGCCATACTTCGCCCGCAGCTCCTCGACCCCGCCGACGTGGTCGTGGTGGTGGTGGGTGATCATCAGGACGCCGGGCTGCCAGCCTCTCGCCTCCACCGCGTCGATGATCGGGCCGGCCTCGGGCGCGTCGATCAGGCACACGCCGTCCGGCCCCTTCACCACATAGGCGTAGTTGTCGGAGAGGCAGGGGACGGTAAGGATCTCTAGGGGCATGGCGTTTCCTTCAAGCCTTGGTATGGTCTTGCCAGACTGTCCCACACGAGGGCGACCGGCAACCGATGCATCTGGATGTTCTCGACCTGAGAAACTTCTACTATCGCACCCAGCTAGGGCGCGTGGCGCAGCGGGCAATCCGGGATCAGGTTGTCAGCCTCTGGCCGGAGGCCAAGGCGCAGACGGTCGTGGGCTACGGTTTTGCGGTGCCGCTGCTGCGCCCCTACCTGGCGGATGCGCGGCGGGTGATGGCGCTGATGCCGGGTGCGCAGGGCGTGGCGCCCTGGCCCGCAGGCGGACCCAACCATTCGGTGCTGGTGGAAGAGACCCTCTGGCCAGTCACCACCGGCATGGTCGACAAGCTGGTCTGCCTGCACGGGCTCGACACCACCGACGACCCGGCGCGGCTGCTGGGAGAGATGCACCGGGTGCTCGGGCCGGGCGGGCGGGCGGTGTTCATCGTGCCCAACCGCGCGGGGCTCTGGGCGCGGCGCGACGTGACGCCCTTCGGCTTTGGCCGGCCCTACTCGCTGAGCCAGCTGGAGGCGCTGCTGCGCAACAACGGCTTCGTGCCCGAGCGCCACCTGGCGGCGCTCTTCAGCCCGCCGAGCCACCGGCGGTTCTGGGTGAAGTCCTCGAACTTCTGGGAGCGCACCGGGCGGAGGATCTCGAGCTACCTTGCGGGCGGGGTGTTCATCGTCGAGGCCAGCAAGCGGGTCTATGCGCCGGGGGGCGACGCGCAGAGGGTGCGGTCGCGCCAGCGCAGGCCGGTGCTGGAGGGGGCGGTGCAGCCGGGGGTGGAACCCGCCTGAAGCGGGGCGCGAGGCCGGATGGCCCCGCGGCAGGTGCGATGCCGCAGGTGCGAACGCGGGGCCCGGCCGCCGGCAGCCACTCCCCCTGCCGTCCGATCTCTGGCCAAGCCTCTGGCAATGCTCGCAGAATCCTCGGCGCCGACACGGTATACGATTGCATTCCGCACATTCGGAGATTCCCTCCCCTGCCCTGCGTCCAAATGTAACCAAACTGTCGCACCACCCATAAGACATTGAAATTGCGAATTTTTACGCTCACGCCAGCGCGATTTAAACCTGTTGCGAGCCCATAAACCGTCTGCTAGACACCCCTCGACTTCGGGGAGCGCCGGGAACGGCCATGCCCGATTTATGCCCAGAGCCCACGTGAAACCGGGCCAAACCGACAACGAGGGGTGGACGTGTCCGAGACGGCTTCGATATCCGCAAGCATCGCCGCGCGCTACGCATCAGCGCTCTTCGACCTCGCCAAGAGCGACAAGAAACTCAAAGCCCTGGACAGTGACGCCGAGACCCTCGGCGCGGCGCTCGAGGAGAGCGACGCTTTCCGGGAGCTGATCTCCAACCCCGTCTACACCCGCGCCGAACAGGAAGCCGGCGTGACGGCGGTGGCCAGGAAGATGGGCCTCGACGGCCTGACCACCTCGACGCTGGGCCTGATGGCGCAGAACCGTCGCCTCTTTGCCCTGCCCCAGCTGGTCAAGGCGCTGAAGGCGATGATCGCCGAGGAAAAGGGCGAAGTGACCGCAGAGGTCACCTCGGCCAAGGCGCTCACCGCCACCCAGCAGAAGAAGCTCGCCGAAACCCTCGCCAAGAAGGTCGGCAAGGACGTGAAACTCGAGATGCGCGTCGATGAAGCCCTGATTGGCGGCCTCGTCGTGAAACTCGGCTCGCAGATGATCGACAGCTCGATCCGCTCGAAGCTGTCTTCCCTCCAGAACGCAATGAAAGAGGTCGGCTAATGGCTCTCCAAGCTGCGGAAATTTCCGCAATCCTCAAGGACCAGATCAAGAATTTTGGCCAGGAGGCCGAAGTTGCCGAAGTCGGCCGCGTGCTCTCCGTCGGTGACGGTATCGCCCGTGTGCACGGCCTCGACAACATCCAGGCCGGCGAGATGGTGGAATTCCCCGGAAACATCCGCGGGATGGCGCTGAACCTCGAGAGCGACAACGTCGGTGTCGTGATCTTCGGCTCCGACCGGGACATCAAGGAAGGCGACACCGTCAAGCGGACCAAGGCCATCGTGGACGTGCCCGTGGGCGACGCCATGCTGGGCCGCGTGGTTGACGCGCTCGGCGCTCCGGTCGACGGCAAGGGCGCCATCGAGGCCTCCGAGCGCCGCGTGGCCGACGTGAAGGCCCCCGGCATCATCCCCCGCAAATCGGTGCACGAGCCGATGGCGACCGGCCTCAAGTCGGTGGACGCGATGATCCCGATCGGCCGCGGCCAGCGCGAGCTGATCATCGGCGACCGCCAGACCGGCAAGACCGCCGTGGCGCTCGATGCGATCCTGAACCAGAAGAGCTACAACGACGCCGCCGGCGATGACGAGAGCAAGAAGCTCTACTGCATCTACGTGGCCGTGGGCCAGAAGCGCTCGACCGTTGCCCAGCTGGTGAAGAAGCTCGAAGAGACCGGCGCGATCGAATACACCACCATCGTGGCCGCGACCGCCTCGGACCCCGCACCGATGCAGTATCTCGCCCCCTACACCGCGACCTCGATCGCCGAGTACTACCGCGACAACGGCCGCCACGCGCTCATCATCTACGACGACCTCTCCAAGCAGGCCGTGAGCTACCGCCAGATGTCGCTGCTGCTCCGCCGCCCGCCGGGGCGTGAAGCCTACCCGGGCGACGTGTTCTACCTTCACTCCCGCCTGCTCGAGCGTTCGGCCAAGTTGAACGAGGATCACGGCGCCGGTTCGCTGACCGCGCTGCCGATCATCGAAACCCAGGGCGGCGACGTGTCGGCCTTTATCCCGACCAACGTGATTTCGATCACCGACGGCCAGATCTTCCTCGAGACCGAGCTGTTCTACCAGGGCATCCGCCCCGCCGTGAACACCGGCCTCTCGGTGAGCCGCGTGGGCTCCTCGGCCCAGACCAAGGCGATGTCTTCGGTTGCCGGCCCTGTGAAGCTGTCGCTCGCCCAGTACCGCGAGATGGCCGCCTTCGCCCAGTTCGGCTCCGACCTCGACGCCGCCACCCAGCGCCTGCTGAACCGTGGTGCGCGCCTGACCGAGCTGATGAAGCAGCCGCAGTACTCGCCGCTGACCAACGCCGAGATCGTCTGCGTGATCTACGCCGGCACCAACGGCTACCTCGACAAGGTGGCCGTGTCCGACGTGGGCCGTTTCGAGGCCGGTCTGCTGGCGCATCTGCGCGGCAAGTGCCAGGACCTGCTCAAGGACATCACCGAGAACGACCGCAAGGTGAAGGGCGAGCTTGAGGACAAGATCAAGGCGGCTCTGGACGAATTCGCCAAAGATTTCGCCTGAACCTGAGGCAGGAGCAAACCGATGCCGAACCTCAAGGATCTGAAGAACCGGATCGCGAGCGTCAAGAGCACGCGCAAGATCACCAAGGCCATGCAGATGGTGGCCGCCGCAAAACTGCGGCGGGCACAGGACGCGGCCGAGGCCGGGCGGCCCTATGCCGAACGGATGAACGCGGTGATGGCCGGGCTGGCCGGGGCCTCCGCCGGGTCTGACTCGGCGCCGCGCCTGCTGGCCGGAACCGGCGACGACAAGGTGCACCTGCTGGTGGTGATGACCGCCGAGCGGGGCCTTTGCGGCGGCTTCAACAGCTCGATCGTCAAGCTCGCGCGCACCCGCGCCAACGAGCTCCTGAAGGCCGGCAAGGAGGTGAAGATCCTCACCGTCGGCAAGAAGGGCCGCGAGCAGCTGAAGCGCGACCTCGCCAAGCACTTCGTCGGCCATATCGACATGAGTGGCGTGAAGAACCTCGGCTATGCCGACGCGCAGGGCGTCGCCCGTGACGTGCTCTCGCGCTTCGATGCCGGCGAGTTCGACGTGGCGACGATTTTCTTTGCCGAGTTCCAGAGCGTGATCAGCCAGATCCCCACGGCCAAGCAGATCATCCCCGCCGATTTCGAGGCGACGGAAGAGGCTGCCGCCGAGGCGAGCACGGTCTATGACTACGAGCCGGAAGAGGAGGCGATCCTCGCCGACCTGCTGCCGCGCGCCGTGGCCACGCAGATCTTTTCGGCTCTGCTGGAAAACGGCGCCTCGGAACAGGGCGCCCGGATGAGCGCCATGGACAACGCAACGCGCAACGCGGGCGACATGATCGACAAGCTGACGATCCAGTACAACCGCAGCCGTCAGGCCGTGATCACCAACGAGCTGATCGAGATTATTTCGGGCGCCGAGGCGCTCTGACGAGAGGGAAACGACGACAATGGCAAATGCAAAAGGCAAAGTGACCCAGGTCATCGGCGCCGTCGTGGACGTGCAGTTCGACGACGCCCTGCCGGCAATTCTGAACGCGCTGACCACCGAGAACAACGGCAAGAAGCTGGTGCTCGAAGTGGCGCAGCACCTCGGCGAGAACACCGTGCGCACCATCGCCATGGACGCGACCGAAGGTCTGGTTCGTGGCCAGGCGGTGGAAGACACCGGCGACGCGATCCAGGTGCCGGTGGGCAACGCCACCCTGGGCCGGATCCTCAACGTGATCGGCGAGCCGGTCGACGAGAAGGGCCCGGTGAACGCCACCGAGACCCGCGCCATCCACCAGCCCGCGCCCGAGTTCGACGAGCAGTCGACCGAGTCCGAAGTGCTCGTGACCGGCATCAAGGTGATCGACCTGCTGGCCCCCTACGCCAAGGGCGGCAAGATCGGCCTCTTCGGCGGCGCCGGCGTGGGCAAGACCGTGCTCATCATGGAGCTGATCAACAACATCGCCAAGGTGCACTCGGGCTACTCCGTGTTCGCCGGCGTGGGCGAGCGGACCCGTGAGGGCAACGACCTCTACCACGAGATGATCGAATCCAACGTCATCAAGCCCGACAACCTCGAAGAGTCCCAGGTGGCTCTGGTTTACGGCCAGATGAACGAGCCTCCGGGAGCCCGTGCCCGCGTGGCCCTGACCGGCCTGACCCTGGCCGAGCAGTTCCGCGACCAGTCGGGCACCGACGTGCTCTTCTTCGTCGACAACATCTTCCGCTTCACCCAGGCGGGTTCCGAGGTGTCGGCGCTTCTGGGCCGTATCCCCTCCGCCGTGGGCTACCAGCCGACGCTCGCGACCGACATGGGCGCGATGCAGGAGCGGATCACCTCGACCAAGCAGGGCTCGATCACCTCGATCCAGGCCGTCTACGTGCCTGCGGACGACCTGACCGACCCGGCCCCGGCCACGACCTTCGCCCACCTCGACGCCACCACCGTGCTGAGCCGCGCGATCTCCGAGCTGGGCATCTACCCGGCCGTGGACCCGCTCGACTCCTCCTCGCGCCTGATGGACCCGGCGGTTCTGGGCGAGGAGCACTACAAGGTGGCCCGCGACGTGCAGGGGATCCTGCAGCGCTACAAGTCGCTCCAGGACATCATCGCCATTCTCGGCATGGACGAACTCTCCGAAGAGGACAAGCTGACCGTGGCCCGCGCCCGGAAGATCCAGCGTTTCCTCTCCCAGCCGTTCGACGTGGCCAAGGTGTTCACCGGTTCCGACGGCGTTCAGGTGCCGCTGGAAGACACCATCTCCTCCTTCAAGGCGGTTGTGGCCGGCGAGTACGACCACCTGCCCGAGGGCGCCTTCTACATGGTGGGCGGCATCGAAGAGGTGAAGGCCAAGGCCCAGAAGATGGCTGCCGAAGCCGCTTGATCTTGACCGCCTCCCACCCCGCCTCCCCTCCCCTCACCACGACTGGTGAACCGGACGGAAGGCGGGGCGGGAGGTTGGCGCTAAAATAGGGAGCCTGAAATGGCCGATACCATGCAATTCGATCTGGTTTCGCCCGAGCGTCGGCTCGCGTCGCTGGCCGTGCGCGAAGTTCAGATCCCCGGTGCCGAAGGCGACCTGACTGCCATGCCGCAGCACAGCCCGATGATCACCACCCTGCGCCCCGGTCTGCTGACCGTGAAGGCGGAGGACGGCTCGGAGCAGAAATACGCCGTGATCGGCGGTTTTGCCGAGATCACCGCCGAGGGCACCACCGTTCTGGCCGAACACGCCGTGCCGGCCGAGGAAATGACCGCCGAGGCGCTCGAGGAGTTTCTCACCGACGCGGCTGCCGCGCGGGACAACGCCACGCCGGAAGACCTGGACGCGCTGGCCAAGACCGCGGCCGACATCGCCGCGCTCGGCAACGAGCTTGGCCTCTCGGTGCGCAGCGCCTGACCTGACCGGGCGAAACACCGGAATTCAGAAGGCCCTGTCGAGAAATCGACGGGGCCTATTAGGTTTCGGTTCCAATTTTCGCCCAAATCTTTTTTTATCGACGGACCAGGGAAACGGGTTTTGACGAACTGAATGAAGAGATTGCGCAATCACCTGGTCGGGGTCGATGAGGGCTCCGTCGTCCTGTTCTCGGATTTCGAGGACGGCGGCGAGATGTGGACCGGCACCGGCCCGCGCCAGTCGCGCCGGGCGATCAGCTTCAGCGAAGGCTTTCGCACGGCTCCCACGGTGGTGGTCAATCTCAGCATGTGGGACATGGACCAGAAGACCAACCAGCGCGCCGACATCTCCGCCGAGGAGATCACCGAGGAGGGGTTCGAGATTGTCTTCCGGACCTGGGGCGACACGCGGGTGGCCCGCGTGCGGGCGAGCTGGATGGCGATCGGCGAATTGCGCCACGAGGACGACTGGGACTTGTATTGAGGCGGCGGGGGGCGGTGCAAGGGCACGCCCTTCCGCGAGGCTCTCGCAGAAATTTCTCTTGCCCGAGCCGCGCGGCACGCGCCAAAAGCCCGCATGTTCCGCAACAACGGCCCCCTCTTCTTCATCCTCGCCACCCTGATGCTCGACGCGATCGGGATCGGGATCGTGTTTCCGATCATGCCCGACCTGATGGCGCGGGTAGGCGCGGGCAACGTGGGCGAGGGCTCGCTCTGGGCCGGCGTGCTGATGGCGGCCTATGCCGGGGCGCAGTTTGTCTGCGGGCCGGTGGTTGGCTCGGTCTCCGACGCCTGGGGGCGCCGGCCGGTGCTGCTGGTGGCCCTGGCCTGCCTCGTGCTCGACTACGTGCTGATGGCGCTGGCCGATACCTTCTGGCTGCTGCTGATCGGGCGTACGCTGGCGGGCGTGGCGGGGGCGACCTACATCACCGCGACCGCCTATATCTCCGACATCACGCCGAGGGAGCAACGCGCGGCCCGGTTCGGGCTGATCGGCGCGGCCTTCGGCGTGGGCTTCGTTCTGGGGCCGGCGCTGGGAGGCGTGGTGGCGGGCTGGCACGTGACGGCCCCGTTCTGGGTGGCGGCGGCGCTGGCGGCGGCCAACCTCGCGCTCGGGCTCTTCGTGCTGCCGGAATCGCTGGCCCCCGAGAACCGCAGGCCCTTCGGCGCACGCGATATCAACCCCTTCGCCAGCTTCCGGCGGGCCTTTGCCCTGCCCGGCCTGGCTCTGCCGCTGATCTGCCTCGCGCTCTTCGAGTTCGCCAACATGGTCTACCCGGTGCTCTGGGCCTTCTGGGGCAAGGCGGCGCTGGGGTGGAGCACGCTGGCCATCGGGCTCTCGCTCTCGGCCTACGGGGTGATGATGGCGCTGGCCCAGGCGGTGGTGATGCCGCAGCTCGTCGCACGGCTCGGGGAGCGGCGCGTGGTGATCATGGGCCTCGCCGTCTCGGCCTTTTCGATGGTGGTGTTCGGCTTTGCCACGACGACCTGGGTGGTGATGCTGGTGATGCCGTTCTCGGCGCTCTCCGACATCGTGCCCCCGACCCTCACCGCGCTGGTCGCCAACAGTGCGGGAGAGGACGAGCAGGGCATGGTGCAGGGGGTGATCGCGGCGCTGGCCTCGCTGGCCGCCGTGCTCGCGCCGCTGATGTTCACGCCGCTGTTCCGGGCCTTCGCGGCGCAGGGCGCCCCGGTCTACTGGCCGGGCGCGCCCTTCGTGCTGGGCGCGCTGCTGGTGGCGGCGATCCTGCCAATGGTGGTACGGCGGGCGTGAGCGACCCGGGCGTCAGGGCGCAACGAGGGCGCCGAGGCCGATGATCGTGGTCATGATGGCGATGAACACGACCCAGTGGAGCAGCGTCGACCTGCCCTGACGGGCGGGAGCCGCTGTTTTTCGGGCGCAGAGCGGGCAGATCGACTCTGAAGCCGGGATCGGGGCGGCGCAGAGGCGGCAGGCGGCGTCGGGGAGGAGCGGTTCACTGCGGGCGGGCGGGCGCGGCGGCGCTGGCACATCCCTGGGCTGCGGTGGTGTATAGGGCTCGCGCGCCCGCTTTGCGCGGAGCCGGGCGATACCCTTGAAGATCACCAGCAGGGCGCCGACGAGCGGCAACAGGCTGGCAACTTGTCCTGGCATGTCAATGTCCTGTCCGGAGGCCGAGGCCTTGCGGGGGGCTCACAGACACGGCGCAGCGGCACGAGACCATGCGCGCCGGGATCTGCGATTGCCTGACCTGCAGGACCAGCGGGCCTCTCTCACTTGCCGCGGGAGGCTTTTCCTCCCGCGCAGGAGAGAGATCGGGTGGGTCAGGCCGGCGTTCAAGGGCGCGGGGTGCGCGGGGCGAAGATTTGTTCGGCACCGCTCAGACGTCGGTGCCGTAGAAGCCTTCGTAGATTGGAACCAGCGTGTTGTGGTCGAAGAGCGAGGACACGCTGGTGCCCGACCAGATGTTGAGGATCGCCTGGGCGAACATCGGCGCGGTCGGCACGATGCGGATGTTCTTGCAGGCCTTCACGGCGGCGGTGGGCTCGATGGAGTCGGTGATCACCAGGCTCTTCATCACCGAATTGGTGATCCGTTCCACGGCCGGGCCGGAGAGCACGCCGTGGGAAATGTAGCTGTGGACCTCGGTCGCGCCGTTCTCCACCAGCACCTCGGCGGCCTTGCACAGCGTTCCCGCCGTATCGCAGATGTCGTCGACGATGATGCAGACCTTGCCCTTCACATCGCCGATCACGGTCATCTCGGCCACTTCGCCGGGTTTCTCGCGGCGCTTGTCGACGATGGCGAGGGGCGCGCCGATCCGCTGGGCGAGCTCGCGGGCGCGGGCCACGCCGCCGACGTCGGGCGAGACCACCATCAGGTCTGAGAGCTTGTCCTTCATGTGGTGCTGGATATCGAGCGCGAAGATCGGGGAGGCATAGAGGTTGTCGACCGGAATGTCGAAAAAGCCCTGGATCTGGGCGGCGTGGAGATCCATCGTCAGCACCCGCTCGATGCCGGCTTCGGCGACCAGGTTGGCGACCAGCTTGGCGCTGATCGGCGTGCGGGCCTTGGTCCGGCGATCCTGCCGGGCATAGCCGAAGTAGGGGATCACGGCGGTGGTGCGGGCGGCCGAGGAGCGCTTGAGCGCGTCGGCCATGATGAGCAGCTCCATCAGGTTGTCGTTCGCCGGATTGGAGGTGGGCTGGATGATGAACATGTCCTCGCCGCGGACGTTCTCGTAGACTTCGACGAAGATTTCCTGGTCGTTGAACCGCTCGACCCGGGCATCGACCAGCCCCACGGTCATGCCGCGGTGCATCGACATGCGCCGGCAGATCGCCTTGGCCAGCGGCAGGTTGGCATTGCCGGACATCAGTTTCGGTTCGGTCGGATTGGGCATCGCGTGTCCCCTCGCGCGTGGCAGAATCGTAACGTTGACACCCCATAGCACCGGCCTACCGTCAGGGCCAGAAAGCCGCGCGCAGGGAGGTGCAAATGCCGCATATCGACTACTTTTTCTCCACCATATCGCCGTTCACCTACCTCGCGGGCACGCGGCTGGAGTACATTGCCAACCGCGCGGGAGCGACGATCGCCTACAAGCCGGTGGATATCATGGCGCTCTTCGCCCGCACCGGCGGCACGCCGCCCGGCGAGCGGCACGAGAACCGCAAGGCCTACCGGATGCAGGAGCTGAAGCGGGCGGCGGCGAAGACCGGGCTGAAGATGAACTTCCAGCCTGCGCATTTTCCGACCAACGCGGCGCCATCGAGCTACGCGCTGATCGCCGCGCAGGCCGAGGGCGGCGGCAACCTGGGGGACCTGGCGCATGGGCTGCTGCGTGCGGTCTGGGCCGAGGAGAAGGACATCGCGCAGGACGAGGTGATCAAGGCATGCCTCGAGGCGGCCGGCTTTGACCCCGGCATCGCCGACAGGGGGCTGCTCGCGGGCGCGGAGACCTATGGCCGCAACCTCGACGAGGCGGTGGAGCGGGGGGCCTTCGGCGCGCCGTTCTACATCACCGACGACGACGAGCGGTTCTGGGGGCATGACCGGCTGAACGACCTGGCCGACCATCTGGGGGTTTGAGGCGCGACCACGGCCGCGCTTGACCCTCACGTCACCGCAGGGCAACTGTGGGGGTGACCGCAGCGCGGCGGGAGAGTTCGGCGCCGGGCATGAAACCCAAGATACTGACAACGCTCAAGACCTATGACCGCGAGACCCTGCTGGCCGACGTGCTGGCGGGGATCACGGTGGCCATGGTGGCCTTGCCGCTCAGCCTGGCCATTGCGATTGCCTCCGGGGCCGATCCGGCCAGCGGGCTGGTGACGGCGATCGTTGGCGGCTTCCTGATCTCGGCGCTGGGCGGCAGCCGGGTGCAGATCGGCGGGCCGACCGGCGCCTTCATCGTGGTGGTCTTCGGGGTGATCGCGGAGCACGGCTACGGCGGGCTGGTGCTGGCCACGCTGATGGCGGGTTTCATCCTCGTGGCGGCGGCGCTCCTGAAGGCCGGGCGGCTGATCCGGCTGGTGCCGGAGCCTGTCATCAACGGCTTCACCATCGGGATCGCGGTGATCATCGCCACCAGCCAGCTGGCCGATCTGGCGGGGCTGGGCGCTAAGGCGATGCCCGCCGAGTTCATCGGCAAGCTGGAGGCGCTCTGGGCGGCGCGTGGCAGCGTGAACGGCGCGGCGCTGGCCATCGGGCTCGGGACGGCGGTGCTGATCGTGGCGCTGCGCCGGGCCTTTCCGCGCTTTCCGGGGCTGATCGTGGCGGTGGCGCTCACCTCGGCCGTGGTGGCGCTGGGCGGGCTGGAGGTGGACACCATCGCCAGCCGCTTCGGTGCCCTGCCCCGCACCCTGCCCCTGCCCGCCCTGCCCGAGATCAGCCTCGCCCGGATGGCCGAGCTCTTGCCCTCGGCGCTGGTGATCGCCTTTCTTGCCGGGGTCGAGTCGCTGCTCTCGGCGATGGTCGCCGACCGGATGATCGAAGGGCAGCACCGCCCCAATGCCGAGTTGATGGCGCAGGGCGCGGCCAATATCGGCGCGGCCTTCTTTGCCGGGCTGCCGGCCACCGGCGCCATTGCCCGCACCGCCACCAACATTCGCGCCGGGGGCAAGACGCCCGTCGCGGGGATCGTCCATGCGCTGACGATTCTCGTGGTGATGCTGGTCGCCGCGCCGCTGGCGGGCTACCTCGCCATGCCCGCCCTCGCCGCGCTGCTGGTTCTCACCGCCTGGAACATGAGCGAGCCGCATCGTTGGGCGCTCTACCTGCGTCAGCGGCGATCGGATCTGTTTCTGCTCGGGCTCACCCTGGCGCTGACAGTGCTGACCGACCTGACCGTGGCCATCGCCGTGGGGGTCGGGGTTGGCCTTGCGCTGCGGCTCAAGCGGCGCGACGTGCCGCCCGCCGACTGGCAGCCGCCGGAGCGTTGAGCCCGCAAAAAAGGACGCGGAGGCCGGCCCCCGCGCCCTGTTCGTTGCGCCTGAGGCGGATCACTGGGTCCAGCGCACGCCGGTCAGGTCGTTGGCCTGGGTCGGCGCGTTCTCCCACAGGCCCTCGATCTTTGCGTTGGCCACGCCGGTCTTGGGCAGCTGGAAGAGGTAGCCGTTGACGAAATCGCCCGCGATCTTTTCCTGCGCGGATTTCAGGATCTCGGAGCGCGCATCGGGGCCGGTGGTGCCTTCGAGCAGGGTCATCATGCTTTTGAAGTCCGGGTCGGCATACTGGAAGTAGTAGTCGTCGCGGGCATAGATGTTGATGTCGAGCGGCTCGGTGTGGCTGACGATGGTGAGGTCGAAATCGCGGCCCTTGAACACCTGTTCGAGCCACTGGGCCCATTCCATGTTGGTGATCTCGGTCTCGATGCCCACGTCGCGCAGCTGGGCGGCGATGATCTCGCCGCCGCGGCGGGCGTAGGCGGGCGGCGGCAGGGCGAGGCGGAGCGTGAGGTCTGACACGCCGGCTTCGGCCAGAAGGGCCCTGGACCGCTCCGGGTCGAACTCCGACAGGCCGGTGAGGTCGACGTAATCGGGGTTGTGCGGGGCGAAGTGGGTGCCGATGGGCGTGCCATAGCCGTTCATCGCGCCGTCGATCAGGTCTTGCCGGTTGATCGCATGGGCGATGGCCTCGCGGACCTTGACGTTGTCGAGCGGCGGCTCGGCGTTGTTCATGGCCAGGATCGTCTCGCCCTCGGTGGAGCCGATGATGACCTTGAACTGCGGGTTGCCCTCGAACTGCGGCAGGGTCTCCTGCGCGGGGAAGTTGGGGAAGGCATCGACATCGCCGGCCATCATCGCGGCGAAGGCGGCGTTGGGATCGGTGATGAACTTGAAGGTCGCCGTGGCCAGTGCCGGGGCCTCGCCCCAATAGGCCTCGTTGCGGGTGAGGGTCACGCGGTCGCCCTGCACCCATTCGGTGAAGGTGAAGGGGCCGGTGCCCACGGGCTTGGTGGCAAGATCGGCCACGCTCTCCTCGCCCACCATCACCGCATCGCCCCAGGCCATCTTGAACGGGAAGGCGCCATCGGCCTGGCCGAGCGTGACCTTGACGGTGGTCGGGTTCACCGCCTCGACGCTCTCGATGCCGGCGAAGAGGGCCTTCTGGGCGTTGGTGCTGTCTTCCGCGCGGGCACGGTTGAGCGAGAACACCACGTCATCGGCGTTGAAATCGGTGCCGTCGTGAAACGTGACGCCCTCGCGCAGGGTGAAGGTGTAGCTGGTGCCATCCTCCGAGACCTCCCAGGAGGCAGCCAGAGCGGGCAGGATCGAGCCGTCGGCGGCAAAGCGGGTGAGGCCCTCGAAGACGTTGGCATAGACCACCTCGTCGATGGCTGCCGCCGCGCCGCCGGTCGGGTCGAGGTTTGGCGGCTCGAGCACCATCCCGAGGGTGATGCTGTCTTGCGCCAGCGCGGGGCCTGCAAGGAGCGTGGCGGCGAGAAGGGTTGCGCGAAGGGTCATGGGGCTGGGACCTCCCTGAGTGGTTTGGCTCAGGTTAACGGCACCCCGCGCGGCTGCATAGGCGTTTCAGCGGGCGAGCAGCTCGGCGAGCACCAGAGCCATGACGGTGGCGCTGTCGACCATGTCCTGCACGCCGACCCATTCGTCGGGCTGGTGCGCGAGGTCGAGGATGCCGGGGCCGTAGGCGATGCAGTTGGAGAGCTTGCCGATGCGGTCGATGTGCTTCTGGTCGTAGGTGCCGGGGCTGACGACGTAATCGGGCTGGCGGGCCAGCACCTTTTCGATCGCGGCGGCCGTGGTGCGGACGATGGGGGCATCCTGGGGCGCCATGGTAGGCTGCACCTCGAAGAGGTCGCGCACCTCGTAGGTGAAGGAGGGCCGCAGCGCCTTGACCTTTTCCAGCAGCGCGGTGACCTCGCCCTTCACCTCGGCCAGTTCCTCCTCGATGAGGAAGCGCCGGTCGATCACGATGCGGCAGCTGTCGGGCACGCAGGGCGCGGGCAGGCCGGTGTAGTCGTCGGGGTGGTCGGCCTCGCCGCCGTGGATGGAGTTGATGTTGAGGGTCGATTGCTTGGCCCCCTCGGGCACCACCGGCATCCCGGTGCGCTTGGTGGCCAGCAGCGGGAAGAGCGTGGCCTCCATCTCGGCCAGCACGGCGCCCATATGCCGCACGGCGCTGTCGCCCAAAAAGGGCATGGAGCCATGGGCGATGCGGCCGTAGGTCTCGATCTCGGCCCACCAGACCCCGCGGTGGCCAAGGCAGATGCGATCCTTGTTCAGTGGCTCGGGGATGATGACGTGCTGCACGCGCTCGGGCGAGAACCAGCCGCGTTCGGCCAGGTAGGCGACGCCGCCGTAGCCGCCGGACTCCTCGTCGGCGGTGGCGGAGATCTCGACCGCGCCGGAGAAGTCGGGGCAGATCTCGAGAAAGGCCTCGGTGGCGATGATGGAAGCGGCCAGCCCGCCCTTCATGTCGCAGGCGCCGCGGCCATAGAGCCTGCCGTCCTTCACCTCGCCGCCGAAGGGATCGACTGTCCAGCCGCGGCCCACCTCGACCACGTCGTGATGGGAGTTGAAATGCACGCATTCCCCGGCCCGTGCGCCCTCGCGGCGGGCGATGACGTTCCAGCGGGGATACTCGGTGCTGTCGGCGGGCGCACCCTCGGCACGGATCATCTCGACCGCAAAGCCCTGCTTGCCCAAGCGCTCGGCGAGGTAGGCGCAGATCGCCCGGTAGTGCTGGCCCGGCGGGTTGAGCGTGGGGATCTGCACGAGGTCGCGGCAGAGCGCCACCAGCTCGCCCTCGCGGGCGCGGATGGCATCGGTGAGGCGGGCGTCGAGATCGGGCGGCATGGCGGCAGGTTAGGCAGATCGGCCTGCCGCCACAACGCCTGATCGGTCACTCTGCCGGTGCGGAGCGGTCCGGCGTGCGCCCGGCGGTACTGCGGGCGTCGAGCTGCACGTCATCGTCGGAATGAAACGCCTCCAGCTCGGGCCGTTTGCCGATGGTGATATGGTCGATGTCCTCCTCGGCGAAGCCCCGGATTAGCGAGGGGATCATCATGCAGACCAGCACGAAGATCGGCAGGCCGACCACGGTGATGACCTGTTGCAGCGCGGTGAGACCCGCCTCTCCGGCGAGGATGATCAGCATGGCGGCCACCAGCCCCTCGGCGGCGCCCCAGAACACCCGCTGGCCAACCGGGCCAGGAGTGGGCTTGCCGGTGCAGAGCATGTCGACCACCAGCGAGGCGCTATCCGACGAGGTGGCGAAGAAGATCGCCACGATCACCACGGCAAAGCCCTGGATGAACTCGGTGAAGGGGAAGTGCTCGAAGAAGGCGAACATGGCCAGCGGCACGCTCTCGGCCACCGCCGCGCTGATCTGGCCGGCTGCCTCGCCCATCGAGGCGCGGGCGGCGAGACCCAGCCCGTCGAACTCCATCGCCTGCCAGCCGAAAATGGAAAACCAGACGAGGGTGAAGAGCGACGGTGCGAGCAGCACGCCGAAGACGAACTCGCGGATGGTGCGGCCGCGCGAGATGCGCGCCACGAAGAGCCCGATGAAGGGCGACCATGTGACCGTCCAGGCCCAGTAGAACACCGTCCAGCTGCCCTGCCAGCCCCAGGGCGGGTTGTCGGGGTTCTCGTTGGCGAGCATGTCGTTCCAGAACATCAGGTGCGGCAGGTTCTCGAGGTAGAGGCCGAAGGTCTCGACCACGCCGCGCAGCAGGAAGAGGGTGGAGCCGAAGACCAGCACGAAGATCATCAGCGCCACGGCCATGCCGATGTTGATGTTCGACAGCACCTTCACCCCCTTGTCGAGGCCGACGACGATGGAGCCGATGGCGACGAGGGTGAGCACGGCCAGGATCATCACCTGCACGCCCGGTCCGGTGCCCGAGCCGGTGAGCGCATCGAGCCCTGCGGCGATCTGGCTGGAGCCGAGGCCCAGCGAGACGGCGACGCCGAAGAGCGTGCCGAGGATCGAGGCGATGTCGATCGCCTTGCCGACGGGGCCGTGGATGCCCTCGCGCAGCAGCGGGTAGAACACGGAGCTCACCCGCACCGGCAGCTCGTAGCGGTTGATGAAATAGGCAAACGCCAGGCCCGGCAGCGCGAAGATCGCCCAGGTGTGCAGGCCGAGGTGATAGATCGCGATGGAGATCGCATCCTGCGCGGCCTCCTCGCTGTGCGGTGCGACGCCGGGCAGCGGCGGGTTGGCGAAATGGGAGATCGGCTCGGCCACGCCCCAGAACATCAGCACCGTGCCGATGCCCCCGGCAAAGAGCATCGTGAACCAGCTGAGGTTGGTGTATTCGGGCCGCGAGCCCTTTGGCCCGAGGCGGATGTGCCCGTGCCGCGAGCAGGCGGCCCAGATCAGGAAGCCCAGCCAGACGTTGACGCCGAGGATGAAGAACCAGCCCAGGTTGGTAACGATCCAGGCGCGCCCGGCGGCGAAGGCATCGCCGATGGATTCGGGCGCGATGACCAGCGCGAGGACGAAGAGCAGGGTCAGCCCCGCGGAGATGAAGAAGATGGTCGGGTCGGTGCGCAGGCCAAGGCGGCTGGCGAGCTGGTGCAAGGAATTGTCCCCCGTTCGTGTTCACATGTCATGCAACCAACGGAAGAGCGGCGGTCAGGTTCCGATCCCGGCCCTCGGCGGGCCTTGGCAAAGGCCTCGGAATGAACGCATTTGACAGGTGACGTTCCTTAACAAAACGCGCTAAAACCCCCACATAAGCTCCAGCATCAGATGATTTGAGGACGCGAGATGGCCGATTTTGACGCGATGATAGAGAAATCCCAGGCCCAGGTGGCCGAGACCCAGGGCAAGATCCGGGAGCTTTCGAGCCGGATCGAGAATGCCCGCCAGAAAATGGCCGAGGGGCAGGACATCCAGATCGACATCGAGAACGCCACGCTGGAGGACGTTCACCAGCACACCGAGTTGATGAATGCCAACATCGCCGAGCTGATCATGGGCCTCGACGACGTGACCGCCGGATTCTCGGAAGACTTCAGCGAGATGCGCGACAAGACCGGCTGGGAGAGCTTTGTGGGCATCTTCTCGAAGGGCAAATCCGAGAGCCTTCGTCAGGAGCGCATCCGCACCGCCAACATCGACGACAAGCTGCAGGACCTGATCGGCAAGTCCGACATCATCGTGAAGCTGCTGGAGAACCAGCTGAACATCCTCAACGGCGAGAAGGTGAAGGTGGAGGCCAACCTCTCGTCGACGCTCGACGAGCGCGAGGCCACGGTGGGTGAGCTGGAGGCGCTGCGCGCCGAGATCACCGCGATGGACCCCAGGATCATCGAGCTGGAGAACAAGATCAGCGTCGAGCAGGACGCCGCCGCCCGCACCAAGCTGGAGACCGAGCTGGCCGAGCTGAACGCCCGCTACAACGAGAAGGTGCAGGAGGAGCAGGTGAAGCTGGCCAAGAGCCAGACCCTCGAGCGCTACATCGAGAAGGGCAAGACCTGGGTGGACAGCCTGCAGAACCAGGCCGCGACCCAGATGGTGCTGATCAACAAGCTGCAGACCGACACCAAGCAGCGGGTGGTGCTCTACGATGCGCTGACCAAGTCGCTGAAGACCGCCCAGCAGCAGGACGTGGCCCACCGGATCAACGAGATCGGGGTGAAGACCGACCAGGAGGCCCAGGCCGCCATGGCGGGCATCGGCGCGGCCACCAACCAGCGGATGGCCGACATGATGGAGGCCCACGAGGATCACATGGTCTTTGCCCGCAAGGTGCTGGAGCAGAAGGCCAAGGCCGACGAACGCTTCGCCCGCCGCTTCGAGAAGATCGTCGAGAAGCACGACAAGAACATCTACGGGGCGTAAGCCCTTGCCACCCTCCCCAGGGGGGGTGGTGGGTTTCACCCACCCTGCGGGGATGGCATGACCGACACCAAGAAGGCTCTCACCGCCGACCACGCGCAGCTGACCGACGAATATGCGGCGCGGCGGTACTTCTCGAAATTCGAGGCGATCACCGGGCATCTGGCCAAGGTGGCGGCGGCGATGGAGGTGGAGGGCAGCCTCAGCCGCACCGAGGTCACTATCCTCGGGCGCTACATCGGCGCGCTGGCCAATGCCTTTGCGGCCCTCGGCAACAAGTACCTGCTCACTGGCCGCGACGGCACGCCGGTGGGCAAGCTCGACTTCGACCGGCACGAGAGCGGCTTTCCGGTGTTCCAGGAAATGCTGACGATGGCGGTGGACGCCCAGCAGGCCGAGCGTCACCTGCGCAACATGCCGGACGCCGCCACGCTCAAGGACGACATGATCCGCCAGATCGTCGGCGAGCTGACGATCCCGACCAAGCTGCAATACGCCATGGCCCAGCGGCTCTACTACGAGGCGCTGGCGGGGGGCGATATCTTTTGGGCGCGCAACGACCCCGAGGCGCTGTGGCAGCGCAGCGAAGGCGAACGGCGGGTGTTTCTGATCCACTGGGCGATCTTCGACAGCCAGACCAACCTGCCGGTGATCTACCTGATGGACTGCGAGGACTCGGGCCGGGTGAGCCTGCCCAAGGACGAGCGCCGCTGGCCCGCCGCGCAGTCGCATCTGATGGCGCAGAGCTTTTCGGGGCTGAAGCTGCTGACCATCGCGCAGGGCTTCGACGAGGATTTTGCCGACCTCCACCCCAAGCGCATCCGGCGGTTTCACGTGGGGCCGATGTATTCGTCTGCCTACACGGTGCAATCGGGGCCGATCTGCGAGGTGCTGCGCGAGGCGAAGGCGCCGCAGGGGCAGGACTGGGCGCTGGCCTGGACCGAGGAGGAGCTGGTGAGCGAGCGGGTGCGCAGTGAGAAGGCGGGGTGGTTCTCGAGCGTGGAGCGCGAGGTCTTCACGCTGGACCCGTTCTCGGGGCGGGGTGTGGACACCGGGGCGACCCGGCAGGAGCGCGCCATCATCATGCCCGAGCGCCCCTACCAGGTGCTGGCCGAGAAAAACCCGCCGGGGTTTACCGGCGTGCGCAAGTTCGTGGTCAGCCCCGGCGGGCGGGTGTTTGGCTACAGATAGTTTTTGGGCCTCCGGCGGGAGAATTTCCTGCAAGAAGATGGGGCGGGTTTCGGGAAGGATTTGAGCGATGAGCCTTTCAGCCAACGAGATGGAGCTTCGGGAAGAGGCGATCCGGGCGCATTACGAGGCCGCGGCGGGGATGCTGCAGGGGATCGACCACACGCCACGGATCGCGAAGCCCAAGGAGGGCGCGGCGGCACCGGCGGCGGAGCGCTCGCCCGGGATCGGCACGCGGCGGCGGTTTCGCTCCACGACGCCGGGGCTGGTGACCGCCAGCACGGCGCGGCCCGAGGGGGTGCGGCTGGCCGACCGCATCGAGACGGCGGACGATGGCGACCCGCTGGTGTCGCCCACCCAGGCCACGGTGCTGCACGGGCTGCGGCGGGCGATTGCCATCGCGCTGGCGACCGGCGAGGCGTTCTCGGAGGCGACCGGGCTGGTGGAGCTGAAGAAGGAGAACCTGGAGGGCCGGCTGCCCGAGGCGCGCAAGGCGGAGTTCGGCGAGCTGCTGGCAGCCGAGGCGCTGGCGGTGATGTACTCCTTCGGGAACGCGACGAGCTTTCTGCTGGCCCCCTCGGCGACGGAGGCCAGCGTGGAGATCGGGGCGGTGGAGGAGGTGCTGACCGACAACGCGCCGCTGGCGCTGCACGGGTGCCTCTGGGAGCTGGACCAGGAGCTTGCGGTCTTTGCCACCGAGGAGGGCAAGCTGGTGGCCACGGTGATGGCCTATGCCGAGCAGCTGATGGAGAAGGTCGCCCTGCGCGGCCAGACCGCCCCGCGCGTGGGGGCCTTTACCGGCGCGAGATACCGCGTGGAGGCCGACGACCTGACGATCGCGGGCTTCACCCCGGCGCGCAAGGCCAAGGGCAGCACGCTGGTGATGCAGTTCAAGAAGCCCAACGAGGTGGTCGGCAACCATATCGCCAAGTACCAGTCGATGCGGCTGGCGAAGATGATCATGGCCTATGACTTCGACCGCAAGCTGAACCCGTTTGTCGAGCTGGGCGGTTTCATCTTCACCTTCATGGGCGACGGCGCGCCGGGCACCGGCAAGACGACCCTGATCCAGATGATGGCCGGGCTGGTGAGCGAGTATTGCGGCAACGCGGGCTACCCCTTCCGCTACCAGAACTTCGGCATCGACAATATCGACAGCTACCAGGGCAAGTCCGGGCAGAACGCGAAGGCCTTCATCAACAACGTGCTGGACCCCTCGGTGATCGGGTTCGGCACGGTGGACGATATCGACCAGATCGCGGGCAAGCGCGGCGACCGGCAGAGTAGCGCGGGCCAGCAGGAGGTGACGGCGGTGCTGATGGAGGCTTTCGCCGGGGCCAACACGGTTGTGCGCGGCAATTGCACCTTCGGCATGTTCTCGAACTACCCCGAGAACGTGGACGATGCCTTGCGGCAGCGGGCCGGGGCGCGGTTTCTGGTGGACGGGCCGCAGACGCGGGATGACTACATTGATATCCTGTATCTGCTGATGGGCAAGAACCACGACTTGCCGCTGGGCGAGCACGAGGCCTATGCCGCGCAGGAGATCAAGAAGGCGGTGGCGGCGAGTTTCGAGGGGCATTCCAAGCCCCATGAGGAGGGTCTGCTGGTGGTTTACGAGAAGGTGCGCGGGCAGATCGGCGAGCTGGACACCATCGCCAAGGTGGGGACCTACCTGAAGGCGATCCAGGAGGCGGACGAGCGCTTCACCGGCCGGGCGATCAAGAACATCACCGACGCGGTGAAGGTCCGCGCGATGGACTTCGAGCTGCCCGACGAGTGGATGGAGGAGCCGGAGCTGTTCCTGTTCAAGCCCTATGACGAGAAGCTGGGGATGGTCCGCGAGCTGCGCCAGCCGATCACCATGGAGATGGTGATCCAGGAGGTGAATAGATACGCGGATTCCGAGTTCCGGTATGCCGACAAGAGTGACGAGGTGGCCATCGAGGGGATGGTGCGCGACTTCGGGCGGCAGGAGGAGGCGAAGCGGCGGTATTTGGAGGGGAAGGGATAGATGGCAAAGCAGAACCGCAAGCAGTTCATTCTAGAGAATAATGCGACCTGCAAGAACTGGAATTGGAGTTGGAGCTTCGTTAATCACGACGCCAAGATTGTCATTTTCGGCGCATGGGATGTGGCCACACGCGGAACATCGAAAATTATTCTAAACGAAGATTGGGTAGTCAACAAAGCGACCCAGCGAAAAAACAATGGATACCCGGAGGCGCTTGAATACATCCGACTAGTCGAACAAGCGGGCTACCGACTTCAGACTTTTCCGATGACTCATTCCCTCGTCGACCCCAAGGTGCCGGACGGGCACGCAAAGATAAGAGATTTTGAACCCGTTCTAAGCGATGCGCAACTTACAAAGGACGGAAAATACTGGCTCGCACTACCGCTCGATGGCAACATTGTTTTCTCTGATGAGATTGGTGAGGCGGAGACGGACGCGCAGATTTTCAGCGAGGGAAAGCAAGTTCTGATAACGGTCAGTGCTACTGAGAGATCAGCCAAAGCCAGGGCAGAGTGCTTGAAGCTGAAGGGTTACGACTGTTCGGTTTGCGAGATTAATTTTGGCAGGCACTTCGGGGAAATAGGAGTTGGATTTATCCATGTCCACCACCTGAATCAAATCTCCGAAAAAAAGGGCGAGTATCAGATCAAGCCCCTAGATGACCTTGTGCCCGTATGCCCCAACTGCCACGCCATGCTGCACAGGAAGACGCCCCCTTACTCCGTTGAACAGATGAAGGCCATTATTTCTGCCGCGCGAAAAGAGAATAAGCAATGAAACGCCTCATCTCCCGCGGCCTGATGTTCGGCAACCTGATCGAGGTTGCCTCGCCTGCGCTGATCGACCGCTACAACCGCGCGCTCCACAAGCTCACCGGCAAGCGCACCGAATTGCCGGACTTCCACGTCGATATCTCCGGCTTCTCCCCCGAGATCGCCTTCGAGTTCGATGACCTGCTCTATCTCAACCCCAACGGGGTGAACCGGCAGTTCATCCTGCTGACCACGGCGCAGAAGACCGCGCCGCTGCTGAACGCCAAGTTTTCCATGAGCCGCGGCATCCTGCGGCAATTCATCGAGGAGAACGAGGCGCAGCTTTTTGCGCTGACCTCCCGCGATGCCGTGCTGGGCGAGCTCGACAACACCGTCTTCGAGCTGAGCGAGCCGTCGCGGCTCTATGACATCCGCAAGATCACCGTGCGGGCCGATACGACCTCGGGCCATATCGAGCAGGCGCAGGACCTGGCCGAGAAGATCGCCACCTTCAAGAGCAAGCCCGACGCCTGGTGGGATGACGTGCTGATCGCCGAGATGATCAGCCTCGCCAAGGAAACCGGCGATGTGACCCGCAACCCGGTGACCTTCAAGGCGCCGTCGTTCACCCAGGGCAACTTCTGGACGGCGCATTTTGGGGGCTTGTACATCTTTCGAGATGTCGAGCACCCGGCGAGCATTGCCTGCGGGCCGAAGGGGCCGCTGGGCAAGCTGCCCACGCCCTACCTCTTCGATCTGGACGACCGGGCCGGGATTGCCAAGTTCCTGGAGCTGAACAATCTCGTCGAGCCGATCGTGAAGGCCAAAGGCACCGATGCGACGGCGATCCTGAAGCAGAAGATGGATTTCATCCTGGTCGACGTGGCCGCCACCCTGGGGCGCGACGTGCCCTCGCGCTCGCGGGGCGACCTGCGCAAGCTGGCGCAGACCCTGGGCAGCGCCCTGCCCCCGGAGTTTCACGCGCTCAACGAGCTGGTGCGCTGGGCCGAGCAGGGCGGCGCCTGGCCGAAGATCACCTCGAGCCACCCGGCCTATTTTTACACCCTGCGCGCCACCAACCACCCCGACCGCGACCTGATCAACCAGCTGCTCGCCGAGCTCTCCACGCTCGACGTGCGGCAGCTCTTCATCTGCCACAAGGAGCTGTTCTACGCCCTTTACCGGGGCTGGCCGGACGGCAAGAAGGAGTTCGTGGCCGATTTTCTGGCCCGCGAATACGCGGTGGACAAGGAGGGGGCACGGGCGGCACTCTTCGGAACCGGGGAAGAGGCGATGGAAGAACCGGCCGCCCCGCCCGACCCGAAGCCGCGCGTTTCCGACGAACGCATCCGGGTCGTCGGGCCCTGGGGCGCGGTCAGGAGGTAAGGCATGGGTTTGATACGGCTGGTCGTGGTGGGGTTCATCGTTCTGACGGTGATCTACCTCTGCATCTCGATCTACTCGCGCTCGGTCCGGCGGGAGAAGCTGGAGAACCGCTGGGCCGAGGATCACCCCGACGGGGGTGACCCCGCCGCCCGGACTGCCTATATCGAGCAGGGGATGACCCAGTATCACAGCGGGCTGCGCAAGAAGCTGATCCTGCTGGTCTATGTCATCCCGGTGATCGCCGTCGGCGTGATCCTCTACCTGACCAACGCCAACTGAGGGGCGACATGCGGATTTTGTGGCGAGCGATCAAATGGGCCTTCATCACCATGGTCGCGCTGATCTTCTTTTATGTGCTGCCCCAGCATGACGTGGTGCGGATCACCGGGACGGAGGTGATCCGGCAGGATTTTTCGAGCTTCAACCGGCTGTTCTACGCGCAGGCGGACTCGGGGGCCAATGAGTTGCCGACGCGCGACGTGCGGTTCATCCAGACGGTGAAGCAGAAGTCGTTCTTGCTGGGGTTCGTCCCGCGCGACAGCTACGGTGTGATGGTGTACCGCAACGAGGACTCGGGCTGGATCTGGCCGCCCTACTTCAAGTTCGACAGCTCGGACCTGCAGGCCGATGCGGCGGAGTACATCTCGACCACGGCGGCGCCCCAGTGGGTGCTGATCACCCATTACGGCTGGCGCAACCGGTTTTTCTCGATCTATCCGAACGCGATCGCGATCCGCCCGATCGACGGGCCGGAGCATTACTCGATCCCCTGGTTCAACATCTCCTTCTTCGTGCTGCTGGGGATCGGGCTGCTCTTCATCCGCGCCATGTGGCGGCAGTTCCGCGAGCGGGCGCTGGACCCGACTTTGGACGCGGCAGAGGACCGGTGGGACCGGGTGGAGGCCGCGGCCAACGAGAAGAAGGCCGGATGGCGGCGGTGGCTGGGCACCTGGAAAAGCAAGCCGCCGCGGTATTGAGGGCCTGAGCCGGCCCGACCGCGGCGCTGCCCGCCCTATGCGGTGGCGAGCCACGGCCGGACGTGGTAAGCCGCTGGCAAGACCCCACGCATCCCAGACAGATGGAGCCCCGCCATGGCCCGCCTCACGCCCGAGGGCAAAGAGCTTGTTGCCGAGATTGCCCAGCGCCATGGCGTTACGACCGGGGCGGTCGAGCATCTGTTGATGGCGCTGGCGGCCGGGCATGGCACGCAGGCGCAGTTCAACCATCCCGACCTTGGCGGGATGGGGCAATGGTCGATGGGCGGGATGACCATGGTGGGGGACATGTTCAACAACGCGCTGAAGGCGCGGGTGGATGCGCTCTGCTCGGAGCTGTCGCAGGCCATGGCGGAGCGGCAGGTGCTGGCGCACGAGCCGCGTCCGGCCAGCCATCAGAGCCAGTCGCAGGGCAGCGGCACGAGCCTCTTCGTGGCCGGCTCGGGGTTTGACGGCAGCTGGTGGCCGGAAGACCTGGGCGCGCCCTCCTCGACCGGGGCGCAGAACGACATGCGCTATGCGGTGTTTCCCGCCACGCGGCGGCTGGCGATCAGCGTGGCCGGGCGGGTGGAGGTGTTTGATACCGCAGACCACCACATCGGCGGCGTCTCGCAACAGCAGAGCGGCGACCAGTCGCTGACCTTCACCAGCCAGCACGGGCTGGTCAAGATCGCCGATCTGAAGAGGGTTGCGACGGAAGAGCCGGGGGAGGCCCCGGTGGCCGAGGACGCCGGAACGACCGAAGATGCCAAGGGGGACGCGCCTGAGCCCCCCGCCATGGCAGCGCCCCCCATGCCAAGCGCCACCAGCACGCCTGCAGCTGCGCCCGCCCCCGCCGCGGCCGGGGCCGCCAGCCCTTCGGCGGATGAGATCATCTCGCTGATCCGCAAGCTGGCGGAGTTGAGAGAGGGCGGCATCCTGACCGATGCCGAGTTCGAGGCAAAGAAGGCGGAGCTGCTCGGGCGGCTCTAGGCAGGGGCTTCGGCACGGCAAAGGGCGCGCAGGTCTCCCCGCGCGCCCCTCTCTTCTCACTGAAACCGGAGGCTTACGCCTCGACGGTCTCTTTCTTCGCCTCGATGGACTTGGTCTTGCCACCGGCGATCTCGATCCGGCGGGGCTTCAGGGCCTCGGGGATCTCGCGCACCAGGTCGATGTGCAGCATTCCATCGGCATGGGTGGCACCCGTCACCTTGACGTGGTCAGCCAGGGTGAAGCGGCGCTCGAAGGCACGGGTGGCGATGCCACGGTGCAGGTAGGTCTTGCCCTCGTCGCTCTCGTTCTTGCTGGCGGAAACGATCAGCGCGCCCTCTTTCACCTCGACCGAAAGCTCGGAATCGGTGAAGCCCGCCACGGCGATCGAGATGCGGTAGTCGTTCTCGTCCACCTTCTCGATGTTGTAGGGCGGGTAGGTCGGCTGGGCGACATCATTGGTGAAGACGCGGTCCATCAGGTCGGCGAAACGATCGAAGCCGACGGTGGCGCGGTAGAGGGGGGAAAGGTCGTAGTTACGCATGGGTATCCTCCATTGAGCGATATATCTAGCGTTGTCAGTCACATGCGCCTTCCCGAGGGGACAGGCGCGGGGTCTTGCGCGGGCCCGTTTGGCGCCCGTGCAGAGATAATGTGGGGGTGGGTCCGGCGGGTTTCAAGAGCGTCGTGAGGCTGTGGTGGCGCCTCGAAGGGAAGGCGCGCGGCGCGTTCAGGGCTGCACGAATTTCGGCCCGTTGCCCGGCTTCACGAAGCGTGCGCCGGTGGAGGAGGACGCCCCCACGACCAGCCGCTTGGCCGCGCCGTTCACCTGCGGAAACACCCCGCGCCCGGCCCGCAGGTCGGCCCGGAGCTGGCGCACAGCGGGCTCCACCCGCATGCCGAGGGAGAGCACCTTGCCATCTTCCCGCGCGCCCTTGGATATGATCGAGACGATCTCGGGCCGCCCCGCCGACAGGTCGAAGACCGGCGCACCGGAGGAGCCGAAGGTCACGTCGCAGGAGAAGGCCAGCGCGCCAAGGCGTTCGCCCAGAACGCCGCAGGCGCGTTGCAGCGAGAGCGCCTCTTCGCGGCCCTGCCCGTAGGAGGCGACGGCCACGCTCTCGCCGGCCCTGACCCGGCCGGAGATCCCGTAGGGCTCGGCATTGGCGGCGGCGATCGGCCGGTCGAGCTGGATCAGCGCCACATCGGCCATGAGCTGGCCGATCACGTCGTCGCTGACCGGGTCGTAGCCGGGCATCACCACGGCGCGGACGCCCTGGCGGGAGGCGATGTCGAGCCCGTCCCGGTAGCCGGCGCGGAAGGTGATGGCGCGGGGGTCGAGCCGGTTGCCGGCGCGGTCGAAGAGGCAATGGGCGGCGGTCAGCACGAGATCGGTGGAGATGAGCGCACCGGAGCAGAAGGAGCCGCGGCCAAGGTCGAGCCGCCCCACGGCCTCCCAGCCCAGCCCCTCGGAGCGGAGCGTCAGCCGGCGCAGGGCGCTGTCGGCCAGCGCGGGGGTGGCGAGGGCCAGCGCGAGGGCGGCAAGAAGGGCGCGGCGGATCATGGCTTCACGAAGCGCGCGCCGATCTCGCGCCGCTCCTCGCCCTGGGTGCCGCCCAGAAAGCGGACCGAACCACCCCGGTTGAGCACGTCGCTGCCGCTCGCGATCTGCTCCATGAGCACGGGCAGCACGGGGGCCAGCTCGGTGCCCAGCGCCACCGGGCGGCCCTCCATCGTGGCCTTGGCGGAGATCACCGAGGTCACCTGCGGCCCCTTGGCCCCGATGAGGAAGACCGGTGCCCCGGAGGAGCCAAAATCCACCGAGCAGGTGAACATCACCACGCCGCCGCGCCGGTTCATCACCTCGCAGCCGCTCTCGTAGGAGGGCGCCTCGGCGCGGTCCTGGGCGTAGCTGACCACGCCCACGCGGTCGCCCTGGCGGGGGGCATCGGCGGTTTCGAAGGGGGTGACGCGGATGGTGCGGATCGGGCGGTCGAGCTGGAGCAGGGCCACGTCGAAGGCGACCCGGTCGAGCTGGTCGCGCCCGCGATAGACGTAGTCGGGGTGGGAGACGGCCCGGCGGACGCCGCGGTAGGCCTCGGCCCGGCCTTCGCGCCAGCCGGCGCGAAACTCGACCTCGCCGATCTCGATCGGCTCGCCGCTCTGGGTGTGGTAGAGGCAATGGGCCGCCGTCAGCACGAGGTCGGGCGCGATCAGTGCCCCGGTGCAGAAGCTCTTGCGCCCCATCTCGAGCCGCCCCACGGCCTCCCATCCGCGCCCCTGGTCACTGGTGGAGAGCCGGGTGAGCCCGGTGTCCTGCGCCTGAAGCGGCAAGGCGACGAGGGCGAGCGCCCCGGCGAGAACGGAAAGGATGGATTGGCGCATGACGGTCCCGTACTGATCTTGCAGAGCGGAATAACCGCGCGGTGGGGCGATTTTGTGGCAAGCCCCGCGCCGCGCCCGCAAGCGTTGCAGGAAAGCACCGTCAGATGACATGCCCTGCCAGCGCGGGCGGCTTCGGCCCGCCGGTGGCCCAGTCGAGCAGCTCGACGATATGGACGATGGGCGTGGCCGTGCCCGAGCCGATCTGCATCATGCAGCCGATGTTGCCGGCGGCGATGATGTCTGGGGCCTTTGCCTCGAGCGTGCGCACCTTGCGGGCCTTCAGCTGGCCCGAGATCTCGGGCTGCATCAGGTTGTAGGTGCCCGCCGAGCCGCAGCAGAGGTGGCTGTCGGCCGGCTCCACAACCTCGAAGCCCGCCGCCTTCAGCAGCGCCTTGGGATGGTCCTTGATCTTCTGGCCGTGCTGGAGCGAGCAGGCGGCGTGATAGGCCACGCGGATCGGGCCGGTGCCCTCGGGGGCGGCGGCTGCGGCGTCGGTGCCGGCGATCTCGGACTTGGCGAGGTTGCGGGCCTCCACCGGTGCCTCCTTCATCAGATCGGCCAGCACCTCGCTCACATCCCTGGCGATCCCGGCCACCCGCGCGGCCTGATCGGCCAGATCGGTCTGGCGGAACATGTGGCCGTAGTCCTTGACCGTGGTGCCGCAGCCGGAGGTGTTGATGACGATGGCATCGAGCCCCGCGCCCTCCATCTCCGCCACCCAGGCGCGGATGTTGCGGGCCGCCGTGCCATGGGCCTCGGCCTCGCGGCCCATGTGGTGGGTGAGCGCGCCGCAGCAGCCCGCGCCTTCGGCCACCACCACCTCGCAGCCGAGCCGGGTGAGCAGGCGGATGGTGGCATCGTTGATGTCGGTGTTCAGCGCCTTCTGGGCGCAGCCTGTCATCAGCGCGACCCGCTTGCGACGGGGGACCGTGGGCGCAAAGCTCTGCGGGTCGTCGTTGCGGCTGACCGGGGGGATGTGACGGGGCGCCATCTCGAGCATGGCGCGGAGGCGGGCCGAGGGGATCAGCCCGCGGACCGGACGGCCGATCTTGGCGCCGAGCAGCGCCAGGCGGAACCGCCCCGGATAGGGCAGGATGCGGGCGAGGATCCAGCGCAGGGCGCGGTCCGGCAGGGGGCGTTTGTAATTCTGCTCGATGTAGGTGCGGGCGTGGTCGACGAGGTGCATGTAATGCACGCCCGAGGGGCAGGTCGTCATGCAGGCGAGGCAACTCAGGCAGCGGTCGATGTGCTTGACGGTGCGGGCATCCGGCACCCGCTCGTTCTCGAGCATGTCCTTGATCAGGTAGATCCGGCCGCGCGGGCTGTCGAGCTCGTCGCCCAGCACCTGGTAGGTGGGGCAGGTCGCCGTGCAGAAGCCGCAGTGGACGCAGGCCCGCAGGATCTCGTTGGCCCGCGCCGTGCCCGGATCGGCCAGTTGCGCGTCGGTGAATTCGGTTTTCATACCATCAGCCCCGGATTGAGGATGCCCTTCGGGTCGAACCTGGCCCGCAGGCCGGCGGTGAGCGCGGCCAGCGCGGGCGGCTCGGGGTGAAACCGGGGGATGCCGCCGCCCTGCCCCCGCACCCGCGTGGCGTGGCCGTCGAAGGCGCCCAGTTCCGCACGCAGGTCGGTGCCGGGCGCCACGGCGGCCCAGACCAGCGCGCCGCCCCAGTCGAGCAGCACCTTGGCCCTTTCGGGCAGGCGCGCGACGAGGCCGGGCGCGTCGGAGGGCTTGCAGTGCAGCCGCCACACGTCCTCCGCCCCGCCGGCAAAGCGCGCGACATCGCGGAACCAGGGCCAGTCGTGGCACTCGCTCACCGCGGTTTCCACCGCGCCGAAACGGCCCAGCGCCTCCTTGAGCCGCCCGAGGCGGTAGTCCACCGACCCCGCCATGCCCTCGATGCGGAGCTGGGTGGAGGGCTGGTCATTGGCCGAGAGGTCGGTGTGGCAGGCGGCGGTGATCTCCCAGGGCGTTCCCAGGGCGGCGCTCATCGCCGCCACCGCAGAGGCCACCGGGAGCCCCTCGATCGAGAGCACCCCGGCCACCTCGGGCTTCGGCAGTACCTTGAGCGAGACCTCGGTGAGCACCCCCAGGGTGCCGTGGCTGCCCGCCATCAGCTTGACCAGGTCGTAGCCCGTGACGTTTTTCATCACCCGCCCACCGTTCTGCACCACGCGGCCCGCGCCATCGACGAAGCGCACGCCAAGGAGGAAATCCCGCGCCGCGCCCACCGACACCCGGCGCGGCCCGCTGGCATTGCTGGCCACCACGCCGCCGATCGTGCTCTCTCCCTCGGTGCCCAGCAGTTCGCGCATGTCGGGCACCTCGAAGGCCAGCCGCTGGCCCTCTGCCGCAAGCGCCGCCTCGATCTCGGCCAGGGGTGTGCCGGCCTGGGCCACCAGGGTCAGCGCGCCCGGCTCGTAGAGCGTGATGCCCCGGCCCGCGTAGCGCAGCGGCTCGCCCTCGGCCACCACGCCGCGGGTGCCGCCGCCGCGCACCGAAACCGGCTCCGCCGCCGCTGCCAGCGCCTCGGCCAGTTCCGTCTCGCCGGAAGGCTCCATGATGCTCACCCTGTTCATTGTCTTGCTCTAGATGCTCAATTCCAACCGCGACACGCTCACGCCGCCCGATCCGGCGCGCGCCGCCGCCCGGCGGAAACCGCGAGCGGAAAGACCTTGGCCGGGTTCAGGATCCAGCCCGGGTCGAACACGTCCTTCACGTCCATCTGGGCGGCGAGGTCGGGGGCGCGGTATTGCACCTCCATCAGGTCGCGCTTTTCGATGCCCACCCCGTGCTCGCCGGTCAGGCATCCGCCGACCTCGACGCAGAGCTTGAGGATCTCGGCGCCCAGCGCCTCGCAGAGCTCCAGGTCGCCGGGCTTGTTGGCATCGAAGAGGATCAGCGGGTGCATGTTGCCGTCACCGGCATGGAAGACATTGGCGACCTCCAGCCCGTATTCGGCACTCATCTCGCCGATGCGGCGCAGCACGCGGGGCAGCTCGCTCACCGGGATCGTGCCGTCGAGGCACATGTAATCGTTGATCTGGCCCATCGCGCCGAAGGCCGACTTGCGGCCAAGCCAGATGCGGGCGCTCTCCTCGGCGGAGCCGCTCTGGCGCACCTCCACCGGGTTCAGCTCATCTGCGATGCCGCAGATCAGGCCGAGCTGGTGGTCGATTTCGGGCTCGGAGCCCTCCACCTCGACGATCAGCAGCGCCTCGCAGTCGGGGTAGCCCGCCCCGGCAAAGGCCTCGGTGGCGCGGATGCAGGGCCTGTCCATGAACTCGATGGCCACGGGCAGCACGCCGGCCTTGATGATGTTGGTCACGCATTGGCCGGCGACCTCGGAGCTGTCGAAGCCGATCAGCACCGGCCGGGCGCCCTCGGGCTTGGGCAGGATGCGCAGCCAGGCCTCGGTGACCACGCCGAGCTGACCCTCGGAGCCGCAGATGAGGCCGAGCAGATCGAGGCCGGGGGCGTCCATCCAGGGGCCGCCGACGCGGGTGATGGTGCCATCGGCCAGAACCATCGTGACGCCCAGCAGGTTGTTTGTGGTCACGCCATACTTGAGGCAATGCGCGCCGCCGGAGTTCATGGCGATGTTGCCGGCGATGGCGCAGGCGAGCTGCGACGAGGGGTCGGGGGCGTAGAAAAAGCCGTCGGCCTCCACCGCGCCGGTGACGGAGAGGTTGGTGCGCCCGGTCTGCACGTGCACGTAGCGGTCGGGGTAGTTGCTCTCGAGCACCTCGGCCATGCGGGCCACGCCGAGGATCACGCAATCGGCCGTGGGCAGCGCCCCGCCCGCGAGCGAGGTGCCCGCGCCGCGCGGCACCACCGGCACGCCCTGCTCGTGGCAGACCTTCAGCGCGGCGGCGACCTCCTCGGTCGAGGAGGGCAGCACCACGGCGAGCGGCGGGCATTTGTAGGCGGTCAGCGCGTCGCACTCGTAGGCGCGGACCTCCTCGGGCGCGTCGATCACCCCGCCGGGCAGCACGGCGCGGAGCCGCTCCACGATCCGGGCCTTGCGGGCGAGGATCTGCGGGTCTGGCTTGGGCATTTCCATGGCGGCGGCACCTCCCGTGCTGAATTGGTCAGAAAATATAACCAATTTTGCCATCTGGCAACCGCCGTGGGCGCGACATAGGGTCCGGCCATGGATCTGATGCCGCTTCTCGTCTCCTTCACCGCCGCCGACGCGGTTGCCGTGGCGCTCGTCATCGTGCTCTGGGCCCTGATCGGCTGGGTCGTCGAGCACCCGCCTGCGGGCAAGCCCTCGGTCTCGGTGCTGATGGCCGACTACCGCCGCGACTGGCTACGCGAGCATGTCACCCGGCAGCCGCGCATCTTTGACGCCACGATTCTCGGCAACCTGCGGCAGGGCACCACCTTCTTTGCCTCGGCCTGCATGCTCTCGATCGGCGGCGGGCTGGCCGTGATCGGCAACCCCGAGCAGCTGACGATGCTCGCCGAGGACCTCCAGCTCGGCACCACGACAACGCTGGCCTTCGAGGTGAAGATCGTGCTGATCCTGTTCTTCGTCGCCAATGCCTTCCTCAAGTTTGTCTGGGCGCACCGGCTCTTCGGCTATTCCTCTGTTGTCATGGGCGCGATTCCCAACGACGTGGCCGACCCCACCACCTACCCGCGCGCCGCCAAGGCCGCCGAGATCAACATCACCGCTGCCAAGAGCTTCAACCGGGGGATGCGGTCGATCTACTTCGCGCTGGGCGCGATCGGCTGGCTGGTGGGGGCCTGGGGGCTGATGCTGGGCGCGGTGGTGAGTGCCGCGGTGATCTGGCGGCGGGAGTTCTGGAGCCACTCGCGCGCGGTTCTGATGCAGCCCGATGTCTGACGGGCTTGTGACCCGGCGCAACGCGATTTCGTGCAACTGTGCGCCATGCGCCGGATGATCCTCTGCCTCTTCGCCCTGCCTGCCGCCGCCGACCCGGCGGTGGTCGACTCCGTCGACGCACAGGCTTCGGGCGGGGCATGGCGGTTTGACGTGACGCTGAGCCATGCCGACACGGGCTGGCAGGATTACGCCGACGGCTGGCGGGTGGTGGATGCCGACGGTCATGTGCTCGGCACACGGGAGTTGCTGCACCCGCATGTGAACGAGCAGCCCTTTACCCGGAGCCTGACTGGCGTGGAGATCCCCGAGGGCACCGAGCGGGTCTGGATCGAGACCAGCACCCGGCCCGAAGGCTGGGATGACGGGCGTTTCGAGGTAGAGCTGCCCTGAGGCGGGCGGCGCAGCCCGCCCTGTCATCACAGGCGGATGACGTAATCCTTGCGGGTGGTTTCGAGCACCTCCCAGGTGCCGGTAAACCCCGGCCGCAGAACGAAACTGTCGCCCGGCCTCACCTCGACCGCCGCCCCGCCCTCCTCGGTGATGACCGATCGGCCCGAGAGGATGCGGCAGTATTCCCATTCCTCATAGGAGATGCGCCACTTGCCGGGCGTGGCCTCCCAGATGCCCGCATAAAGACCGTCGCGCTCCTCGATGTTCCAGCTGCGGAATCGAGGCGCGCCGGCCAGCAGCTTGCCGGGGTCGGGCGCGCCCTCCTCCGGCTCGATCCCCTCGGTGCCGATGCGAACCAGCAGATCCATCTCGCTCTCCCTCCATGTTCCGTCGCAGCCTAGCCCCGAATTCTGCGGCGGCACAGCGCTGCGTTCACAGGGATTTTTCTTGTTTTTGTCCGCGCCTGAGGATAAATGCAGCGTGCTACCTTCTACTCGACCCACTGTCTCCTTACGGCCAGTTTCGATCTAGACGCTCTGGCCAGGCCGCCGCATCTCCGCGGGCGGCAGCTAAATTGGAGACTACACAGATGCCCAAAGGCACCGTGAAATGGTTCAACGCCACCAAAGGTTTCGGCTTTATCGCTCCTGATGAGGGCGGCAAGGACGTGTTCGTTCACATCAGCGCCGTCGAGCGCGCAGGCCTCACCGGCCTGAAGGACGACCAGAAGGTCAGCTTCGACCTCGAGTCGGGCCGTGACGGCCGCCAGAGCGCGAGCAACCTCGTTCTGCTCTGAGCCTCAGGCTTTTCGGAAGATACGGAAAGGGCGCCTCTCGGGGCGCCCTTTCTGCATCTCAGGGGCCGGTCCAGTCGACCCCTTCGGCCTTGACCACCTCGAGCCTGCCGTCGGGCCAGGGATGGCAGAGGCTGCGGGCGTCGGCGATGTTGCCACTGCACCATGTCGACCACTCGTACGGGGCGAGAATCACCCCCATGCGGTGATGGATCGGCCCGACATCGCCATTGGGCGCGCAGGTGACGGTGGCGACCTGGGCAAGCTCGGCCCCGCCCGGTGCCTTCCAGACATCCCAGATGGCGGCAAAGCCGAGCAGGCTGCCGTCGCCGGGCGCGATTCGCCAGGGCTGCTTGCGGCGGGCCTGCCCTGTCCACTCATACCATCCGTCGCAGGGCACCACGCCGCGCCGGGTGTTCTCGAAGGCCGACTTGGTGAAGAGGGTCTCGAAGCGGGCGTTGACGATGGTTTCCATCACCGGACGCCCCCGCGCGTTGACCCGCCCCACCGGGATCAGGCCCCAGCGCATCATCCGCAGCGCCGCGCCGTCCCAGACAACGATCTGCTGGCCGGGGGCGATATTGGCGCGAGGCCCCTGCCCCTGCGGCATTGCCGCGCCGAAGGCAGCCGACACGTCGCTCGCCGGGCGGGTGAGAAACAACCGCCCCGGCATCGCTCACTCCAGCGGTTTCAGAACGTAGTGCCCCGGTCCGACTTCATCGTAAACGGAGGGCGCGGGCTGGTGCCCGACGGGAAAGACCGGCGAGGGGATGGGCTTGAAGTTGAGGTCGCGCTCGCTCTTGCGCTGGCGCGGATCGGCCACCGGCACCGCCTTCATCAGGTCGCGGGTGTAGGGATGCCGAGGGTCTTCGAAGATGGCGGCGCGGGGGCCGATCTCGACGATCCGGCCGAGATACATCACGCCCACCTGGTGGCTCACCCGCTCGACCACCGCCATGTCGTGGCTGATGAAGAGCAGCGAGATGCCCAGCTCGGCCTGAAGCTCGATCAGCAGGTTGAGCACCTGCGCCTGGATCGACACGTCGAGCGCCGAAACCGCCTCGTCGGCAATGATGAGCTTGGGGTTGAGCGCCAGGGCGCGGGCGATGGCGACGCGCTGGCGCTGGCCGCCCGACATCTCGTGCGGGAAGCGACGCAGAAAGCTGCGGGGCAGCTCGACCCGGTCGAAGAGCGCGGCAACACGGTCCTGCACCTCGGAGCCCTTGGCCAGTCCGTAATTGTGAATCGGCTCGGCCACCTGATCCATCAGCCGCATCTGCGGATTGAGACTGGCGAAGGGGTCCTGGAATACCATCTGCATGTCGGCCCGCGCCCGGCGCAGCTCGCGCTGGCTCATGGCGATCACGTCCTTGCCACCCAGGCGCACCTCGCCCGATTGCGGCTCGACCAGCCGCAGGATGGAACGCCCGCAGGAGGACTTGCCGCAGCCGGATTCGCCCACAAGCGAAAGGGTTTCGGAGGTCTTCAGATCGAAGGACACATCCTCGACGGCGTGCACCCAGGCCTGGGTGCGGCGCAACAGCCCGCCCTTGACCGGGAAGCGGGTGGTGAGGTGTTTCACCTCCAGCAGCAGCTTGCGGTCGGCGGCGGGCACCACCGGGTGGGCCTCGATCTCGCGGCCGAGGATCTTGAGCGGCTCGGGCTCGCTCTTGCCCTGCATCTCGCCCAGCTTGGGCACTGCGGAAAGAAGCGCCTGGGTGTAGGGGTGCTGGGGGGCCTCGAAGATCTGCTCGACCGGCCCTTCCTCCACCTTGTTGCCCTTCAGCATGACCACCACGCGGTCGGCCACCTGGGCGACCACGGCCATGTCATGGGTGATGAAGAGCACCGCCGCGCCGGTCTCGCGCTTGAGCCGGTCGATGAGGGCGAGGATCTCGGCCTGGATGGTCACGTCGAGCGCGGTGGTGGGCTCGTCGGCGATCAGCAGGCGCGGCTCGCAGGCCAGCGCCATGGCGATCACCACCCGCTGCCGCATGCCGCCCGAGAGCTCGTGCGGGTACTGCTTGAGCCGCCGCTCGGGCTCGGGGATGCGCACGCGCTTCAGAAGCTCGAGCGCCTGGGCCGCGGCGGCCTTCCGGCTCATGTTCTTGTGCACGCGCAGCCCCTCGGTGAGCTGGCGTTCGATGGTGAACACCGGGTTCAGCGCACTCATCGGCTCCTGGAAGATCATCGCGATCTCGTTGCCGCGGATGTCGCGCATCAGCTTGTTCTCGGCCTCGGAGACATCGAGCGTGTCGCCCGACTCGCGGCGGAACCTGAGGTCGCCGTTGGCGATGCGGCCGCCGCCGAACTCGACGAGGCGCATGAGGCTGAGCGAGGAGATCGACTTGCCCGAGCCGCTCTCGCCCACCACGCAAAGGGTTTCACCCGGGTTGATGTGGAAGGACACGTCCTCCACCCCCACCACGAGCCCGTCGTTGGTGTCGAATTCCACCCGCAGGTGGCTCACGTCCACCAGCGGCGCCTTGTCGGTTTCGTCGAGCATGCTGTGTCCCCTGTTTGGGGCAAGTCTATGCCATGGTGCGCAATTCTCAATGCCCTGCGCGCGCGCCGTGGCGGCAGACGCTTGCCAATCGCCGGAGGGGGGTAAAAACTTGGGCGGAGCGGCTGCGCGATTGGGCCGGAAACGAATTGGAGAGCCAGATGGACCGTTACGACCGTGACATGCGAGGCTACGGGCCGCGCCCGCCGAATGCCGCATGGCCCAATGGTGCGAAGATCGCGGTGCAGTTCGTGCTGAACTACGAGGAAGGCGGCGAGAACAACATCCTGCATGGCGACAAGGCCTCTGAAGCCTTTCTGAGCGACGTGATCGGCGCCGTGCCCTGGCCCAACCAGCGGCATTGGAACATCGAATCGATGTATGAATACGGCGCCCGTGCGGGGTTCTGGCGGCTGCACCGGCTGTTCACGGCGATGAAGATCCCGCTCACCGTCTATGGCGTGGCCACCGCGCTTGCCCGCTCGCCCGACCAGGTGGCAGCGATGCGCGAGGCGCGCTGGGAAATCGCCAGCCACGGCTACAAGTGGATTGATTACAAGGACTTCTACGAATCCGAAGAGAAGGAGCACCTGGAAAAGGCGATTGCCCTGCACCGCGAGGTGGTGGGCACGCGGCCGCGCGGGCTCTACGTGGGGCGGTGCTCGGAGAACACCGTGCAGATTGCCACGGAGATGGGCGGTTTTGCCTATCTGTCAGACAGTTACGCCGACGATCTGCCCTACTGGATCCATATCAGCGGCAAGGACCAGCTGATCATTCCCTACACGCTGGAGGCCAATGACATGCGATTCACCACCGCTTCGGGCTTTGGCGACGGGCAGGAATTTCTGAACTACCTGAAAGACAGTTTCGACGTGCTCTATGCCGAGGGTGCGGCGGGTGCGCCGAAGATGATGAACATCGGGTTGCACTGCCGTCTCGTTGGCCGTCCGGGACGGCTGATGGCCCTGAAACGCTTCATCGACCACGCGATGGCCAAGGAGGGCGTGTGGTTTGCCCGCCGGATCGACATTGCCCGGCACTGGAGCATGACCCATCCGCCGAAGCGCCTCTCGGCGCGCCCGAGCCAGATGGACCTGACCACCTTCACCAACCGGTTTGGGAAGATTTTTGAACATTCCCAATGGGTTGCCGAGCGCGCCCACAAGCTCGAGCTTGGCCCGGCCCATGACACGCCGGAGGGTATCCACAACGCGATGGCCCGCGTGTTCCGACGCGCGAGCGAGGAAGAGCGGCTTGGCGTGCTGCGCGCGCATCCCGATCTGGGCGACGCGATCACCAAGGCCGAGAGGCTCACCGCCGACTCGATGTCGGAGCAGCAGGGGGCCGGGCTGACCGCGCTGACCGACGAGGAGCGCCGCGAGTTGACCGACCTGAACGCGCGCTACGTGGCGAAGAACGGCTTTCCTTTCATCATCGCGGTGAAGGACCATGACAAGGCCGGGATCATCCGCAAGTTCCATGAACGAATGAATAACTCCAAGGCCGAGGAGATGGCGGAGGCCTGCTACCAGGTCGAGCGGATCGCCCTGCACCGGCTCTACGGCATGGACTGGAGCTGAGCCCGCCCCGCCGCAAGATGCTGCAATACAAGCACAAACGGCCGGGCGCGGTGCTGCCACACCGGCCCGGCCGGACCCGCGCGGGCCTGCGCCTCAGAGTCGCGTGGGGCAGCCCTTCCTGGCGTTCGGCTGGCCGATGTGGTGCGGGTTCAGGATGAGATACCACTTCACCGGCTCGCCCGGGGCCTGGGCCCGGGAGTAGGAGCAGCCGGCGGGCGTGGTGTACCACTGGCCCTGGTAGCCGGCCGGGGGCCGCGGGTTGGACCTGGACTTGCCGAAGGCCGAGGCGCTGCCCGAGAAGGCCAGGGCGGCGGCGAGGGCGATGGCGGAGATTGTGGCGAGTTTCTGCATCAGGCGGCTCCCGAGACTGGTGTTGAACTGCCGTCGGGTATGCAGGCCGCAGGGCGCGGGGACCGGGCGGGAATACGGCCAAACCGGGCCGTTTGCCCATGATTTTAAGAGATTTCAGGAGGTTTTGGTGGAGCCGATCGGGATCGAACCGACGACCTCGTCATTGCGAACGACGCGCTCTCCCAACTGAGCTACGGCCCCACTGGCGGCGTATTTGGAGGAGCCCGCCGGAACTGTCAAGCCGGGGCGTTCTGGCGGGCGAAGGCGATGATATCGGCGGCCGGGCGCGCGCCGGCGAGGCGGCTCACCTCGCGGCCCTTGTCGAAGAGGAGCAGCGCCGGGATGCCGCGGATCGCGTAGGCGGTCGAGGCCTCGGGGAAATCCTGGGTGTTCACCTTGGCCAGCCGGACCGCGCCGGAGAGCGCCTGGGCGGCTTTCTCGAACTCTGGCGCCATCATCCGGCAGGGGCCGCACCAGGGCGCCCAGAAATCGACCAGCAAGGGCAATGTGTCTGTTTTCACGGACTTTTTCAGGGCCGCCGGATCAAGCTCGAAGGGCTTCGGCGGCACCAGCCTGGCACCGCAGGTGCCGCATTTGGGGCCGTCGGAAAGGCGGGCGGCGGGCAGGCGGTTGCCGGCGGTGCAGGAGGGGCAGATCAGGGTATGCGTGCTGGGCATGGCGGGGCCTCTGGTCATATTCGTCAGGATGAATATATGGGCCGCGGCGGACCGTTCAAGGCCTGCGCACGGTCCGGCAAGACTTGGCCGTTAACCCTGAAAATCAGGGATACACAACCAATGCACAACCCATGCACAACCCGTATGCATGTCTTTTGACATGGGCTGCAGTAATCAATGGACCGCGCGCTGCCCACCGGGCGGGCGTCGTCCTCGGGCCTGACCCGAGGACCTCGCGGCGGGAGATCCTCGGGACGGGCCCGAGGATCCCGGTCTGTGATGCGGCCCAGGTGGTGGGCAGATTGCTCCCCTACTCGGCGGCCTCGGCGTAGCTTTCGACCGGCGGGCAGGTGCAGATCAGGTTGCGGTCGCCGGCCACGTTGTCGACCCGGCCCACCGGGGGCCAGTACTTGTCGACCCGGAAGCTGCCCGGCGGGAAGCAGCCCTGCTCGCGCGGATAGGACCGCTCCCACTCGGCGACGAGGTCGTTCACCGTGTGGGGGGCGTGGCGCAGCGGGTTGTCGTCGGCGGGCATCTCGCCCTTCTCCACCGCCGCGATCTCCTCGCGGATGGCCAGCATGGCGGTGATGAAGCGGTCAAGCTCGGCCTTAGTCTCGGACTCGGTGGGCTCAACCATCAGCGTGCCCGCGACCGGCCAGCTCATGGTGGGCGCGTGGAAGCCGTTGTCGATCAGGCGCTTGGCGATGTCTTCCACCGTGACGCCCGCTTCGGCGAAGGGGCGGGTGTCGAGGATGCACTCGTGGGCGACGCGGGCGTTGCGACCCTTGAACAGCACATCGTAGGCGCCCGAGAGCCGGGCGGCGATGTAGTTGGCCGAGAGGATCGCCACCTTGGTGGCCTGGGTCAGCCCTGCCCCGCCCATCAGCAGGCAGTAGGCGTAGCTGATCGGCAAGATCGAGGCGGAGCCGAAGGGCGCGGCGGAGACAGGGCCGGTGGTGCCGCCGGTCTCGGGATGGCCGGGGAGGAAGGGCGCGAGGTGCGCCTTGACCCCGATCGGCCCCATGCCGGGGCCGCCGCCGCCGTGGGGGATGCAGAAGGTCTTGTGCAGGTTCAGGTGCGACACGTCGGAGCCGATCTCGCCGGGCTTCACCAGCCCGACCATTGCGTTGAGGTTGGCCCCGTCGAGATAGACCTGCCCGCCGTGCTTGTGGGTGATGTCGCAGACCTCGCGCACGGTGTCTTCGAAGACGCCGTGGGTGGAGGGATAGGTGATCATCACTGCGGCCAGCTTGTCGCCCGCCGCCTCGGCCTTGGCGGTGAAATCCTCGAGGTCGATGTCGCCGTTCTCGGCGGATTTGACGACCACCACCTTCATCCCCGCCATCTGGGCGGAGGCCGGGTTGGTGCCGTGGGCGGAGGTGGGGATGAGGCAGATGTCGCGGTCCTCGCCATTGGCCTCGTGGTAGGCGGCGATGGTCAGCAGGCCGGCGTATTCGCCCTGGGCGCCGGAGTTGGGCTGGAGCGACATGGCATCGTAGCCGGTGATCTTGCAGAGCCGCTCGGAGAGGGACTCGAGCATCTCGGTGTAGCCCGCCGCCTGCTCCTTGGGGGCGAAGGGGTGCATGGCGGCGAAGGCGGGCCAGCTGATCGGGTCCATTTCCACGGCGGCGTTGAGCTTCATTGTGCAGGAGCCGAGCGGGATCATCGCGCGGTCGAGCGCGAGGTCACGGTCGGCCAGGCGGCGCATGTAGCGCATCATCTCGGCTTCGGCCCGGTTCATCTGGAAGACCGGGTGGGTGAGGTAGTCGGATGTGCGGAGCAGCTCTTCGGGCAGCGCGGGTGTGCCGCCCTTTGCGGTTTCGCTGATGCCGAAGGCGCGCCAGACGCCCTCGATGGTCTCGGGGACCACGGTTTCGTCAGTGCTGATCCCGATGCGGCCCTCGGGCAGCTTGCGCAGGTTGATGCCCTCGGTCTCGGCGGCGCGCAGGATCGCGCCCTGCAGCGGGCCGGCCTCGACGGTGATGGTGTCGAAGGGGTTTTCGGGCGTGACGGTGAAGCCCGCCTCTCGCAGGCCCGAGGCGATTTCGGCGCAGCTCAGGTGCACCCGCTCGGCGATGGCGCGCAGGCCCTTCGGCCCGTGGAACACCGCGTAGAAGCTGGCCATGACGGCGAGCAGGGCCTGGGCGGTGCAGACGTTGGAGGTGGCCTTCTCGCGGCGGATGTGCTGCTCGCGGGTTTGCAGCGACAGGCGGTAGGCCATGTTGCCGCGGGCATCGACCGAGACGCCGACGATGCGGCCGGGCATCTGCCGCTTGAAGGCGTCGCGGCAGGACATGAAGGCGGCATGGGGGCCGCCGTAGCCGAGGGGCACGCCGAAGCGCTGGGCGGAGCCCACGGCGATGTCGGCGCCCATCTCGCCGGGGGATTTGAGCAGGGTCAGGCCGAGCAGGTCGGCGGCGATGACGGAGACGGCCTTGGCCTCGGCCAGGGCGGCGCAGTCGGCGGAGAAGTCGCGCAGCTCGCCGTGGGTGCCCGGATACTGGAAGAGGGCGCCGAAGACCTCCGCGGGCTTCAGGTCGTCGGGGGCGCCGACGATCACCTCGATATCCAGCGGGCGGGCGCGGGTTTGCACCACGGCAATGGTTTGCGGGTGGCAGTTTTCGTCGACGAAGAAGGCCTGCGCCTTGGACTTGGCGACGCGCTGGGCCATCACCATCGCCTCCGCCGCGGCGGTGCCCTCGTCGAGCAGGGAGGCGTTGGCGACCTCGAGACCGGTCAGGTCGGTGACCATGGTCTGGAAATTCAGCAGCGCCTCGAGCCGGCCCTGCGCGATTTCGGGCTGGTAGGGCGTGTAGGCGGTGTACCAGGCGGGGTTTTCGAGGATGTTCCGCTGGATCGCGGGCGGCGTGATGGTGCCGTAGTAGCCCTGGCCGATGAGGTTGGTCATCACCCGGTTCTTGGCCGCGATCCGGCGCATCTTTACCAGCAGGTCGCCCTCGGTCATCGGCGCCCAGGGGAGCGGATCGGACTGGCGCAGGCGCTTGGGCACGGTCTGGCCGATCAGCTCGTCGAGGGAGGAAACCCCCAGCACTTCCAGCATCTCGGCCATCTCCTCGGGCGAAGGCCCGATGTGCCGGCGGTTGGCAAAGTCGTAGGGGTCGTAGGCGGTGGGGGTGAAGGGCATGGGGGCCTCTTGGTCAGGGGGCGGCTCGTCGGGGGCTTCTGCCCCCGCCTCGCTGATGCGGTGAGGACCGTCGGGGCCGGCGCGCGGCCCCTCGGGCGATCAGGAAATCATCTCCTGGTAGGCGTCCTCGTCCATGTAGTCGTCGTATTCGCCCATGTCCTCGGGCTTGATCTTGAAGAACCAGGCGTCGCCCATCGGGTCTTCGTTGACCAGGGCGGGGTTCTTGACCAGCGCCTCGTTGATCTCGACGATCTCGCCGTCGAGCGGCGCGACGATGTCGGAGGCGGCCTTGACGCTCTCGATCACCACCACCTCGTCGCCCTTGGAGACCTGCGCCTCCACTTCGGGGAGTTCGATGAACACCACGTCGCCCAGCTGGGTGGCGGCGTGTTCGGTGATGCCGACAACGATGAGATCGTCTTCGGGGCGGAGCCATTCGTGGTCTTCGGTGTATTTCATCGGGGTCGTCCTGTTGGTCAGCGTTTGTAGGTGGAAGGTTGGAAGGGCATGGGCGCCGTGACAAGAGGCAGCCGCTTGCCGCGCAGTTCGGCGGTGATCCGGGTGCCGGGTTCTGCCAGTTCGGCGGGCACATAGCCCATGGCGACGGGCCGTTGCAGCGAGGGGGCGAAGGCGCCGGAGGTGATGGCGCCGACCGGCTCTGCCGCCTCGTCGGAGGCGAAGAGCGGCACGCCCTCGCGCATCGGCGCGCGGCCCTCGGGCAAGAGGCCCACGCGCAGGCGGGCGGGGCCGTTTGCCAGCTGTTCCTCGATCACCGCGGCACCGGGGTAGCCGCCGGCGCGGAGCCCGCCGGCACGGCGGGCCTTGGACAGGGCGAAGGTGAGGTTGGCCTCCACGGGGGTGGTGGTGGCGTCGATGTCATGGCCGTGGAGCGGCAACCCGGCCTCGAGCCGGAGCGAATCGCGGGCCCCGAGGCCGATCGGTTCGCAATCCGCGTGGGCCAGCGCCCTGCGCGCGAAATCCTCGGCATGGCGGGCGGGCACCGAGACCTCGAAACCGTCTTCGCCGGTGTAGCCGGAGCGGGAGATCCAGAGATCGCCGAAGGTTGATTCGACCTGGGCCACGTCCATGAACCGGGGCGGCACGGCCTCGATCACGCTCGACAGCACCGCCTCGGCGGCGGGGCCCTGCAGGGCGATCAGGGCGCGGTCCTCGACGGGCTCGATGGCAAGGCCCGCGCGCCGCATCAGGGCGATGTCGGCCTCGGCATTGGCGGCGTTGACCACGATCAGCCAGCGGTCGCCGTAGTTGGCCACCATCAGGTCGTCGAGGATGCCGCCCGCATCGTTGGTGAACAGCGCATAGCGCTGACGGCCGGGCTTGAGGCCGACGAGATCGACCGGCACGAGGGCTTCGAGCGCCTCGGCCGCGCCCTCGCCCCGGAGCAGCACCTGCCCCATGTGCGACACGTCGAAGAGGCCGCAGGCGGCGCGGGTGTGGAGGTGCTCCTTCATGACGCCGGGGGCGAATTGCACCGGCATCTCCCAACCGGCGAAGGGCACCATCTTGCCGCCCAGCTCCTTGTTCAGCGCGTAGAGCGGCGTGCGTTTCAGATCGGTCAATGTTGTCCCCTTCAGACACAGTTCTGCCCGACCCGCTGGCCGAACCTTCCGTGCCCCCTCTGTCCTTTCGCCTGAGATCGCTATCCCTTCGGCGGGCCTTTCGGCCTCTCTCCAGAGTCCTTGTCGCCGTCCGGTCCTTGGGCCTGAGAGTTTACCGGGGCGGTTGCTCCTTCGGCACCGGCGCGGGGCCGGATTCTCCTCGGACGGGTCCAGACATGGTTAGCGCGGGTCGCCCGGCTGGACAAGATGGCTTGAGAGCGACAGGTTGCCGGGCATGAACGACGCCTATTTTTTTGGCTATGGAAGCCTCGTGAACCGCCAGACGCATCTTCATGCGCCGAATTTTCCGGCGCGGCTGAAGGGCTGGCGGCGGGTCTGGAAGAGCACGGTGCTGCGCGAGGTGGCCTTTCTGAGCGCCGAGCCCTGGGAGGGCGCGGTGATGGAAGGGCTGGTGGCCCATGTGCCCGGCGGCGACTGGGCGGCGCTGGACCTGCGCGAGCGGGCCTACGGGCGGCACGATGTTTCGGCGCTCTGCGAGCACGAGGCGGGGCCGGTGCGGGTGGAGGTTTATGCCGTGGCGCCCGAGCATGCGGCAGGGCCGGACGTGGCCCATCCGGTGCTGCTCAGCTACGTGGATACCGTGGTGCAGGGCTTTGCCGAGGTCTTCGGCGCGGCGGGGGCGCTGCGGTTCTTCGAGACAACGGCGGGATGGCCGCCGGAGGTGGTGGACGACCGCGCGGCGCCGGCCTACCCGCGGGCAACGCCGGTGAGCGCGGAGGAGCGGGACTTCGTGGATGCCGGGCTGCGCCGGCTGGGGGTGGAGCAGGTCGCCGCCTCCGTCAGGGCGTGACAACGCCGTTCTCTTCGCCATCCCAGTAGTGGATGTGCTCGGCGTCGACACGGATGAGCAGCAGGCCGGGCGTGTCGATGCCCTGTTTGAACCAGTATTCGAGGCCCGGCACCCAGTGTTCTTCGAGCGCGGCGCGATCATTGGTGAGCGTGGCGCGGCCCTGAACGTGGACCATCGCGCCCGGCTTGCCGACCAGCCCGAGCACACCGCCGGTGCCCTGAAAGGCGAGGCCGACGCGCGGATCGGCGCGGATGTGGCGAGTCTTGCGCGTGTCGTCGAGGCTGTAGAACCAGCTCTCGCCGCGATACTCAACGTCACCGTTCGAGCTCATCGGTCGGGCGGCGATGCGGCCGTCTTCGGCGAGGGTTTCCATCATGCAGAAGTCGATCTTCGCCATCAGTTCGGCGATCTCGGGCAGGGTCTTGGTGGCCATTTCGGGGTTCCTCGGGGCGCGGGATGCGCCGGTTGAGGGAGGAACGCGCGACGGGGGCGAAGGGTGCCGCGTGATGGAGAGCCCCTGCACGGAACCAAGCCGTAGGCGCCGTGCAGCGCCGACCCGCCCCCCGGGGCGGCGCTTCGGTGATGGGAGCGCGCACCACGAAGGGCGAGCTACCACGGGACGATAAATTGCCATGTACAACCGTTGTGAGCGCCACCCCGCGGGTCGGCGCTGCACGGCTTGCGTTGTGATTGGCTCAGCCCGGCTTGCGGGCCAGCAGCGGCATCACATCGGCCATTTCCGGGCCACGCTCGCGGCCTGTCACCGCCTTGCGGAGCGGCATGAAGAGGCCCTTGCCCTTGCGGCCGGTGGCCTCCTTCACGGCGGAGGTCCACTCGCCCCAGGTGGCATCGGTGTAGGGCGGCTCGCCCAGCAGGGCGAAGGCCTGGGCGACGAAGTCGGCGTCTTCCTCGGCGACCAGCGGGGTCGCGCCCCGGGAGAAGAGGCTCCACCAGGCGGCGAGGTCGGCGCGGGTGGTGATGTTTTCCTTGGCCACGGCCCAGAACCGCTCGGCCTTCTCCGCCGGAACGCCCAGCGCGGCGAGGTCGTCGGCCACGGCAGACAGCGGCAGGGTGCCGAGGTGGCGGTGGGTCAGCGGAAAGAGATCTTCGACATCGAACTTGGTGGGCGCGGCGCCGAAGCGGGAGAGGTCGAAGCCCTCGATCAGCTCGTCGTGGCTGCCGCGCAGCTCGACCGGGTCGGCGGAGCCGAGACGGGCCATCAGCGAGAGCAGCGCCATCGGCTCCACGCCGCGTTCGCGCAGGTCGCGCAGGGCGAGCGTGCCGAGCCGCTTGGAGAGCGCCTCGCCCTGCGGGCCGGTGAGCAGCGAGTGATGCGCGAAGGACGGCATGCTGCCGCCCAGCGCCGCGATGATCTGGATCTGGGTCGCCGTATTGGTCACGTGGTCGGAGCCGCGCACGACATGGGTGATGCCCATCTCGGTGTCATCGACCACGGAGGCCAGCGTGTAGAGCACCTGCCCGTCGCCGCGGATCAGCACCGGGTCCGACACCGAGGCGGCGTCGATGGAAATGTTGCCCAGGATGCCGTCGGTCCACTCGATGCGCTCCTGGTCGAGCTTGAAGCGCCAGTGGCCAGTGCGGCCCTCGTCGCGCCAGGCCTGCTTTTGCGCCTCGGTCAGCTCCAGCGCGGCGCGGTCGTAGACCGGCGGCTTGCCCATGTTGAGCTGCTTCTTGCGCTTCAGGTCCAGCTCGGTGGGGGTTTCGAAGCACTCGTAGAACCGGCCCATCTCGCGCAGCCTGTCGGCGGCGGCAGCGTAGCGGTCGAGCCGGGAGGACTGGGTTTCGATCCGGTCCCAGGTGAGGCCGAGCCACTCGAGATCCTGCTGGATCGCGTCGGCATATTCGGGCCTGGAGCGCTCCGGGTCGGTATCGTCCAGCCGGAGGATGAAGGTGCCCCCGGATTGCCGGGCGATCAGCCAGTTGAAGAGCGCGGTCCGCAGGTTGCCGACGTGCAGGTAGCCGGTGGGGGACGGGGCGAAGCGGGTGGTGGTCATGGGTGCATCCTCGGGCGTCAGGGCCGCGATTTACGCCATGCGGGCCGGGCGCACAACCTTACGACGGCTCGACGGGCCAATGGGTGGCGAGCTCGTCGAGGCCGGCGCGGATCAGCTCGGCCAGCACCGCCTCTTCGATCTGCGCCAGCCGGCCGAGGTAGAGGCAGGATTTGCCCAGCCTGTGGGGGCCGAGCCGGGCGAGGATTTCGCCGAAGTCGGCATAGCCCGGCATGATGTAGACCACCATGTTGGCGCGGCGCGGCGAGAAGCCGGTGGCCAGCCAGTCGCCGGTGCGGCCTGTGGCATAGGTGTAGCGGTAGCGCCCGAAGCCGACGAGGGAGGGGCCCCACATCCGGGCGGCAAAGCCGGTGGTCTGCGCGAAGAGATCGAGCAGGCGCAGCGCATCGGCGCGGCGGCCCGGATGGGCCACGGCCTCGCAGAAGGCGCGCGGGTCGGCATCGGTGGGCTGGGTGGCATTGGCCATTGCGGAAGCATGGGCGGCGCAGGGGGGCGGGTCAATCGGCCGGGGGCTGCGGGGCCGCGTTGGGGCGTTCGGCCCCGGCCCGACGGCGTGGTGGGGTCGAGGCACGGACAGGCGGCTGCGGGGAGGGGGGCAACGGCCGGGCGTCCGGGGCGTCGTGGCCCGGCGGACGGGCACGGGGGAGCGGGGGGGGGGGAGGTGGTGCCCGGCGGCCCGGCAGGCACGGGGACCGGTGCAGGCGGCGCGGGGGCCGGAGGACTGGTGCCTCGTCGCCAGGCAGGCGGGCACCCCTGGGGGGCGCGGTTGGCACGGGGGCGGGGGCCGAAGAGGTGGGGCTTGGTGGCCCGGCGAGTCGGCACGGAGGAGGTGCTGCGCCTTGGGGCGGAGACCAGGGAAGTGGTGCCTGGTGGCCCGGAGGGCGCGGGGGGCGCGCTGCGCGTGGGGTAGCGGCAGGAGAGGTGGCGCCAGGAGGGTGGGCGCGGGGGAGCCGCTGCGGAGGCGGCGGAGGCCCGGGGCCGGTGGCTGGTGGCCCGGCGGGTGGGCGTGGGGGAGCCGCTGCGGAGGCGGCGGAGGCCCGGAGCCGGTGGCTGGGGGCCCGGCGGGCGGGCGCAGGGGAACTTCTGCGGGGGCGGCGGAGGCCCGGGGCCGGTGGCTGGTGGCCCGGCGGGCGGGCGCAGGGGAACTTCTGCGGGGGCGGCGGAGGCCCGGGGCCGGTAGCTGGTGGCCCGGCGGGCGGGCGCAGGGGAACTTCTGCGGGGGCGGCGGAAGCCCGAGAGGTCGGGCCCGGCGGGCGGGCGCGGGGGAGCCGCTGCGGGGGCGGGGGAGGCCCGGGGCCGGTGGCTGGTGGCCCGGCGGGCCGGCACGGAGGAGGCGCTGCGGTCTGGGGCGGAAGCCCGAGAGGTCGGGCCCGGCGGGCGGGCGCAGGGGAGCTTCTGCGGGGGCGGCGGCGGCCGGGGCGTTGGCGACCCTGTGACCCGGCGGGCAAGGGAGAGCCGCCGCGGGTGGAGCGGAGGCGGCGGGAGGCCCACGTCCTGCGCGGTCTGTAGCGGCAACGCGATTTGGCCCGGGGGGGATGGGCCGCTCGGGCGAAGGGAGGGGTGTAGGGTGGGTTCTGCCAACCGGATGGGGCCCGTGCCTTGGGGGAGCGCGTGATGCGGTGTGGCACGGTGGTGGGTTTCACCCACCCTACATGTGACGCGGACCGAGGGACTGGCCCGCGCCGCTGCGGCTCGAAGTGACACCTCGGGGGAAAGGTGCGAACCGTTGCAGCCTGTCTACGCGCGGTTCGTGAAGATTTGGTTTACGCGTAGGAGATCACTTCGAATTCCACGCCGTCCCAATCCTCGAAGTAGAACCTGCGGCCGGGCTCGTAATCGGCGTGGGAGCGGGGCTCGAGGCCGTGGTCCTTGACCCTCTGCTCCACCGCGTCGAGGTCGGCGACCACCACCCCCACGTGGTTGAGGCCGCCGGTGACATGGTAGGTCGATTGCCGGGCCGCCTCCTGGTCGTGGTGGCGGTAGAGCGCGAGGTAGCTCTCGGGGCCGCCGACGTGGGCGGTTTCGCCGCCATGGATGGAGGCGCCGCGCCAGCGCAGCTTCCAGCCGAAGAGATCGTCGAGCAGCGCTATGGCGCGGTCGAGATCGGAGACGGTGAGGTTGACGTGTTCGAGTTGGGCGGTCATGGGCGTTACTCCTTGTGCGGTGATGGCCTCTCTTGTAATTGCTAAAGTTAACTTTAGCTCAAGGAGTTTTTTCATGGCCGGCAGCAATGCGAGACTCAGGGCGAACGATGTGCTGTCGATCGGGCAATTCGCCGCCCGCGCGGGGTTGGCGGTGAGCGCGCTGCGGTTCTACGAGGCGGAGGGGCTGATCGCGCCGATGCGCGCCCCCTCGGGACAACGGCGGTTTCGCCGGGCCGACATCCGGCGGGTCAGCTTTGTCCGGATCGCCCAGCAGTTCGGCTACACCCTGCCCCAGATCAAGGCGATGCTGGCCGGGCTGCCGGAGGGGCGGACGCCGACGGCGAAGGACTGGCGCAAGATCTCGGAACGCTTCCGCGAGGGCCTGGACCAACGGATCGCGGCGCTCAAGAAGATGCGCGACGACCTCGACGGCTGCATCGGCTGCGGCTGCCTGAGCCTCGAAAAGTGCGCGCTCTACAACCGGGAGGACAAGGCGGCGAGCCGGGGCGCCGGGCCGCGCTACCTGATGGGGGACCGCTCGGACGAGATTGGCGAGGTCGGGGGCTGAGGGCGCACGCAAGAATCGGTCGCGCAAGATGGTTGCGACAAAAGCGCCAGTTGCACAATTAAATTACCCCCGCATATTGCCGCACTGCGGCATCAAGGCTAGGATGGCCGCATGGAGGAGGAGACAGACATGCTGGACAACCTGCCCCGCGGCACGATCTGCATCGAAGACCTGGAGATCGGGATGGTGCGCCACCTGCGCAAGGTGGTGACCGACCGGGACATCGAGATGTTCGCCGAGGTCTCGACCGATCACAACCCGGTGCACCTCGATGACGCCTATGCGCAGGACACCATTTTCGAAGGGCGCATCGCCCACGGGATGCTCACGGCGGGGCTGATCTCGGCGGTCATCGGCGAGCAGCTGCCGGGGCATGGCACGGTCTACCTGGGCCAGACGCTGAAGTTCATGGCCCCGGTCCGGCCCGGCGACACGGTGCTGGCCGAGGTCAAGGTGCTCTCGATCGACCACCACAAGCGCAGGGTGCAGCTCGACACGCGCTGCATGGTCGACGGCAAGGTGGTGCTGAAGGGCGAGGCCACGGTTCTGGCGCCCTCGGCCAAGTTCGACTGAGCGGTGAGGGTCGGACGGCGGGATAAGCGGACCGGTCGGGCGGCACATGCCGGGGGTGGTGGGCAGATTGCCCACTCTACGGGGCCAGGTCTCCGGACCTTAACCGAAAATTAACCCTTTCTTCTGCCAGATGACCGGCAGCGCGGCCCGTATTCGCCGCGTGGTCGGCACAGGGGAGAGAATATGGTCATCATGCTGCGGCGGGCCCTTGCGGCGGCGCTTCTTGCGCTCGCGGGCTGTGGCCCCGCGATCGAGGTCGGACAGTCGTTCGACCCCGGCGAGGTGGCCTACATCAAGCGGCCCGGTGCGGCGAGCGTCACGGGACAGGCGTTCTTTCGGCAGCGTGGCGGCGGGGTGGTGACCTGCGCGGGCTACGACGTGGTGCTGGCGCCGGCGGGCGGCTACGCGAAGGAGTTCGTGACCCGCGCCTTCGGCAGCGTGCAGGGCGGGGCGATTCCGGTCGTCATGATGCCAAAGGTCCAGCATCCGGCCGCCTTCTCCGAATTCCAGCGCAAGGCGACCTGCGACGCGGAGGGCGACTTCGAGTTCAGGGCGGTGCCGGATGGTGATTATTACATCTTCTCGGGCATTCTGTGGGAGGTACCGAACCAGATCATCCCCGAAGGCGGGGCACTGGCGGAGTTCTTCCGGGTGAGCGGGGGCCGGTCGGTGCGGGTCATCGTCAACTGAGGCGGGCGGAGGCCCGAAGCGGGAGCCGTCCCGCCTGCCGGGCCGAGGAGGCGCAGCCGAGGAGGCCCTGCCCTGCCGAGCGCAGCGAGGCCACCGAAAGCCCCCTGCCCGCCTTGCGCTCCACCGCGCCCGGCGCTACCTCAGACGCCATGCGGATCGTCCAGAGCTTCTCCGATTTCCCCCCCGACCTGCGCGGCGCCAGCCTTGCGATCGGCAATTTCGACGGGGTGCACCTGGGCCACCAGGCGGTGCTGCGGCAGGCGCGGGCCGCCGCGCCCGATGCGCCGCTCGGCGTGGTCACCTTCGAGCCGCACCCGCGCGAGGTGTTCCAGCCCGCCGCCCCGCCGTTTCGGCTGATGAACGCGGAGGCCCGCGCGCACCGGCTTGAAAAGCTGGGCGTGGACCTGCTGGTGCAGCTTCCCTTCGACGAGGCCTTCCGCAGCCTCACCGATCAGGCCTTCTGCCGCGAGGTGCTGGCGGGCGGCATCGGCGCGGCCCATGTGACCGTGGGCGCGGATTTTCGCTACGGCAAGGGCCGCACCGGCGACGTGGAGACGCTGGCCCGCGACGGCGCCGCGCTCGGCTTCGGCGTGACCGTGGCCGAGATCGAGAGCCTGCCCGGCGTGGGCGAGATCTCCTCGACCGCGATCCGGGAGGCGCTGACCGAGGGCCGCCCGCGCGAGGCGGCCGCCATGCTGGGGCATTGGCATCGGATCGAGGGGCCGGTGATTCACGGTGCCAAGCGGGGCCGGGAGATGGGCTACCCGACCGCCAACATGGGGCTGCCGCGCCTGCACCGCCCGGCCTTCGGGGTCTATGCCGTGCTGGTCGAGGTGCTGGACGGGGCCCACAGGGGGCAGCATAGCGGCGTGGCGAGCCTCGGCATAAGGCCGATGTTCGAAGGCGACGCGCCCAATCTCGAGACCCATCTCTTCGACTTCACGGGCGATCTCTATGACGCCCATCTCTCCATCGGGCTGGTCGAGTTTCTGCGGCCGGAAGCCAAGTTCGACGGGCTGCCGGCGCTGATCGCGCAGATGGCGCGCGACGAGGCCAAGGCCCGCGCCATCCTGGCGGCGCCATGAGGCCGCGCTTCTGGGAGCGTCCGCTCGACGACCTGACCCCGCAGGAGTGGGAGGCGCTCTGCGACGGCTGCGGCAAGTGCTGCCTGAACAAGCTGGAGGACGAGGACACCGGGCAGGTCGAGTTCACCCGCATCGCCTGCCGGCTCTTCGATGACAGCACCTGCCGCTGCTCCAATTATGCCATCCGGCTGAAGATCGTGCCCGAATGCGTGGTGCTGAAGCCCGAGACCATGGACAAGACCGCCTATTTCATGCCCCTCAGCTGCGCCTACCGGCTGCGGCACGAGGGCAAGCCCCTGCCCGACTGGCACCCGCTGGTCACCGGCGACCCCGAGAGCACGGCCAAGGCGGGGCGGGCGGTGCGCGGGCCGACCTGGCCGGAGTTCTCGGTGCCCGAGGACGACTGGGAAGATTACATCGCCGCAGAAGAGGACCTTTGAATGCGCTTCGCCTCCGACAACACCGGACCCGTCCACCCTGCCGTGATGGAGGCGCTCACCGCCGCCAATGACGGCTACGCGATGCCCTACGGCAACGACCCGCTCTCGCAGGCCGTGGTGGAGCAGGTGCGGGAGGTGTTCGAGGCGCCCGAGGCGGCGGTGTTCCTTGCCGCCACCGGCACGGCGGCGAACGTGCTGCTGCTGGCGACCCTGGCCGAGCCCTTCGAGACGATCTTCTGCTCGCACTGCGCCCATGTGCACGAGGACGAATGCAACGCGCCGGAGCTCTTTACCGGCGGGGCCAAGCTGACGCTGGTGCCGCATGTGGCGGGGCGGATGACGCCGGGCGACCTGCGGGCGGCGATCGCGGCGGAGGGCACGCGGGGCGTGCACGGGCCGCGGCGCGGGCCGGTGTCGATCACCCAGGCGACCGAGAAGGGCGCGGTCTACACGCTGGACGAGGTGCGCGCGCTGACGGGCGTGGCGAAGGACTTCGGCCTTGCGGTGCACATGGACGGCGCGCGGTTTGCCAATGCGGTGGCGCATCTGGGCTGCACCGCCGCCGAGGCGAGCTGGAAGGCGGGCGTGGACGCGCTGAGCTTCGGCGGCACCAAGAACGGGCTGATGGGGGTGGAGGCGATGGTGCTCTTCGACCCGGCGAAGGCGGAGGAGCTGGAGTATCGCCGCAAGCGCGGGGCGCAGCTCTTCTCCAAGCACCGCTATCTCGCGGCCCAGATGAGCGCCTATCTGACCAACGGCCTCTGGCTCGAGAGCGCCCGCACCGCCAATGCGGCGGCCGCGGCGCTGGCCCGCGGCGTCGAGGCGGCGGGCGGGCGGCTGCATGCGCCGCAGGAGAGCAACCTGCTCTTCGCCGACCTGCCCCGCGCCGCGCATCGGCGGCTGAAGGCGGCGGGGGCGCAGTATTACCTGATGGCCGGAGAGCTGGAGGGGGACGACCCCGAGGAGATGCTCACCGCGCGGCTGGTCTGCGACTGGAGCCTGCGAGAGGAAGACATCGCCCGGTTCTGCGAGCTTGCGGCGGGCTGAAAGGCCGGAGTGGGGGCGCTGCCCCCACACCCCCGAGGTATTTGGACCAAGAAGATCCCGCGGGGCGGGTGCGCGCAACTTCAGGCAGATTTGAGCGAGCCCGGCCGGAGGGCTTCAGCCGTCGCTGGGCGCGGGCTCGGGGGTTTCGGCGGCGGGCCGGGTGTCGGCGCGGGTGAGGATGCCGTCCTTCCATTCGCCGCTTTCGACCTCGCCAGTGGCATAGGTCATGGTGCCCTGGCCCTGGCGTTTGCCCTCGGCGAAGAGGCCCTCGTAGATGTCGCCGTTGGCATAGGTGGCCGTGCCCTCGCCGTCGATCTTGCCGGCCTTCCAGCCGCCCTCGTAGGAAAAGCCGTCGGCCATGGTGATCTTGCCCTGGCCCTCGCGCTGGCCGGCCTTGAAACCGCCCTCGTAGGTGGTGCCGTCGGCATAGGTCGCGGTGCCCTGCCCGTCGCGGAGGCCGTCCTTCCATGCGCCGACATACTTGTAGCCGTCGGGCGAGGTCATGGTGCCCTGGCCGTGGTTCCTGGCGTCCTTGAAGCCGCCCTCGTAGACCATGCCGCCCGTGTAGCGCGCCACGCCCTGGCCCTCGATCACCCCCTCGACCCAGCCGCCGGTATAGGTGGAGCCGTCGGGGTAGGTGATGGTGCCCTCACCGTGGGCCATGTCGCCCGCGAAGTCGCCCTCGTAGACCGAGCCGTCGGGGTAGGTCACGGTGCCCTTGCCGTGGATCCGGCCTTCCTTCCAGGCGCCCACATACTTGTAGCCGTCGGCCCCGGTGAAGGTGCCCTGGCCGTCGCGCTGGTCGGCCTTGAAGTCGCCGTCGTAGATCTCGCCGTTGGCGTAGGTGACCTTGCCCTTGCCGTGGCGCTGGCCGTTCACCAGCAGGCCGGTGTAGACGTCGCCGTTGGGCTGGGTCAGCGTGCCGAGGCCGTTGATCTGGCCGGCCTTCCAGGCGCCGTTGTAGGTGAGCCCGTCGGGCATGGTGAGCACGCCCTGGCCAGCGCGCTGGTTTCGGGAGAAGCTGCCCTCGTAGACCGAGCCGTCGGCGTAGCTCATCCGGCCCTTGCCCTCCTTGACGCCCGCGACCCAGGCGCCCTCGTAGACCGAGCCGCCCGGCGCGGTGAGCTTGCCCTGCCCCTCGTGCAGGCCGCCCGCGAAGCCGCCTTCGTAGACCCGCCCGTCGGCATAGACGGCGGTGCCCTGCCCAGTCATCGCGCCGTTCTTCCAGTCGCCGTCATAGGTGCCGCCATCGGGAAAGGTGATCTTGCCCTTGCCCTCGGGTTTGCCCTTGGCGAAGGCGCCCTGGTAGATCGACCCGTTGGGATAGCGCGCCACGCCCTGGCCGAGGATCTCGCCCTCGACCCAGTCGCCCGCGTATTCGTAGCCGTTGGGCAGGGTGTAGGTGCCCTTGCCGTGCTGGAGGCCGTTCTTGAAGGTGCCCTGGTAGACGCCGCCGTTGTCGTACTGCTTGGTCTGCCGGTCCTGCGCCGCGAGGGGCGCGGCCAGCGCCAACGCGGTGATCAGCGCGATATGTCCTGCCCGGATCATGGCTCTCGTTCCTCTCGGCTGCCCCTGCCCGCCCCGCCGGGGTCTGCCCCCCGCGGGCCCAGAAGGTAAGGCGGGGGGCGCAGGGTCGCAACGCTTTTTGGCGGGGCCGCCTTTCACTTCAGCGTCAATCTGCTAAGTCGGATCGCATCAAGGAGAGGCGCAGGCATGGCCGACAGGTTCAGGATCACGCTGGCACAGTTGAACCCGGTGCTGGGCGACATGGCAGGCAATGCGGCGAAGGCCCGCGCGGCCTGGGAAGAGGGCAAGGCGGCCGGGGCCGACCTGGTGGCCTTCACCGAGATGTTCATCTGCGGCTACAACGCGCAGGACCTGGTGGACCGCCCCGCCTTTGCCGCCGATGCCGTGGCCCATATCGAGGCGCTGGCCGAGATCTGCGCCGACGGGCCGGCGATTGCCATCGGCGGGCCCTGGCCCGAGGACGGCAAGCTCTTCAACGCCTATTTCATCCTCAAGGGCGGCAAGGTCATGACCCGGGTGCTCAAGCACCACCTGCCCAACGAGACGGTCTTCGACGAGGTGCGGATCTACGATGCCGGGCCTCTGGGTGGGCCCTATGCGGTGGGCAACGTGCGGGTGGGCTCGCCGATCTGCGAGGATGCCTGGCACGAGGACGTGGCGGAGACCCTGGCCGAGACCGGCGCGGAATTTCTGCTCGTGCCCAACGGCTCGCCCTACTACCGGCACAAGATGGACGTGCGGGTGAACCTGATGGTGCAGCGCGTCGTCGAGACCGGGCTGCCGCTGATCTACCTCAACATGGTGGGCGGCCAGGACGACCAGGTGTTTGACGGCGGCTCCTTCGTGCTGAACCCGGGCGGAGCGCTGGCGGTGCAGATGCCGGTTTTCGACGAGGCGGTGGTGCAGCTCGACCTCGAGCGCGGGCCGGAAGGCTGGCGCGCGGTGGAGGGCGAGAAGGCGAAGATGCCGGACGCCTGGGAGCAGGATTATCGCTGCATGGTGCAGTCGGTGCGCGACTACTTCGGCAAGACCGGCTTCAGCAAGGCGCTGCTGGGCCTCTCGGGCGGGGTCGACTCGGCGCTGGTGGCCGCCATTGCCGCCGATGCGCTGGGGCCGGACAATGTGCGCTGCGTGATGCTGCCCTCGGAATACACCTCCGAGCACTCGCTGGAGGATGCGAGGGCGGCGGCCGAGCGGCTGGGCTGCCGCTACGACTTCGTGCCGATCGGCGGGCCGCGGGCCGCCGTGACCGAGGCGCTGGCGCCGCTCTTCGAGGGCACCGAGCCGGGGCTGACGGAGGAGAACATCCAGAGCCGGTTGCGGGGGCTGCTGCTGATGGCGCTCTCCAACAAGTTCGGCGAGATGCTGCTGACCACGGGCAACAAGAGCGAGGTCGCGGTGGGCTATGCCACGATCTACGGCGACATGGCGGGCGGCTACAATCCGTTGAAGGATCTCTACAAGACCCGCGTCTTCGAGACCTGCCGCTGGCGCAATGCCAACCATCGGCCCTGGATGAAGGGGCCCGCAGGCGAGGTGATTCCGCCGCGCGTGATCGACAAGCCGCCCAGCGCCGAGCTGCGCGAGGATCAGAAGGACGAGGACAGCCTGCCGCCCTACGAGGCGCTCGACCGCATCCTGGAGATGCTGGTCGACGAGGAGGCCGCCGTGTCCGAGGTGGTGGCGGAGGGCTTTGACCGGGACACGGTGAAGAAGGTGGAGCGGCTGATCTATCTCAGCGAGTACAAGCGCTTCCAGTCCGCGCCCGGCACGCGGCTGACCAAGGCGGCGTTCTGGCTCGACCGGCGCTACCCGGTGGTCAACCGCTGGCGCGACCCGTCGTAGGGCCCCCGAGCAGATCATGCGGCCGATTCTGACCCTCACCCCCAGCCCGGCGCTCGACCTCTCGGCACAGGCCCCTGCGGTGCGCCCGAACGTGAAGCTGCGCTGCGGCGTGGCCGTAGTGGAGCCGGGCGGCGGCGGGGTGAACGTGAGCCGCGCGGTGGCGCAGCTCGGCGGGGCCTCTCGCTGCCTGGTGGCGCTGGGCGGCGCGACCGGGGCGGCGCTGGAGGCGGGGCTGGCGGCGCGGGGGCTGGAGGTGATGCGTTTCGAGGCGCCGGGCGACACCCGGCAGAGCCTTGCGGTGACCAGCGCGGAGACGGGCGAGCAGTATCGGTTTTCGCTGGCCGGGCCGGAGTGGGGCGAGGCCGACTGCCAAGGCTTCGTGGAGGCGGTGGCGCAGGCGGTGACGCCGGGGGCGCTGGTGGTGCTGTCGGGCTCGCTGCCGCCGGGCATGGGGCCGGAGTGGCTGGCGCCGCTGGGCGCGGCGGTGCGCGGCGCCGGGGCGGAGCTGGTGGTGGACACCTCGGGCGATGCCCTGAAGCGGCTGGCGGCGGAGGGCGGCGCGGATGTGCTGCGCATGGATCACGCGGAGGCGCGGTTCCTGTCGGGCACGCTGCTCGCGGATGTGGCGGAGGTGCGGGCCTTTGCCGCCACGCTCACGGGGGCCGCGCCGCGTGTGATCGTGGCGATGGGCGCGGCGGGATCGGTGATGGCCTGCGCCGACGGCAGCGCCTGGCACGCGGCGGGGGCCGATGTGCCGGTGGTGAGCAAGGTGGGCGCGGGCGACAGTTTTGTCGGCGGCTTCGTGCTGGCACTGGCGCGGGGCGCGACCCCGGAGGCGGCCTTGCAGGCGGGGATGGCGGCGGCCTCGGCGGCGGTCATGACGCCGGGCACGGAGCTCTGCCGGCTTGAGGACTACGAGCGGGCGCTGCCGGACTGCGTGCTCACGCGGCTCTGAGGAGCGGCGACGTAGATTGCGGGGTTTGGCCCGCGGATCGCTCGCAAAACGGGAGGTCCTCGGGTCGAGCCCGAGGATGACGGCACCGGAGGCGCGAGGTGGCTGCGTCAGCGCAGCTTGGGCGGCTTGTTGGGGTCGGAGCCGGGGGCGGCGGGTTTCCAGGGTTCGGGGGTTTCGGGCTCGGGCAGGTCGAAGCGCATGCCGTGGCGGGCCATGGCCAGTGCCAGCGGGCTGCCCTCGTCGAGAAAGGCCACGTCGAGCGCCTCGGCCTCGAGCCCGGAGAACTTGAGGGCCTCGTTGGCCGCGCCTGCCAGCGCGTGCTCGGCGCCCTCCACTGCATCGACGAAGGCCAGCAGGTGGCCGCGCGCGCCGGAGCGGTAGGTGGCCTGGGCCAGCAGCGCGGCCTTGGCGAGGCCCGCGGCGGAGGCGAGCTTGCCGTCGAGCGCGCGGAGCAGCAGGGCGGACATCTGCGGCACGGAGATCTCGACCGGGATCTCCTCGGCGGCCTCGGGCCCGTGGCCGAGGGTTTCGGCCAGCCAGTCGATCGCCTCGGGCGGCAGGACCGTGGCCGATGGCGCCTCGAGGTTGAGCCCCAGCCCGAGGCCCTGCCCTGCCATCATCGCCACCAGGCCGCGCCCCGACATGGCGGCAAAGGCGGCCTCGCCCTGGGTGAAGGTCACCAGCCGGTCTTCGCTGTCGAAGGCGAGCAGGATCTCGCCCTCGCCGGCATCCACGGCGCGGGGGGTGATGACCTCGCCCTCGGGCTCTTCCTCGAGCAGCAGGAACAGCTGGCTGTCGGCCAGGGCGGCGTAGAAGGCGAGGCGTTCGGCCTCGCCGCCGTGTCCCATCGCCGCGTGGGCGGCATCGAGCGCACTCATAGCACCTCCTTCACCCGGTCGCGGAGCGCGGGCAGCAACTCGGCGGCGAACCAGGGGTTTTTCTTCAGCCACCCCGTATTGCGCCAGGACGGATGGGGCAAGGGGAACACCTCGGGCGCATGGTCGCGCCAGGCGGTGACGGTGCGGGTGACGCCGGCACGCCGGGCCGGGGCGCCGAGGTGCCAGGCCTGGGCGTAACCGCCGATCAGCAGGGTGAGCGGGGCGGGGCCGATGTGGGCCAGGGCGGCGTCGCGCCAGGTCTCGGCGCAGATCCGGGGCGGCGGCAGGTCGCCACCCTTGGCGTCGTAGCCCGGAAAGCAGAAGGCCATGGGCAGGATGGCGACGCGGGCGGTGTCGTAGAAGGTATCACGGTCGAGGCCGAGCCAGTCGCGGAGGCGGTCGCCGGAGGGATCGTTGAAGGGGATGCCGGTGTCGTGCACGCGCAGGCCGGGGGCCTGGCCGGCGAGGATGATCCGCGCGCCGGGGCTGAACCACGGCACCGGGCGGGGCGCATGGGCCGTGGCGGTGGCGGCGAAGCGCGGGGCGCAGAGGCGGCAGGCGCGAATGTCGTGGGGCAGGGTCATCGGGGGCAGTCTAGCCGGGGCGACGTGCGGCCTGAAGGGGCGCGATGGGCCGGGCGGGCTCGGCCGCCCTTCGAGACGTCCTCGGCGGATGCTTCGAGGATCGTCGAAATGAATTGACCGGCGCGAAACAGTTCGATATTTCTCGAACCATGAAAACGATTCTCCCCGACGGGCACTCCCTTGCCGAAATGGCCTCGACCTTTGCCGCGCTCGGCTCCGAGCAGCGGCTGATGGTCTTGCAAACCCTTGTGCGCGCCGGGCCCGACGGGCTGCCGATCGGAGAGTTGGGACAGCGGAGCGGCATCACCGGCTCCACGCTGACCCATCACATGAAGATCCTCGCCGCCGCCGGGCTGGTGCGGCAGGAGAAGCAGGGCCGCAGCATCATCTGCGCGGCGGTCTCCTACGACGAAATCGAATCGCTGTCGGGCTTTCTCATGTCGCAATGCTGCGCCGACCGGGAAGACCCTTGCCATACGGAAGGCACGCAGACCCATGGCTGATCTCACGCAATCCCCGCGCCCCTCGCCTGGCGACCTCTGGACGCGCGCGCCGAAGGCCTGGCTGGCCTCGGCCCTGATCGTGCTCGCGGTCGCGGTGCTGGATAGTGCCGAGCTCATGCCGACGCTGATCTTTGCCGCAAACGCACTGCTGCACACCGCGCCCTTCATCCTCTTCGCCGTGCTGGCGGTGGCCTGGCTGAAGGCCACCGGAGCGGAGACGCTGCTGGCAAAGGCCTTCGAGGGCAACAAGGCGCGGATGATCGTGATGGCGGCGCTGCTGGGCGGGCTCTCGCCCTTCTGCTCCTGCGAGGTGATCCCCTTCATCGCGGCCTTGCTGGCCGTCGGCGCGCCGCTCTCGGCGGTGATGGCCTTCTGGCTGGCCTCGCCGCTGATGGACCCGGCGATGTTCTCGATCACCGCGGGCACGCTGGGCTTTGACTTTGCGCTGGCCAAGGCGCTCTCGGCCATCGGGCTTGGCATGATGGGCGGCTTCGTGACGCTGGTGATGGCCAAGAGCACCGTATTCGCCGATCCACTGCGGCCGAAAAAGAGCGCCGGCTCCTGCTGCGGGGCGAAAAAGCCGTTTCAGGGCAAGCCGGTCTGGCGGTTCTGGGGCGAGGCGACGCGGCGCGAGACCTTCCGCGACACGGCGGTGGAGAACGGGCTGTTTCTCTTCAAATGGCTGCTGCTGGCCTACCTGCTGGAAAGCCTGATGCTGAGCTATGTGCCCGCCGAGATGATCGCCTCGGTGCTGGGCGGCGACGGGATCGGCCCGATCCTGCTGGGCGCTCTGGTGGGGGCTCCGGCCTACCTGAACGGCTATGCCGCGGTGCCGCTGATCGACGCGCTGCTGGCGCAGGGCATGAGCCAGGGCGCGGCGATGTCTTTCGTGATCGCGGGCGGCGTGAGCTGCATCCCGGCCGCCGTGGCGGTCTGGGCGCTGGTGAAGCCGAGAGTCTTTGCCGCCTACGTGGGCTTCGGGTTCGTCGGCGCGGTGCTGGCCGGCATGGCCTGGGGCGCCCTCGCCTGACACTGGTCGGTGGGACAGTGCGCGTTGGCGCACCGTCCGACCGCCCACGCGCGGTTGCCCCCCTGCCCCGATTTCAGTATCTGGGAGGGAACGCTGCGGCAGGGGGGTGGTGAGGCATGTACCGGGTCTGGAACTTCGTCACGAACTATTCGCTCCTGCTCATCGCGGGGGCGATCATCGCCCTGATCTGGGCCAATATCGACGCCGAGAGTTACCACCACTTCGTCGAGTTCGTGATCTGGGACCATGCGCCCATCGGGCATCTGCACGACGGCCACCGCACCCTGACCCTGCATTATCTCGTCAACGACGTGCTCATGGCCTTCTTCTTTGCCATCGCGGCGAAGGAGGTCTGGGAGGCGGTGATCCTGGAGAACGGGAGCCTGCGCGGCAGGAAGGCGGCGACGCCGCTGGTGGCCACGCTGGGCGGGATGATCGGGCCGATCTCGGTGTATCTCGGCATGGCCTACCTGGTCTGGCCCGACACCTATGCCGCCGTCGCCAACGGCTGGGCGATTCCGACCGCGACCGACATCGCCTTTTCCTACCTCATCGGGCGGATGGTCTTTGGCGCGGGCCACCCGGCGGTGCGCTTCCTGCTGCTGCTGGCCATCGCCGACGACGCGGCGGGGCTCATCATTCTGGCCATCTTCTACCCGACCGGCGAGCTGGCACCGGAGTGGCTGCTTCTGTCGCTGGCCGCCGCCGTGACCGTCTTCGTGCTGTGCAACTGGCTGCCGCGCCGCCGCGACGCGGGCAACCAGGACCGGCCGCACTCGACCTGGATGGCCTCCACCCTCAGCGTCTGGCCCTACCTGCTGGCCGGTGCGGTGAGCTGGTACGGCTTTCAGCAGGCGGGCATCCACCCGGCCCTCGGCCTGCTGCCCATCGTGCCCACCCTGCCCCATGCCGACCGCGCCTTCGGGATCTTCTCGGAGGCCGAACAATACCTCAGCGACCTGCTCAACAAGGCCGAGCACATGCTGAAGCATCCGGTCGAGGTGATCCTGTTCTTCTTCGGCCTGCTGAACGCGGGCGTGGAGTTCAACGCCATCGGCGATGCCACCTGGCTGGTGCTGGCAGGGCTCATCATCGGCAAGCCCATCGGCATCTTCATCTTCGGATGGGTCGCGGCCTACCCGATGAAGCTGGGACTGCCCAAGGGCATGCGCTCGATCGACCTGGTGGTGATCGGCTGCGTCGCGGCCATCGGCTTCACGGTGTCGCTCTTCGTCGCCTCGGTCGCCTTCCCGGGCGGGCCGGTGCAGGACGCGGCGAAGATGGGGGCCCTGTTCAGCTTCGGGGCTGCGGCGATCTCGATCGTGGTCGGCCTTTTGACCCGAGTCGAGAAACAGAACGCCTGAGGGCGACCTATTGCTGCCGGATCGCGGGGCTTCACGACACAATGATGCCCGATTTACCCCGCGTTTCGCCAAGATTGCGTTGAAAACCGAGGGATTCGGGCGACATAATGCTGCCCAACTGGCGGACTATACCAATGCATTAACAAAGCGCCGCTAACGGTGTGACAACGAGCAGCCAAAGGCGACGAATGCTGGAATTTTCCAACGTCAGCAAGTCCTTCTGGACCGGCAAGCAGCGCAAGGTGATCCTTGACCAGGTCTCGTTTCGCGTCGAGCTCGGCAATTCGCTCGGCATCCTCGCCCCCAACGGCACCGGCAAGACCACGCTCATCAACATGATGGCCGGGCTGGAAAAGCCCGACGAGGGCGAGATCCGCCGGGGCTGCCGCATCTCCTTTCCGCTCGGGTTCATGGGGGGCGTGGTCAACCGCCACACCGGCACCGAGAACGCCCGCTACATCGCAAGGCTCTACGGGCTCGACCCCGACTACGTGGAGGCCTTCTGCCGCTGGCTCTGCGGGATCGAGGAATATTTCGACATGCCGGTTGGCACCTACAGCCAGGGCATGCGGGCGCGGTTCTGCTTTGCGCTGATGCTGGCGCTCGACTTCGACATGTATCTGATCGACGAGGGCATGCCCTCGACCACGGATGTGGAGTTCAACCGCCGGGCCGGGTCGATCCTGCGCGAGCGGCTGAAGGAGACCACCGTCGTCATCGTCTCGCACCAGGCGGGCACGCTGGAAAAGTTCTGCCGCTCGGCGGCGGTGCTGCGCGACGGGCAGTTCCACATGTTTGAAACGCTGGAAGAGGCGAAGAGGCTCTATGACTACCAAGCCCAAGGCTAGCAGGTTCCGCATCCGGCGGGACGGCCCGCTGACGCCCGGCCAGGCGCTTGCCGCCACCGAGGGCGCGACCGCGCGCAAGGTGGTGCCGCCGCAGGCTCCCGCCCCCGAGGCTGCCGCCCCCAAGGCCGCCCGCCCCGCCCCGTCCGCCGAGGCGGCAAAGGTGCAGCCGCAGCCCGATCGCGGCGCCCCGAAACCCGAAGCCGGCCCCGTCGCGGGCGCGAAGCCTGCCGCCAACCCCGCCGCCGGCGCCGCGCCCAAGGCGGACAAGGACGTGGCGATGATGGAGGCGGCCTCGCCCCAGATGCATGAGGACGGCTTTGGCCCCGAGGCCATGCCCGGCTCCGCCGCCGCCGAGAAGGGCAAGCCGGCCGCGGCCCAGGCGCAGACCGGCGAGGTGGCCAGCGCCGCCTCCGCCGCCAGCGAGCAGACCATCGCCGACATCCGCAAGGAGGGCCTGACCGGCCGTCAGCTGCGGATGGCGCGCCGGGTGGCGCAGAAGCACGGGCTGTCGCCGACCTCCGATTTCGACGCGGTCAAACAGCTGCGCGACCGGGGCGTGGACCCGTTTCAGCGCTCTGCCATGCTGGAGCTGGTGCAGAACAACGCCAAGGCGCAGGGCGCCGAGGCCGGACAGGGGGCCGCTTCGCCCAACCTGCCGCAGGTCGCCCGGCAGACCGGCACCCAGGTTGCCGTGCAGAACCAGGCCCCGGTGCCCGGCCCGGTGCTCGACCCGGCCGAACATCGCGCCAGCGAGATCGGCCGCATCCAGCGCGACATCGCGCGCCGCCGCCGCCGCAAGACGGCGCTGCTCTTCACCCGGCTGGCCTTCTTCGTGCTGCTGCCGGCCTTCATCGCCGGCTGGTACTACTACGTGCTGGCCACGCCGCTCTATGCCACCAAGTCCGAGTTCGTGATCCAGCAGGCCGAGCCGGCCTCTGCCGCCGGGCTGGGCGGGCTGTTCCAGGGCACCGGCTTTGCCACCCAGCAGGACAGCACCACGGTGCAGAGCTACCTCGCCAGCCGCGCCGCGATGCTGCGGCTGGACGAGGATCACGGGTTCAAGGAGCACTTCGAGCAATCGTTCATCGACCCGATCCAGCGGCTCGAGCCGGAGGCCACCGACGAGGCGGCCTACCGCGTCTACCAGCGCAACGTGAAGATCGGCTACGACCCCTCGGAAGGCATCCTGAAGATGGAGGTCATCGCCGCCAGCCCGGAGAAGAGCCAGGAGTTCTCGCAGGCCCTTCTGGGCTATGCCGAGGAGCAGGTGGACCAGCTCACCCAGCGCCTCCGGGAAGACCAGATGCAGGGCGCCCGCGCCAGTTTCGAGGAGGCCGAGGCCAAGGTGCTGGCGGCCCAGACGCGGGTGCTGGAGTTGCAGGAGCAGCTCGGCGTGCTCGACCCGGTGAGCGAGACCGGCTCGCTGATGCAGCAGATCACCCAGTTCGAGGTGGAGCTGCGCCAGAAGGAGCTGGACCTGCAGCAGCAGCTGGCCAACACCCGCCCCAACCAGGCAAGGGTCCGGGCGCTGGAGGGCGATATCGCGCGGCTGTCGACGCTTGTGGCGGAGCTGCGCTCGTCGATGACCACAACCACCGACAGCGGCGCCTCGCTGGCGCGGATCAGCGGCGAGCTGCGGATCGCCGAGGCCGATCTGGCGACCCGGCAACTGCTGCTCCAGCAGGCCGCCGCCCAGCTCGAGACCGCGCGGATCGAGGCCAACCGGCAGGTGCGTTACCTCTCGCTCGGCGTGGCGCCGATCGCGCCCGACGAGGCCACCTATCCGCGCGCCTTCGAGAACACCGCGCTGGCGCTGCTCATCTTCGCGGGCATCTACCTGATGATCTCGCTCACCGCCTCGGTGCTGCGCGAGCAGGTCGCCGGATGACCGCAGGCGGCGGGGCCGAGGCTCTCGCCGCCAGGATCGACGCCTATTGCGCCTGCTGGCGGGTGATGGACGGCGCCGCCCGCGAGGCGGCGCTGGCCCGCGTGGTGGCCCCGGATCTGCGCTACACCGACCCGAGCGTGGCCCTCACCGGCATCCCGGCCCTTTCGGCGCATATCGCGCAGGTCACCGCCGCGCGGCCCGAGGCGGTGATCGCCCGCACCACGCCGGTGGACGCGCATCACCGGGTGGCCCGTTTCGGCTGGAGCCTGACCGATGGCGGAAGGGAACATCTGGCCGGGAGTATCGACCTGGTCGAGACCGACCCGGCGAGCGGGCTCTTCACCCGGATCACCGGTTTCTTCGGCCCGCTGCCGGGCTGAGGCCTTGCCGCCGCATCGCGCGGCCATGCGCGAAGAGCGGGCCGGATCGGGGTTTCCCCTTCGGACCGCGCCGCCTACGATGCCCGAAATTGACGCCCGATTGACGCCGAAACGGATTTGACCCGATGCGCATTGCCCTCCGCTGCCTGCTTCTCTCCCTTGCCCTGCTGCTCACCCTCCCCGCCGCGCCGCTGCGCGCACAGGAGGCGGGAGAGGCCCAGCCCACCGGCACCATCGGGGTGGAGGAAAGCCGCGAGCAGGATGCCGCCATCGCCCGGCGCATCCGCACCATCCTGAGCGAGCTGGAAGGCTATCAGGATGTGACCGTGGCGGTGAAATCGGGGATCGTCACCCTGCGCGGCACCACGCTCGACGCCGCGAAGGCCCGCGCCCTCAACGACCTGGTGGCCCGGGTCGACGGGGTGGTGGCGATCGAGAACGAGGTGGTCGAGAGCACCGATGTGGTGGAGCGGCTGAACCCGGCGGTGAAGCGCTTTCAGGACCGGATCGGCCAGCTCGTCGCCTGGGCGCCGCTGCTGCTGATCGCCGCCGCCGCCTTCACCGGCGTGGCCTTTCTGGGCGTGCTCATCGCAAGGATGCGCCAGCCCTGGGAGCGGCTCGCGCCCAATTCCTTCATCGCCGACATCTACCGGATGCTGATCCGGCTGGCCTTCGTGGTGGGCGGCGTGGTGGTGGCGCTCGACATCCTGGGGGCCACGGCGCTGCTGGGCACCATCCTCGGGGCCGCCGGCATCATCGGCCTCGCCATCGGTTTTGCCGTGAAGGACACGGTGGAGAACTTCATCGCCTCGATCATGCTCTCGATCCGCCAGCCGTTCCGGCCCAATGACGCCATCGAGATCAACGGTGACGAGGGCAAGGTGATCCGCCTCACCTCCCGCGCGACGATCATCCTCAGCTGGGATGGCAACCACATCCGGATTCCCAACTCGACGGTCTTCAAGAGCCGGATCGTGAACTACAGCCGCAACCGCGAGCGGCGGTTCCTCTTCGAGATCGGCTTCGAGGGGGAGGTCGACATGGAGGCCGCCCGCGCCCTGGCGCAGGAGACGGTGCAGGCCCTGCCCTTCACGCTGGAGAGCCCGGCTGCCAGCGTCTGGATCGACCGGCTCAGCGAGGGCGGCACGATGCTGAAGGTGGCGGGCTGGATCGACCAGACCGAAACCTCGCTGCTCCTCGCCAAGGGCGAGGCGTTGCGGCAGGTGAAGGCCGCGCTGGAGGGTGCGGGCGTGCTGATCCCCGACACCACCTACCGCCTGCGGCTGGACCCCCCGATCGGCGCGCTGGCGCCGCTCGCCGCCGCCGCCGAGGAGGCCGTGGCGCAGCAGCCGCCCGAAACCGTCACCCCGCCGCAGGCCCCCCTCGTGGAGACCGCAGACGTGGGCGCGACCGAGGAAAAGGAGCTGGAAGCGATGGTCGAGGCCGAGCGCGCGGAGGACGGCCACGAGGACGATCTGCTCGACGACACGACGAAGGTGGAATAGGCCGAATTTTCCGCACGGAGGGGGCTTGCACAGCCGCCCTGTTCTGGGTAGGAAGCCCCTCGCCGTTGGGGTGTAGCCAAGTGGTAAGGCAGCGGTTTTTGGTACCGTGTACCGTAGGTTCGAATCCTACCACCCCAGCCAGGCACTTTCCGGAAATCGTGCGGTACGCGTTTGCCTCCAAGGTGTGGCGTGATTTCAAAGGCTTGCGCGTGTAGGGCTCTTGCCGAGGCCGGAAGTCGGCGTCAAAGAAGGCCCATTTCTGGCCCCGGTCTCAGATCGGCAACTCCATGGTAGCAGTTTGGGTTCTTGGGGATTCAGAGCGCGGTGACGATGGCGCGTTGCTCTTCCGGGTCGAGCTGCGCGTGCAGTCCGGCCGAGGCTGAGACGGAGGGGCCATGCACCAAGTCGATCCGGTAGACAGATTGCAGCAGGACGGCGGGCTCAGAGCCGGTCGTGATCTCCGCGAGTCGTGCCGCGAGGCTGCCGATGGCGTCGGTTGTCGCGCCTTTCAACATCCCGGCGGCAAAGCCCGGCCTGGCGAGGGTCGCACGCATCATCTTTGTCACCCGTCGCTCAAGCGCCTCGGCCGGCAGGCGCCGGGCGTGGGGGAATGCCCAGCTCTTCGCTCAGTTGCGCGAGCGAAGCCTGCGGCCGCTATGTTGCACTGACGGCCTGCGTCGTGGTGGCGCTGCCGTGACGAGCTTGGCCCACAAAGCTTCCCTCCAAACTGAAGGGTTCACACCATCAAACCGTGGGATCAGGGAGTTGCCATGGCTGCCTTCGCCTTTCGATCCTGGCTGCGGAACATCACGAAATAAAACACCGGTGCGGCGATCAGGGTGAGGACCGAGGCAAAGGCCAAGCCGCCCATGATGGTGGCCGCCATGGATTTGAAGAAGGCGTCTGTCAGAAGCGGGAGCATGCCAAGGATCGTCGTCGCTGCCGCGAGGAAGACCGGCCGCAGACGCGACGTGGAGGCGCTGACGATGGCGTCCTGCAACGGCATGTGCGGGTGCGCTTCGCGGGTCAGGTCGATTTCCTCGACCAGCACGATGCCGTTCTTGATCAGCATCCCCGAGAGCGACAGGAGTCCCAGCAGCGCCGTGAAGGTGAAGGGCAGGCCCGCGCCCAGAAGCGCGAGGCTGACTCCGTTGACCGCCATCGGCACCAGCAACCAGATGATCAGCGGTTGGCGTAGAGCGTTGAACAGCAGCACCGAGATCAGCACCATGATGATGCCGCTCAGCGGCAACTGCCCGCCGAGCGAGGCCTGCGCCTCCGAGGCGCTTTCCAGCTCGCCCCCCCATTCCATGCGGTATCCTGAGGGCAGGTCCATCGTCTCGAAGGCGTCCTGCACCTCGGCCTGCACCTGCGCCGCCGTCATGCCGCGCGGAATGTCCGCGCCGACGGTGATGACCTGCATGCGGTCGCGACGGTGGACCAGCGTATCCTGCGGCTCGAAGCGGAACCCGTCGATGACCTGCTCCAGCGGGACCAGCGCGCCGCCGCTGTCGGAATAGATCACGTGGTCGGTCAGCGCGAGGTCGGCGTCGCGCGGCGAACGGATGACGATGGGGATTTGCCGGTCGCCCTCGCGGAAGGTGCCGCCGTCGATGCCCTCGGTGGCGAATTGCAGCGTCTCGGTGATCTGGCTGCGCGAGATGCCGGCGTCCTGGGCGCGGTCGCCTGCATAGACCGGGCGCAACACCAGCTCGCGCTCGCGCCAGTCGTGGCGCAGGGCGACGACATTGTCCGAGGCGGCTTGCATCCGTGCCATCGCCTCGTCCGCAAGGTCACGCAGAACGTCGGAGTCGCGGCCCGAGAAGCGCACCTCGATCGGCGCGCCGCCGCCGGGGCCGAAGGCCAGACGCTTCACCCGGAACTCGCCTTGCGGCAGGGCCTCGGTGGCAAAGGCCTCGACCGCGTTCATCTCGTCCTCGATCACCTCGAGCGAGGAAACGCGCACGATCAGGTGGCCATAGCTCGGGTTCGGATCCTCGGCCTGGTAGGTCAGCATGAAGCGCGACGCGCCCTGGCCGGCGAAGGCGGTCACCGTCTCCACGGCGTCGCGGTCCGCCAGCCAGTCTTCCAGCACCGCGAGGTCGCCCGACGTCTGGTGGATCGAGGCGCCCTGCGGCAGCTTGTAGTGGACGAAATAGAGCGGCGTGTTGCTGTCGGGAAAGAACTGCTGCTTGATCTGGCCGAAAAGCGCGTAGCACACGGCCGTCCCTGCAACCAGCGCCGCGATCACCGGCCAGCGCAGCTTGATCGAGGCGCGCAGCACCGCCGCGTAGCCGCGAAACAGCGCGCCGTCGTAGCTGTCGCCGCCGTCATCGTTGCCCCGCCAGAAGAAGTAGTGCCCCAGGAGCGGCGTCGCGGTGATCGCCAGCACCCACGAGAGCAGAAGCGATATGGCGATCACGGCGAAGAGCGAGAACAGGAATTCGCCGGTGGCATCCGGTGACAGTCCGATCCCGGCGAAGGCCATGATGCCGATCACCGTGGCACCGAGCAGGGGGATTTGCGTCTTGCTGGCGGCTTCTGTCGCGGCCTCGCGGGAGGTCTTGCCGTGGCGCATGGCGATCTGCATGCCTTCCGCCACGACGATGGCATTGTCGACCAGCATCCCCATGGCGATGATCAGCGCGCCGAGCGAGATCCGCTCCATCTCGATGGAAGCGAGGTTCATGAAGAACAGCGTGCCGACGACCGTCAGGAGCAGGGTCGAGCCGACGACAATAGCGGCGCGCCAGCCCATGAAGAGCGCGAGCACCACAACAACGATGCCGACCGACATGGCGAGGTTGACGAGAAAGGCGTTCGACGCCTCCTCGACCACGGTGTGCTGGCGATAGATCGACTGAACTGAGATCCCCAGCGGCAGGGTGGCGCGCAGCGTATCGAGCCGGGCGTCGACGCGCTTGCCGACCTCGACGATATTCTCGGTGGCGTTGCCGGCGACGCCGAGCGTGAAGGCGTCCATGCCATTGTGGCGGACGATCAGGCCGGGGTTGGCCTCTGTCCCACGGTAGATATGCGCAAAATCGGCGAGGTTGACGACCTGCCCGCCGACCCCGACCGAGAGCGCCGCGATTTCCGACACGCTGTCGGAGCCCTCCGGGCGCTGCACCAGCGTGCGCCCGTCCTTGTCTTGCAACGTGCCGCCGTCGACGATTTCGTTTGCGCTGGCCACTGCGCCCAGCACGGCTGCGGGCGAAAGGCCAAGGGTTGCGGTCAGCGCGGGATCGGGCTCGATATAGATCATTTCGTTCGGCACGCCCGAGAGCGCCACGTCCGCCACCCCGTCCACCGCCAGCAGTTCGCGCCGCAGGTAGGTGGAGAGCCGGTTGACCTCGGCATCCGAAAAGCCCGGCGCGACGACAGCGTAATAGAGCCCGTAGACATCGCCGAAACCGTCATTGACGAAGGGCGGCGTGGTCCCGGCGGGCAGGGCGGCCTCTGCCACGCGGTTGCGCAGCTTCGTCCAGATCTGCGGCAGTTCGGTGCCGTCGTAGGTGTCCTTCATGTTGACCGTGATCCAGGACAACCCGGGCTGGTTCATCGACTGGATGTCCTTGACCTCGCCCATCTTCTGGATCTGCGATTCCAGCGGCTCGGTCACTTCCAGCGCCACCTCTTCGGCAGAGGCCCCGGGGTATTGCGTGACCACCACGGCCGTCTTGATGGTGAAGGCCGGGTCTTCCAGGCGGCCGAGCGAGGCAAAGCCCCAGATGCCGCCCAGAAGACAGATGAGCATGATGATCCAGGTATAGACCGGCCGGTCTATGGAAAGGCGCGCGATGTCCATGGGGTCAGTCTCCGAAGCCGGTGAAGCGGCGGACTTCGGCGCCGTCGGTCAACTGGTCGGCGCCGATGGCCACGACCTCCTGGCCCGGCTCCAGCCCCGCGGTGACCTCGACCGTGCCGCGGTCGGATGCGGTGATGTCGACCGGAGTGGCGGTGACGGTGCCGGTCCCGGCGCCCGTGGGTTCGAAGACCATGACGTAGGTGTCGCTGTCATTGCCGATCACGATGGCGGAGGCCGGCAGTTCAATGCGGCTGGGCCCGGTCTTCAGAACAGCGCTGACCTTGGCGGACGAGCCGGGCAGCAGGGTCAGGCCGGCGGGCGCCGCCATGCCGAGAGTGAGGCGATAGGTCTGCCCGACCTCGGCGGTCTCGGCGTTGAACTCACGGATTTCCAGGGGGAACGACCGGTCGCTGGCGGGGAACTCCACGGTGAGGGTCAGGTCGGGGTCCTGGCCAGCGCGCTGAAAGAGCGTCTCCGGCACGTCGATCTCGATCCTCAGATCCGACATGTCATGCAGCCTCGCCACCGGCGTGCCCGCGCTGACGGTGGAATGGTTCGGCACCAGCCGGGCAGCGACGATGGCGTCAAAAGGCGCGTGCAGGGTTGCCTGCCGCAACGAACGCTCTGCATTCCGCTGCGCGATCTCGGCCAGTTCATCCTGGGTTTCCGCATCTTCCAGATTGGATTCGGAAACCGCCGAGCCGACGAGCTTCTGATACCTGTCGAGGGTGCGCCTGGCCTGGGCCTTGCGGGCCTCTGCCTCGTCGAGCGCAAGCTGAAAGGGCTCCAGATCCATCCGTGCAACAAGCCCGCCCTTCGGCACCGCCGCCCCCTCTTCGACCGGAAATTCGACCACTTGTCCGCCCACCTGGAAGGCCAGGTCGACGGTTTCGCGGGCCACGACCTTGCCGAAGAAGACGCGCCGCAGTTCGCCCGCACCGGCGGTGACCTCGGTCAGCTTGACGACCGGGGGCTCGGCGCGCACCGGGGAGGCGAGCGCCACATGGGCAAGTGCCGTCATCAGGACGGCGGCGCCCATGCGGGCCAGCGCGCCAAGCCGCGCATCACGGGGCAGAGAGGTCATCAGGACTATCCTTGTTCAGCTGTCGCCCGCCTGCCCGGCTGCGCAGAGGCAAAGCCTGCGCAGTGTGGCAAGTTGGGTGAGAAGATGTTGGCGGTCGCGCGTATTTCGCCCCGCCGCCTTGGAGGCGCGCTGCACGAAATCCGAAAGAGTGGTCACGTCGAACCCCTTGGCGTTCAGCGCGGATGTGTGAGGCGCCAGGATATCCGCGATCACCTCGCGGAATCGTTCGCCCGCGGCCTCGATCTCGTCCTGGCTGCCGGCATGGACGCCATCGACGAAATCCTCGGCATTGGGCATCGCGGCGCACATGTCATGGCCCGCGATGACCGTCTGCTCGAAGACCAGGTCGAGCAGCTCGCCAAGCCCCCCGCGCGTCTTGCGACCCGCGTCGATCGCGGCAAGCGCACGTTCGGTGTAGGTTTGGATGAGCGCGCGGAGGATGTCGTCCTTGTTGCGGAAGTTGTTGTAGAAGGTCTGACGAGACACGCCGGCCTCGTCGCAAAGGTCGCTCATGCTGGTGCGCTTGACGCCGTAGCGCGAAAACACCCGCAGCGCGGCTTCGAGCAATGCTTGTTCGGTTTCGTTCATGCCGCACACCTGGGGTCAAGTTTTCGACGTTTGGACAATCGAACGAAATTTGTCAACTTGAAAGAAGCGAACCATCGGGCCACGCCGCCGTATCCTTGCCATCGACACATCCCGGGCTCGAAATCCTGTGCAGCGCATGGCCCCTTTGACGGGGCGCCCTGCATCACCCTGGACGTCACACCAAACTCCGGTCTCGGCCCTCGTCGGGGCGGCCCTCCCTCTCGGATCTCGACCGCCTCCGCCAAGGCAAGCGCATCACGATGCCGCGACAGAGAGCGTTCGCCTGGAGCTCGAGATACCGAATGCTGCGCGGCGGGCGAATGTCGGCGATGCAGTGACCCTGCCCAGACCATGACGCGCTCCGCTTCGCTTTTGCCAGTCGTCTGAGGGGGCTCTCAACGTCAGGCCTGTCTAATTGGCCATCTGGGCTTCGATGACCGCAATCACACGCGCAACCTTCGCTGCATTGGCGGCGTCGGCATGGGGGGGCGCAAATCGCCCGCTGTCATTGTCGAAATACTTTCCTGATGCCTTTGCGAACTCATCTGAAAGGGCCGCGCGGGTCAGGATGTCGACGCCGATGTTCAGGTCGTTGCCAGATGTTCCAAACCCTTCCCGCACCATTCTGGTGGCGAGAAGCGAGCCGGGGTTGACGGCGACCGAGACCGGGCCATCGGGGTGTTTCGACGCAAAGTCCTGGCTCCACATCGTCAGGGCCAGCTTGCTTTGGGCGTAGGCTTCCATGTCTTGCAGCTGTCGCGTGCCGGTCATGGCGTCAAGATCGACCGGCGCTTGTGCGGCAGAGGACAGATGCACCAACCGGCCGGCTCTTGGCACGATGGGGAGCAGAAGGTTCGACAGAAGGGCGGGGGCGAAGGTGTTGACGACGAACCGCACGTCCATGCCATCGCCCAAGCGCGGCTGTGACGTCTTGAAGACACCGGCATTGTTGATCACCACGTCGATCCGGTCATGGGCTTTGACAAGGGCGCGTCCCATCCGGGCAACTTGCGCCAGGTCGGACATGTCAGCCTGCACGGTCGAAATGTTTGCACCGACTTCGGCTTTCAGCGCGTCAAGCTTCTGAGCATTTCGACCGTGTGCGATGATCTCGTGCCCTTGCTTTGCCAATGCCGCTGCGGTCGCACGACCAAGGCCATCTGTTGCACCGGTGATGAGGATCTTTCTTGTCATGCTGTGTTCCTTATTCGAATGCGGGCAAGACGTGCTCTGCCAGTCGGTTCAGCGTTTCCTCGACGGGATTGGCGTTGAAG